>NZ_JBFOFG010000003.1:0-323967 GCF_040887165.1 Enterococcus sp. C65 | reverse complement strand
TAATGAAACTTGATCTGTTGCTTTTACCTTAAAATATTCTTTTTCATCATAGTTATATTCACTCTTAAACTTCTCAATTTCTTTTTCTCGTCTCTCTCGGCTTATTCTTGGTCTATTCTCCAACTCATCTATGAATAGCTCCAATATGGTGGGGTTAAGTTTAGTAAAGTGTCTATCCTTCATAAAACGTGCTATCGCTTGCTTAACCGCTTCATTTTCTTTTCTTTCTTCAATTAATTTTTCCACTCTTGACGTTTGATTTCCTATAAGTTCCTTAGCGTCCTGTTCAGCGATTATTTTTAGATCATGAATAAATGCTATACACGTATCAGGAGTCAAGGGATTAAACTTAAATTTATTAAGGTCTCCAATTAGTGCATCTTTTGTTTCCTTCGGCAAACGTGTATCTGAGTGAATCTTATGCCTTGTCTTAAGGTAGTCAATATAAAAATTTTTATTTTGGCTAGTTACTTCTATTGTATTTTGGGTCTCTATTCGGTTGTTTGGTTGTATGAGTTTGCTCTCATCTGGATGAAGTGGAAGTCGTTGGATGACCCCTTCTGCTACATCATCTTTAAGTTCAGAAAGAAATTCACCTATTGCTGCTAATGTTTCCGAACTAACAGGTTCACCCTCCTCAAGTTTACACTCTTCGATTAGTTGAAAAGCTATAGTAGCATGATTATACAAAGTATTTCGAGGTCGTCCGCTTTCATTATTTGCAATTTTTTGATTTGTTTCTTTTTTCTGTTCCATGTTTGGCATGTTATTCTCTCCTTTAAAATTTTATATTATTACTTCATCAAAATATCAGAAAAAAAGAATACATAAAAAACTTTTATTTCCGAGAAAAGAAATTTTTGTAATTAAATATCATTTAATTGATTAAAATTCTAGGTTACTACTTTTAGTTTCTGAGAATACAAGGTCAAGAATAGTATTTTCAAAGAATTATGCATCAAAAAATTGTATTTGAGTAGTCCTATACATAACAGTTCCTTTCATAATATTTCATTGATTCTTTAATCCCATTTTGATTTAGCTATAAAAAATCGGGTCGTTCATCCAATTTTTTTCTGATTAACAACCCGAGCTCATGTACTATGTAATTATTTTTAGAGTTTATTGATCACTATCTTTGAAATTGATCCTTTTTGTTTAGATATGCCTGTGACTTTGGTAGTACAGATGTTTTTAATTGCTCAATTCTTTTTTTCGTAAGACTTCTTTGTTCTGAGCTTCCTTTTTCAAGAAATTCTTTTACACTCATCTTGAAATATTCCTGTCTTTCATTTGGTTTACTTGGAGACTTATATTCATTTTTTAATTTCACAATTTCTATTTTTTGCCTCTTTTTGCTTATGTATTCAGATTTTTTCAACTCGTCTTGAAATTGCACCATTAGTGTTGGGGGAATTTCAGTATAGTGTCTGTTCATCTTAAATCTTTGTTTCACTTGATCAACCGCTTTATCTTCTCTAGCCTTTTTTATTAATTTTTCTATCTTGGGCGTTTGCTTCTTCAAAAGTGTCTGAACATCTCTTCTAGCGATCACAGCTAAATCATAAATAAAGGAAGTAAACCTGTTAAGGTCCAAAGAATCGAAATAGAATTTATCAAGGTCTTGAATTAGTGCATGTTTTGTTTCTTTCGACAAAACTGCTTTTTTGCTTAAATCATACTTTGATTAAGGTAGTTAATATAAAAGGTTTTATTTTTATCATCCACTACTATTCTATCATCACTATTCATTTGGATGTTCCTTTGTCGTAACAGTTTTTTCTCTTCTGGAAGAAGCGGAAGATAAAAGATAATCCCTTCTGCAGAATCTCTCTTATAGTTAGAAAGAATTTTACCTAATGTTGCTAACTTTTCCGAACTATTAGCTTCTCCCCTCACAAGCTTATGATCCTTGATTAGTTGAAGAGCAATAGCATATTGACTTCCTGTCCGTATTACTGCTATTTTTTGTTTATCATTTGACATGTTATTCTCTCCTTTAAAAGTTATATACTACCTTGTTAAACTATCAGAAAAAAGGAGTAGCTAAGTAACTTTTATTTCTGCAGAAAGAATTTTTTGGCATCTGATATCTCTATCACTAAACATGTTGGTTTTCGAGTTAATATCCGATAACCATTCTGTCAAAAAGCAGTCATCACCCACTTATAGAGAATGGATGATGACTGCCTATACTAGATTAAAATTGAAGATTCTTAATTTAGCCACTTCTGTTTGTCACAAATCGTTGATTGAATGATCTATCGACCACTAGAACATCGTACTTCTACTTCACGCAAGCTCCCCTTTTTTGCTTTAGCAGTCGTTCAGAACAGCTGGTTTTCTAACCGACCAATTTGTTCATTCATTTTTGACATTTTCCTAAATAAACGAACTCTTACACAAAAAATGTACTAAATTTCTAGAAAATCTTACAGAAACTTCTTTCTTTTTACCATTTCCTGTTTGTCGCAAGCAATGGATCATTCGTATACAATTAGTCAATTACATTCGATAATAGACAATGATTGCTAGTCCGATACCTGATAAAATCAGTCCCCAAAATAGTTGTCCGAACATACTGGTATCTCCCAATAGCCAACGAACGAAAAATAATTTTCTTCCAAAACAAAAAATTAACACACCTATGATAAAAATAATACATCCCGTAGAAAATATCGGGTTTGCTTGAAAAGCATTCATAATCTCTTCCATCTAACAACATCTCTTTCTCTATCCATTATAGTTACCACATACTCTGTTAGGCATCCTCTCATTTCAATACGTTTACCTAACGACACTTAGTATACTTCCTACTGTCAAGACAGTCCATATTTTTAAATGACCTGAACGAACAAAACTGTAAGCTATGTTTTTAAGCTGATCTTTGTCTAAGACTACTTTCTCTCACAATATCGTTGAAGAGAAAAACGATCTAAGTTTTACATTGACGAATCAAATAAAAATACTCGCTGAACAATTTTCATTGAACAACGAGCATGCTAAGTTTTTGACTAATAGCTGTACTTTCTTTTTTCTAAATAGGAAGAAAGTAAGGATAAAGCATAGCAGACAGCAAAATACATCAATGTCATTGCCACAAACATTGGCAATACATAATTGGTATTTTGGCCGTAAACAATTCGTGCTTGGTGAGTCAATTCAGGTAAGGAAATGATCACTGCTAATGATGTATCCTTGATCAATGAAATCAGCTGACTCACGATTGCTGGGATCATTGATTTAAATGCTTGGGGTAAAACGACAATTCTCATCGTTTCTACATAAGACAATCCTGTGGAAAGACCAGCCTCCATTTGTCCTTTAGGAACGGCATTCAACCCTGCTCGAAAAATTTCTGATAACATAGCCGATTCAAAAATCGTCAATGCTGCTACGGCTGACCAAAAAATATTCATTTGGATACCGATTTGTGGTAAGGCAAAATACGTAAAGAAAATGATCAATAGCAATGGAAGATTTCTGATAATATCAATTAGTATTCCTAGTATTTTTGAAAAATAAGGTATATTAGCAAAACGAACCACACCACAAATCCCGCCAATCAAAAAACTAAAGATGATTGAAAATAATGAAACCTCCACAGTCACTTTTAATCCTTCTAATAAGAAGCGGATATTCATCCATGAAAAAGCACCACTAAAATCCATTTTGTTCTCCCCTTCCTATGAACGAACTGCCCATTTTTTCTCTAAATATGTCATCAAGTAAGACAAAGGTAATGTAATTACTAAGTAAAAAAGACCCACGATGATATAGGTATCAAAAGTGTTGAAAGTTTCACTGGCAATTAAGTCCCCTTGATACATTAAATCTAACCCAGCAACGATAGCTAAAATCGATGAATTTTTGACTAGATTAATGAATTGGTTTCCTAATGGTGGTACGACGATCTTGAAAGCCTGCGGCAAAATAATAAACCGCATCGTTTGCGCATAGGTCAAACCAGCTGATAAACCCGCTTCTGTTTGCCCTTTTGGCACTGTTTGAATTCCTGAACGAACGGTTTCTGCAATAAATGCCGAAGTATAGATCGTCAAACCGATCGTCCCTGCTTGAAAGCCATCGAAACTAATCCAATAGATCGGAACGACGACATAAAAGAACATCACAATAATCAACAACGGGATATTTCGAAAAAATTCCACGTACGCTTTAGCTAGTCCACTGATCACTTTGTTCGTTGACAATTGAAAAATTGCCATCAGTGTTCCAATAATCAAACTAAATAATAAAGCTAACACACTTGAATAGATAGTGATTTTAAACCCTTCTAAGAAGGTTGATCCATATGTTTGCAGCAACTCAGCCATTCTTTCCCCTCCTTAATTCACTTTTCCTTGGGTGGTATCTGGGAACCATTTTTGGTAAATCTGATCATATGTGCCGTTAGCAATGAGTTCTTTTAACGCTTGATTTACGGCATCCAAAAATTCTGTTTGTCCTTTATTGATCGCAATTCCATAAGGTTCATTGGTAAACGTCCCACCTGCTAAAGTATAGTCAGGGTTCTCGTCAGCCATTCCCAACAAAATGGCATTATCGGTCGTCATAGCATCTCCTTGTCCTGATTGTAAAGCAGTAAACGCTTCGGCATAGTTTTCTAGTTCAAGAATTTTTGCGTCTGGAGCATGTTCTCGGATATTTACTGCAGAAGTTGATCCTTTGACTGCGAGCACAGTTGTTTCAGCATTTAAGTCATCTACGCTTTTAATCGGGCTTCCTTTTTTGACTAATAAAGATTGTCCGGCATCAAAATAAACATCAGAAAAATCAACTTGCTTTTTTCGTTCATCTGTAATGGTCATTGTCGCAATAATCGCATCAATATTTCCATTTTTTAATAGCGGAATCCGTGTTTTAGAGGTAACTTCCACAAATTCTGCTTTCCCATCTTTTCCAAGAATCTCTTGCGTAATCGCTTTAGCGATATCGATATCAAATCCTTGAACCGTACTACTTTTGATATCCATCATCCCAAATAAGCGAGTATCGTATTTTACACCCCACGTTATGGTGTTGTTTTGCTTACTTCGTTCCAGAATATTTTCTTCAGCGACACTTTTTCCTTTGCAGCCTGCTAATATCAAAAAGACCAGACCCAAAAGGAAAAGCAAACGAATCATTGTTTTCTTACGCATTTTATTCCTCCTATCAATGATTGATTACTTTACTAATAAATTGTTGTGCCCGAGGTTCTTTAGGGTTCTCAAAGAAGTCTTTTACATTGCGGCTATCTTCTAATACTTGGCCATCCGCCATGAAAATAACCCGATCTGCTACTTCTTTTGCAAATCCCATTTCATGGGTCACGACGATCATTGACATCCCATCACGAGCTAATTTTTTCATTACATCAAGTACATCCCCGATCATTTCCGGATCTAAAGCAGATGTAGGCTCGTCAAATAACAGCATTTCCGGATTCATCGCCAAACCTCTGGCAATTGCCACACGCTGTTGTTGTCCTCCAGATAACATAGATGGATAAGAATCTTTTTTGTCGAGCATGTTGACTTTTTCTAAGAATTTTTCCGCGTTTTTCACTGCACTTGCTTGATCTTGCTTTAATACTTTAATCGGTGCAAGTGTAATGTTTTCTAAAACGGTTTTATTAGGATATAGATTAAAATGCTGAAAAACCATTCCAACATTTTTTCTGACTTCAGTCAATTTTGTTTTTTTGTCCTGAAGGTCGATATCATTGATTAACAATCTTCCAGAAGAGATCGTTTCTAATCCATTGATACATCGTAACATTGTACTTTTACCTGAACCTGAAGGACCAATGACAACGACGACTTCCCCTTTCTCAAACTCGAGGTTTATGTTTTTCAAAGCATGGAATTTGCCGTAGTATTTTTCCACGTTATCAAATTTAATCATTGCCATATCATTACACTCCCATTATTATTTAGTAAGAAAACATTTAAAGATATATAATAGAACATATTATATCTGAAACTTACGTATTTTGTAAAGTTTCTTTGAAACTTTCTTTCGTTATTTTTCTCCTTTGCTTCTTACATCTGCTATTTTTCTGCAATTTGTTCGTCTTTTGATTTAGAACGGTTGTTTCTTCCTCCAAAAAACGGTAAGATATTAAGTGCTTAGTCTTACAAATCGTAAAGAGGTGTTTTTTTTGAAAAATATTATTCTAACAGGTGATCGCCCGACTGGCAAGTTACATTTAGGGCATTATGTAGGATCACTCAAAACACGGGTAGAAATGCAAAAAGATGAAAACAATCAACTTTTTGTAATGATTGCAGATATGCAAGCCCTAACCGATAACGCTAAAAACCCTGAGAAGGTTTCTTCAAATGTACTTGAAGTTGCTTTAGACTATTTAGCTGTTGGATTAGATCCTACGAAATCAACGCTTTTTATCCAATCGCAAATACCAGAATTAGCTGAATTGACTATGTACTATTTAAACCTAGTCAGCGTCGGGCGTGTCCGTCGTAATCCTACAGTTAAAACAGAAATCGAACAGAAAAAATTTGGTGAAGGTGTCCCAACTGGATTCTTTATTTATCCTGTATCGCAAGCTGCTGATATCACAGCTTTCAAAGCGAATTTAGTTCCTGTTGGTGAAGATCAAAAACCAATGCTTGAACAAACGCAAGAAATAGTTCAAAGTTTCAACCACACGTATGGCGACGTCTTAGTGGAACCAAAAGGCGTTTTCCCACCAAAAGGAATGGGCCGTTTGCCTGGCATCGATGGGAATGGAAAAATGAGCAAGTCATTGGGTAATGGCATCTATATTTCTGATCCTGCTGATGTGGTCAAGAAAAAAGTAATGAGTATGTACACAGACCCAAATCACATCCACGTGGAAGATCCAGGTCAAGTCGAAGGCAATATGGTATTCACTTATCTTGATGTGTTTGGAAAAGACAAAAACGCAATTGAAGAAATGAAAGCTCATTATCGTCGTGGTGGTCTAGGTGATGTAAAAATCAAACGCTATTTGATTGATGTTTTGGAAGAAGAGTTTGCTCCAATTCGTGCTAGAAGAGAAGAATTAGCGAAAGATCCAGCCGCTGTGATGGCAATCCTAAGAGACGGTAGTGAAGCAGCTGCGAAAGTCGCTGCTCAAACTCTAGCAGAAGTCAAAACTGCAATGGGAATCAATTATTTTAACTGATTGGCTTGTTAATGAATAAAAAAGACGTCCTCATTCTTTGTGAGGGCGTCTTTTTTTACAGTTTAACGAATATTTGCACCAACTGTTTCACTTAGTGCTTTTTCGATCTTAGTCATTGATCGGTTAATTTCTTCATCTGTCATCGTTGCTTCAGGATTCTCGAATGTCAGACTGTAAGCCATTGACTTATGTCCTTCCTCGATATTTTTTCCTTGATACACATCAAACAATTGGATGTCTGTTAAGAACTTACCTGCAGCAGACTGGATAACCGTTACGATTTCTTGATTGGTTACTGTTTCTGCAACTAACATTGCAATGTCACGAGAAACGGAAGGGAATTTTGTCACCGCATGGAAAGTCATCCCTTTTTGAGCAGCTTCGATCACTGAGCTCAAGTCAAATTCTGCAACATAGGTTTCTGGAACATCGTATTCTTTAGCTGTATTCGGATGAACCTGTCCAACAAATCCAATCACTGTTTCACCTAAATAGATTTCCGCTGTTCTTCCTGGATGCATGTCTTTCAAACTATCAGTTGCTTGATAAGAAATTTCTGTTGCTATTCCTAATTGTTCAAACAAGTTTTCTAAAAGACCTTTGATCGTATAGAAGTCAACTACTTCTGCTTGAGTTTGCCAACTTTTATCTTGCCAAGTACCTGTCAATGCAAGAGCAACATGTTTCACTTCCTGCGGCAAATGAGTCAATGGATCGTTTTCTTGATAGAAGACTCTTCCAACTTCATAAAAAGCGACATCACTATTTTTTCTAGCTACGTTATAGTTCACATTATCCAGTAACCCACTGATCAAGTTCATTCGTAAGACAGAACGGTCTTCGCTCATTGGCCAATCAAGACGTGTAACTAAGGAATCTTTGATTGTAAATTGACGAGATTTTTCTTCCGTTGTCAAAGCATAGCTGATGGCTTCATGTAAACCACTATCTTCAAGTAATGTACGGATCTTGCGTGTTGTTGCTTGCTCTTGGGTCAAACTTCCTGCAACAGTCTCTCCACTTGGTAATGTGGAAGGCAAGCGATCATAACCATAGATACGAGCGACTTCTTCAATAATATCCGCTTCAATCTTGATATCCCAGCGACGAGGAGGAACAGTAACGGTGAACGTTTCCCCTTCACTTTGATAGCCAAAGCCAAGTGCTTCAAAAATCTCATTTACTTCCTTCACTGTTAAGTCAGTTCCTAGATAATGATTGATTCGTGAGAGAGTGATCGTTACTGTTACGTCTTCTACTTGATAAGTCGAACCAGCAACCGCACCTTGAAGAACCTCACCGCCTGCTAACGAAACGATCATTGCAGCAGCAACGTCACATGCTTCAGCAACTGTTGCTTGATTGATTCCTTTTTCAAAACGAGCAGAAGATTCACTTCTTAAATTGAATTGTTTCGCTGTTCGACGGATCGAAATTGGATCAAACAAAGCTGCTTCTAGAGCAACCGTAGTCGTTGTCTCAGTGATTTCAGAATCCAAGCCGCCCATCACACCTGCTAAAGCGACTGGTTGTTCTCCATTAGTGATCACGAGATTTTCCGGTGTTAACTCACGTGTTTCGCCATCTAACGTAACGATTTTTTCTGTTGCTTTTGCCTGACGGACGACGATTTCTTGTGATCCTAGCCGATCATAATCAAACGCATGTAATGGTTGTCCAAACAACAGTAAGATGTAGTTTGTGATATCTACTACGTTGTTGATTGGTCGAATCCCTTCATTCATCAAGATATTTTGTAACCATTGTGGACTAGATTGGATTTTTACGCCCTCAATGATTCGAATTTGATAAGCAGGCACAGCTTCTGGATCTTCGACTGTCACCTTGATTTTGTCTTTTGCCGGACGTGCTGCTTCTACTAATTCTTCCTCTGCAAAATGAGGTGTTTGACGATAAATCGCCCCCACTTCATATGCTACTCCTCGCATAGATAAAGCATCTGCGCGATTCGGTGTAATCGATAACTCGATAATTGAATCGTCCATGTCTAAATAAGAAAAGACGGGCTCTCCATTGACTGCCTCTTGTGGAAGATAGTAGATTCCTTCAGCATATTCTTTGGGAACAACACTATCTGGATAGCCAATTTCTTGTAAGGCACAAATCATCCCATTAGAAACTTGACCACGCATTTTCCCTTTTTTGATTTTTACATTCCCTGCGATCCGTGAATTAGGTAAAGCAACGATGACTTTGATCCCTGCCTTCACGTTAGGCGCGCCACAAACGATCTGTGAAAGTTCTTCTTCACCGATATCCACTTGGCAAATCGATAAATGATCGGAATCAGGATGTGGTACGCATTCCTTGACTTCGCCGACTACGATTTTTTTTAAGCCTTCTTCAGGAACCGTGATTCCTTCCACTTCGATCCCAGTCACTGACATTTTATCAGCTAGTTCTTTTGGCGTAACTGCTGACAAATCAAGATATTTATTTAACCATTTATAAGAAACTAACATGCTTTTTACTCCCCTTTGAACTGACTTAAGAAACGCAAGTCATTTTGATAGAAATTACGAATATCATTGACACCGTAACGTAGCATTGCTACTCGATCTGGGCCAAGGCCAAAAGCAAAACCAGAGTATTTTTCCGGATCGATACCTGACATTTTCAATACATTTGGATGAACCATCCCAGCTCCTAAGATTTCAATCCAACCGGTGTGCTTGCAGACATTACAGCCAGCTCCACCACATTTGAAACAGCTGACATCCACTTCAACAGATGGTTCAGTAAATGGGAAATAACTAGGACGTAGTCGAATCTCACGTTCTTCACCAAACATCTTTTTCATTACGACTTCTAACGTGCCTTTTAAGTCACCCATCGTAATATTTTCATCGATCACTAATCCTTCAATTTGATGGAATTGGTGACTATGAGTAGCATCATCTGTATCACGACGGAATACTTTCCCAGGTGAGATCATTCGAAGTGCACCTTTTGAAAAGTCATGTTTTTCCATCGTACGTGCTTGTACTGGTGAGGTATGCGTACGAATCAAGATCTCTTCTGAAATATAAAAAGTATCTTGCATATCACGAGCTGGGTGGTCTTTTGGTAAGTTCATTCGCTCAAAATTATAATGATCAGACTCCACCTCATACCCTTCAACAATTTGGTAGCCCATTCCGACAAAGATGTCTTCGATTTCTTCCATGATTTGTGTCAAGATGTGGCGGTTTCCTTGTTTGACTTGACGTCCTGGCAAGGTCACATCAATTGTTTCTTTGCTTAAAGCTGTTGCAAGTGCCGCTTCTTCTAACGCTTGCTTTTTACGTTCAATTTCTGCTGTCAACAGATCACGAATCTCATTGGCAAAACTACCAACTTTCGGACGTTCTTCAGGACTTAGATCCTTCATTCCCCGTAAAACTTCGGTGATTGGTCCTTTTTTTCCTAAAGTTTCTACACGAATTTGATTTAATTCTTTTAAATCGTGTGCTGTCGCTATTTTAACGATTGTGGCTTCTTTCAAGCTTTCTAATTGGGCTTGTAGAGACATTCCCTATTTCCTCCTTCAAATTCAAATACAAAAAAGACCTCATTCCTACAAAGGAACGAGGTCTTCGCGTTACCATCCTAATTTACGGTCAAAACCGTACACTTACTTTTTTAACGACATTTGCCGGTCTGAATAAATCAGACGAACTCAGAAAGTGAACTTCATTTTTCAAACTCAGGATCTGCTTACAGTCTATGACAGATCTCCCTGGACTGGTTTAGCCAAACTACTCTTTTTCGTCAGCGTTCTTTAGCTATTCATCTAATGCCAGTTTACAAGATTTCACTTCCAAAATCAACTGCATTCTTCTTCTGTCACCCATTTTTCACTCCAAACCTGTAACTGAACAATGGCCTTTTGAAGATCCGCTCCTTTTTCAGTTAACATATATTCTGAACGGCTGGACTCTTTACATGAGAAGTTTCTGGCGATGATTTTTTCTTTTTCAAGTTCTTTTAATCGTTCAACTAAAACCCGATCACTCACCATAGGTATTTTAGCTGCGAGATCAACAAAGCGTTGCGGACCATTTTCAAGCAATACATCAATAATCAGCCCATTCCATTTTTTACCTAAAATCGAAAAGGTCTTTTCAAATTTAGGACATAAAGTGAACTCTGTCTGTGTTAGCTCCATTTTACTCACCTCTTTGCTAAGAGTATAGCATATTACTTACAAAGTGTAAGTCCTAGTTGCTCAATTATTATTATTTATTAATATTTATTATTTTCTTTGCGCTTAATAAGACAAGAAAGACATCTGTGACAGGCTTTTCTAAAGATTCTGTCAACGCCTGTTGATAGAGATTCAATTGCCCACGATATTTTTGAATGACAGCATCAATCGCTGTTTCATCGTTGCGATCTAAAATGAAATCCGTCTTAAAGTCATATAATTGAATCGTCGTGGATAATTCGATATAACCATCAACGATCCCATGGATCAGCAATTCATCTTCTTCATTTGGGTATTGTTCAAAGACCCGTTCTGCAGGTAACAGCATTGAAAACGGTTGTTCCCGTTTGACATGCGCTTTTTGCTTGATCAATTCTTTTCCTAGCTCGGTTTCAAAAAACCAAAGAATAGCAGAAAAATCAATTTTTTTGGCTACCTTTTGATCCACTAAACGCTTTTTGACTAATTCATCTAGCAATGCTTGGATCGACTCAGTAGTCGGCATTTCTAATGGCAGCAATTGCAATAAATAGTGTGTTGCAGTTCCGATTGCCGCAGCTGAAACCTGTTGCGTTTTTTGTAAGAAACGTGGTTCAGCCAATGTATCTTGCGTATAACGGAATTGGCGGTTTAACCCTCTTGTTTCATTACTTTCCCAGACAAGTTTAGCATCAAGCGTATCATCTGGATCTTCAAATAAACGTTTAATTTCAGAAACTGATTGATAACTTGTGGTTTGTGTCGACTCTTTGAAAGGATAACGATAATCGAGTCGTGCTTTCAAAGCAGGTGATAGTGGTGTTTGATCCACGTCATTATTTTCGGCAGCATCGTTTTCTTGCGCTATTAAACGTTGCCTTTTTTCAAGCAGAGATTGTTGATTCATCCAAGTAATCGCAAATTGGCTATCAGAGTTTTTTAATTCTGAAAGAATGGTTGCTTCGGTAAAATAGTTTTGCATCAATGGGTGACGCATCAAACTAAGACCGATCCAGCTCATCAAGCTGCTATTCCCTTTTAATCGAGTCGTTGGTTCTAAGACTAATTCGGTTTGTTCAGAAGCTTCTGACCAATTCTTCAAGGTATCTTCTTTATTTTTATACGAGCCGATAATAAATAATTTTTGTTCCGCACGGGTCAAACCAACGTAGAGTTTACGCATCTCCTCTGACAATAACTTATTTTGTTTGGCTGATTTGATTGCTTGGTAAGGCAAGGTATCATACAACACCCGAGTATCAGGGTCCATATAACGAATCCCCGCACCTAGTTTTTCTTCAAAAGCATATCGCTTTTTTAAATCTTGCAAATTGAATTGTTTGGTCATATCTAATAAAAAGACAATAGGAAATTCTAAGCCTTTACTTGCATGAATCGTCATGACTCGGACGGCATTATCGGCGGATGAAATCACCGGCTCCGCTAAATCTTTGTCTTTTTCCTGCATCTTTTCGATGAAGCGAACGAATTGATACAACCCTCTAAACGAACTTTGTTCATACGCTTTTGCACGATCAGCCAAGGCATAAAGATTTGCTTGTCTTTGGGCACCGGCTGGTAAACCTGCTACATATTCTAAATAACCGGTTTGTAAATAGATCTCCCACAGCAAGTCAGTGATTGAAGACCGCCGAGCCAGTTCCCGCCACAATTCGAGTTGGTCATTGAAATGGCGCAATTTATCAGCTAATTCATTCTGATTTGCTGTTTGGTAAGCCAGCACCGCATCATAATAGGTATGCGTTCGATCAGCTAAACGGATCTGTGCCAGTTCTGGTTCAATCAGTCCTACGATCGGTGAACGTAAAACGGCTGCCAATGGAATATCTTGATATGGATTATCAATCAATTGTAGCAAAGAAATCATCGTACGTAGTTCAGTAGATTGAAAATAATTTTGGGCATCATTCATTTCTAAAGGAATATCCAATGTTTTAAAGATCTCTAAAATCGTCAGATTATTCTTCTTTGTAGGTGTTAAAAGTACGATATCTTTATATTCGACAGGACGATTCTGTTTCATTTTTTTATCATAGATCAGGAATTTTTCATCAATCAGTTCGCGGATTTTTAAGCCCGTCATAAAAAGTTCGCCTTCTGTTTTGTCCTCTAGATTCTCATCAATTGGAAGGTCGCTGTTTGGCTCTTCTTCTTTTTCGTAAATCAATAGTTCTGGTTCAAAGCGATCGACTTCGGGGAAATCGGGAAATCCTAATCGTAATTGTGCAGCATCATCATAAGCGATTTGTCCCACAACAGGGTCCATTAATTGTTGGAACACTAGATTGGTAAATGACAGGACTTCCTTACGAGAACGAAAGTTTTCTGCCAAAATAATCCGTCTTCCACCGTCAGCTGTTGAAAATGCTTCATACTTTTCAATAAACAAACTAGGATCAGCTAGTCGAAAAGAGTAAATCGACTGTTTAACATCCCCAACCATGAATAAATTGCCGTTTGTTGGATCAGGCTGTCTAAGCCAATAAAGGATAGCTTCTTGCAACTGATTGATATCTTGGTATTCATCGACCATTACTTCTTTGAATTGCTTACGATAAAGCTTTGATGCTTCACTTGGAAGCCATGACTCTTCTGTTTGAGTCGTCAAGATTCGCAAGGCAAGATGTTCTAAATCATTGAAATCTACTACTCCCTTTTCTCTTTTTCGTTGGCTAAAGCCATCCATGAAACGTTTGGTAACACTCGTGAGCTCTTCCACTAGGACAGCAGCTTTTTTCGTCCGTTCGGTCAATTGTTCAGGAGAAATCGGAAAATATGTTTTTCCAATTTTCTGAATGATTTTTTTCGCCTGATCTCTTAAATTTTTAACTTCGGCTGAACGTTCTTTTAGCTCTGCTTTGCGACTGCTTTTAAAAGTAGTAAAAGTCAATGTTTCTAAACCCGTATAGGCTTCCGGCAATTGATCTTGTAATAAGTGATCATAAATGCGTTGGACTTGTTCTTTTTCTCCTGCAACTTGTTCCAACATTTTTTCCAGACCTTCTTCTTGCGCTAATCCAACCATTTCTTCATAAAGTTGCACACTTTGTGCCATATCTGTAAGTAGAAGTGGTCGCAATTGTTCTTGGTACAATGGTGAATGAGCTAATCCATCATCTAAACGATAGTTATCCACTAATTGATCTAACCAACGTTTGGGATCAGGATTCGCTCGCGCAAATTCATAAAGAGAGAAAACCAGATTGGTCAATCCATCATCTGAACGATCATTTGAAAAATTCATTGTTAATTGGAAAAACTCTTCCCGATCTTCGCTATAACAAGCCTCGCGTAATTCATCCCAAACATCTTCTTTCATTAAGATCGTTTCTGTCTCATCCGTTAACATCCGAAAAACTGGATCAATATCGATCAAGTAGTAGAATCGGCGGATAACCGTTAAACAAAAAGCATGTAAAGTAGAAATATTAGCACTCGGCAATAAAATCAGCTGTTTCGTGAAATGTTGTTGGCGTGCCGGATCGCTTTCACTATTGACTGCTTCTTGTAAAGCTTCTTGGATCCGTTCTTTCATTTCTTTCGCTGCCGCTTCTGTAAACGTCACGATCAAAAGTTCATCAATATTGAACCCCATTTTTAGTTTTTCGATTACTCGACGGACAAGCACTGTGGTTTTTCCAGAACCAGCGGAAGCTGATACCAGCAAGTTATCTCCCTGATCAAAAATGGCTTGCCATTGTTCGTCAGTGAATCGTTCGTTTTCTGGTCTCAAAGGAATTTTGGTCATTCTTCCTCACTCCTTTTTTCTATTCTTCGCAGGGCTTCTTCCTTGTTTAATTTTTCTAAACGGTGATAATTGTTTTCTTGCAACATCACATCAAACGTACAAACACTTCTAAAAGGACACATTTGACAAGCAAGCCGCTCCTTGTCTTTGTATGCTGGATTAAGTTTGATCTCCCCTGACGTGATTTTATCCCCTGCTAAACGCATATTCGCACGATTATGCGCCATAAAAAGTTGGAGTTCCTGTTCTGTATAGAATTTTTCTTTACTAAAACTTCCCTTTTGATAGACATCTTTCGCATTTTTCTTGATCGGATAAATCAAAGAGTTCTCTTTTGCTTCCAGTGAATGATCTAATACTTCCAATAACTCAGGTTCATCGACAAAGATGCCGTCATAACTGAATTTTTTCAATGTCTCTTTTTCAATTTCATTTGCTTCAGACAAAATCGGATTATGGACATGTAAATAATAGGAACCAGCTGGTCGAACCAATGCTTTTCCAGTCAATTTGACAGCATCCATCAACGCCACGTCTAGATAGGTCAACAGTTGCATAGCCATCCCGTAGTAAGCTTCGGTAACATCAAAGGAACGTCCACTTGATTTATAATCGACAACACTAAGCCAGGTATCCGCTTGTTCAACAGCAACATCCACACGATCAATCTTCCCACGAACATGTAGTTTCCCTCCATTATTCAGTGGTAATTCCAACCCTGGGATACCTTGAGCGCCCGCAATTTGGCCAAACAATATTTCTGTTTGAAGGGGCTTCATCCCTGTATTTTTACTTTGCTTTTGTAATGCCCAAGCTACTTTTTGGATCGTTTGTCCTAACTGATAACGAATATAGTTCATTCGAGCTGAACTATCTAAAATTTCAAAGCGTAACTCGCCAAAGACGTCTTGCAAGACTTTTTCAGTAAACTCTTTACGTTGTGTATCGGTCATTTCTACTAGCGATATCTGATTTGAAAATAGTAATTTAAAGAAACGATCTAATGATTCATGATAAAAATCACCTGTAGCAGCCGGCGTTAAACCATAGACCATTCGTTCTTTCAGTTTCAAACCAAATTGGACAAAATATTTATATTCACAATTATAGAAATTTTCTAATCTGGAAATAGAGGTATAAATATCTTTACCATAGAGTTCCTCTGCCATCTTTTTAGGTAATGACACCGGGACATTCAGATGTTCTTGACTTTCAAAAATGCGCAACGCAAAATTTCGCCATTGTGATTGCAAGATCTGCTCTCTTAGTTGGCGCCAATACACCGGAACTTTTTTCTTCTCTTCCTTTGCTAAACGATAGATATGATTGATTGTATTGATCCCACTACGATACGTACCGATATAACAACTCGGATCGCTGTCTAAAACCAAATGCTCTTTTCTTTCAGCTGGGATCATCAAGTATTCCATGATTCGTTTCAAATAAGGAGAGATTTTCAACGTGTTTGTATCATAACTTTGAGCGTAACTGAGGTATAGACGCTGAGTGGCTGAAGCAAACACCAAGTAGGCTTGCAATGGTTCAAAAGACAAGTTCTCTTTTGCGGGATCAAATAAAAATTTCTCTTCCGCTAAACGAGCATTCAACGTTTCCCTTTCCTCACTAGAAAGCAAGCCTTTCGTTTCGTGCCGATCAGGAAATACTTGATCATTCAAGCCAATGGCAAACGTGACTTTCGCCTGGTTTGATCGTACCAGTTCCAAGCGGTTGATGCGTACTTGGTCGATTGCTGTAGGAATCTTCCCATAACTTAAATTTTCTAACCCGCTGGTAATGATTTCCTGAAACAAATGCCAGTCAAATTCAGATTCCCCATAAATGAGCGAATACTCGTCCAGTAAATCAATCAACGCCCCCCATGTTTGCTCATGGTTTCGGGCTGCTGCTAAATTACCTCGTTCAATTTCTTGATTTCGCCAAAAAACTAATTGTTGTTGTACGCCACTGTTCACCAAAAAACGATAAAAGACCGTCGCGCCTTCTTGTCCATTTTTACATTTTTTTATCTTGTCAAAAAATGTTGGGACTTTCTCTTTGAAGAAGTGCCGAATATCATTCGAGCGTTTTTCTAATTCTTGAACATCTTCCAGTTGTTCTGCTTCAAAATCGTAAGACACGAACTGCCAATCTTTTTCTCTCGTCCAGTATGAACCTTGATAGTTATAAGCAAGTGCTACATTTTCTGTGACATCTAATTTTGCTCGGAACTGATTTCTTTGCTCACGCCAACTGGTTAAGTCTAGTGTATCATCCGCTTCACAAATGAATAATTCAGTTTTGAAAAAACGCATGATATCATTCAAACGATAGGCATACCGATCTAAAGCGAATAAACTATTGATCCATTCGATCAATGGATGATTCTCCATCAACTGCTCTTCATCAATATAAAAAGGAATCGCCATTTCTTTGAAAACAGGTTGTAGCAAGTTACCATAAAACGCCATATCTTTCGTTAACACTTGAATGTCACGATAGCGATAATTTTCCTCGCTGACCAAACGACGGATCTCCACAGCTAGTTGTCTGACTTCTTCGGTGGCGTTCTCTGCTTCCCAAATTCTCAACGCCTCTTGTTGCCCAACCTTCAGCGGCTGGCTTTTTTTGTTGCTAGAAGTTTCTTCCCACATTTTTTGCAAGTGCATGAGTGCAAGCGGTCTTTCATGTTCTGGGGCAAATTTTTCCACTAAAACCGGCACTCTTCGTTCTTTGGCACTGTTGATCAGTTGGAAATAGAGCTTTCCTGTTTCATGAAACAATGTCAACACTTCAGGCATATCCGTGATATAAGAACGATCAAGAAGCAAATCAATCACTAGCTGTCCCTTTTCCATCATGACCTGTAACAATTGATATTCTTGCGCATTGACTCGAGTGAAACCACTAACGATAAATTTCACCTTAGACATGTCTTGCGTTTGTAAATAATTTGCCAAAATGGTCAAAGCATCTTCAGATTGCAGCGCACGTTGGACCAATTCTTCTTCAAAAGCTGTAAAAATCAATTGAAGATCTTTCATTTTCAACTGTTGATTTTCAGCTTTTACCGTATCCGCAAGTTCTGAAAAGACAAGATCTTCAGGTGAAATATTTCCAATACGTAATTCATTGTGCAATTCTTGCAACTGGCGAATAAACCCTTTTTTATTGATTTCTCCCCGAAAAATCGTTAAATTTTCTTCATTTTTTTCTAGGATCTGTCGCAAGATCATTGCCGAACCAGATTCTGAAAGTTCATTACCAGACAATAACGTTGTTTGCTGCAACAAATACCACGCTAAACGATAAAAACTAAAGACTTGGACATTCGTTGTACTAAATGACGTTTTGCCACTTCTTTGACGCAGCTCTGTCAAGATTTCTTGTTCTTGTTCAAATTTATTATAGTTAGGTACAAGGAAAAATACCTGGTGCATGCTATCTTTTGCTAACCATTCGACTGATTCATCAATCAACGCTGTACGGTGGTCTTTTCGGGCTGTCCCGAGAATAAATTGTAAAGACATTTTCCCTCTCCTTATTCCTTAGATTCATTCCTCATTCATTATACCAAAAACAACTGAACATTTGTTCTTTCTCCTATTTTTTTAGAAATTAATTGTTTGCGCTTATAGAGATTATTTTACCAAATCCTCTCAAAAAAAGTTTAAGACTACTTCTTGCGATTCACATCCATCAATTGCTATCCTTTACTTATTTCTTATACTTATCCATATAAAAAAAGCACCAAAGCTAGTTATTTCCACTAGCTTTGGTGCTTTCTTTTATAACTTCATTTGATTTAATGAATGGAACCCATCAATTTTTTGATTGGTTCTTTGATCATAAACAATACAACTGCTCCGACGATTGCTACGACACCGACAATTCCGAAATAAGCAGATTCAGTACCTGGTGTATAGAAACGCGCGATTTGTGCATTGATCGCTTGTGAAGAAGCATCTGCCAAGAACCAGATAGCAATGGTTTGTGATTCAAAAGCTTTAGGTGCTAATTTTGTTGTCGCAGACAAGCCAACTGGTGATAAGCATAATTCAGCGATTACGACAATGAAGAAGCTGCCGATCAACCACATTGGACTTACTTTACTATCTGTGCCATAAAGCATGCCTGGTAACATCATTAATAAGAAAGATAACCCAGCAAATAATAGTCCTAGTGAAAATTTCACTACTGTTGATGGTTGTCGTTTTCCTAATCTCGTCCACAATGTAACAAATACTGGTGTCAAGACGAAGATGAAAATCGGATTCAATGATTGGTACCAACTAGCTGGAATATTCATACCGAACAATGTTGATTGTGTCCGTTCTTGTGCAAACAGAGCTAAGATGGAAGATCCTTGTTCTTGTAACGACCAGAAAATGATCGCTGCTAAAAATAATGGGATATACGCCCATACTTTTGGTTTTTCCTCTGCTGTAACATTTTTAGCTGTTAACATTTTAACAAAATAGTATAACGGTAAAAGAATACCTAAAACACTAATTGAATTGACAAAGAAATCAATGGTTAAATGCCCAGTGACTTGTGCGCCACCAAAGATTGCTACAATCACAACTAAAGCAATGACTAAGTTACGAATGAATTTTTTACGCTCTGCTGCTGTTAATGGGTTAGGAGCAACTGTTCCTATACCATCCAACGTTTTACGTCCTTGGATCACGTATTGTAACAGTCCAAAGAACATTCCGATTGCAGCTAATGAGAAGCCAAGATGGTAGTTGTATTCTTGTCCGATCGTTCCTACGATGATCGGTGCTAACATCGCACCTAAGTTGATTCCCATATAAAAAATAGAGAAGCCGGCATCTCGTCTTAAATCAGTTTTTGAATAAAGATGTCCAACCATTCCGGAAACATTTGGTTTCAAAAAGGCTGTCCCAAAGATAATCAAAGCCATTGAGACGAATAAAGTGGAAACACCAAATGGCAATGCTAAGACGATATGCCCAAGCATAATAAATATTCCACCGAAGAAAACAGTTCTTTTTGCACCTAGTACCCGGTCTGAAACCCAACCACCGATGATACTAGACATATAAATCAGTGAACCATAAATTGACATAATTGCTAATGCTGTTGCGGTAGGTAATCCAAGTCCACCGTTTGCTACAGTATCGTACATGTAGTAAAGCAACAGCGCACGCATACCATAATAACTAAATCGTTCCCACATCTCTGTGAAGAACAATGTTGACAACCCCTTCGGCTGACCGAAGAAGCCCTTGTCTTGTTGATTTTCCATAATCCATACCCCAATTCTTTAAATTTTCAGAAAATACTATAAATATTCACTGAAAAATTTAACTAAAAAACTTATTTAAGAAATATATACTTATTTTCTATAAAAACGAATAAAATTTAATGGGAAAATGATAATAAAAAATATACAGATATTTAATAATTATATATTGCTATTTTAAAATGATCGATTTTTACTTAGTTTAACAACAATGGAAACGTTAACTAAAATAACCTCTATTATTTTAATATTCATTAAAAAATTTACTTATTTTTTGTGAGCATATTATTTCACTTACTTTTTGTAAGGTGATATACTTCGTTTGTACTCATAAAATATGCAGATCGCAACTAAAGGAGATTTCACCATGACAACATTTACAACAACTTTGCAAAACCGTCGTTCTATCTATGATTTAGGACGTAACGTAACACTATCAAATGAAGAATTAACAGCTTTGATCAAAGAAGCAATCAAAGAAAGTCCAACTGCATTTAATGCACAATCAACACGAGCAGTCATTCTTTTTGGAGATGCTCACGAAAAATTATGGGAAATGACCGAAGAAGCTCTTCGCCCATTGACACCTGCTGAAGCTTTTCCAAATACGCAAAATAAATTAGCTGGCTTCAAAAAAGGCTATGGAACAGTCTTGTTCTTTAAAGATACAGATATCATCAAAAATCTCCAAGAACAATTTACATTATATGCTGACAACTTCCCAGATTGGTCAGAACAATCAAATGGGATTGCTACAGCAAATACATGGGTAGCCTTAACAGAACAAGGTTTAGGAGCTAACTTGCAACATTACAATCCAGTAATTGACGAAGCTGTCGCTAAAGAATGGAACATCCCATCTAATTGGAAACTACGTTCTCAATTAGTGTTTGGCTCACCAGAAACACCAGCTGGAGAAAAAGAATATATGAACGACAAAGATCGTTTCCGTGTATTTAACTAAAACCTCTATGTAATAACCAACTTTTAGCCCAATACTTTAATGGTTGTGAATAGCGTGCTTTAACTTGAACAATAAGTGCACATTTTTAAAATAGCTTTTCAACTCCTTAAAAGTGTCTGCTTATGGTTTAATGTTCACTCTGTGATACCATTTCTGTCTATATTAAACTACTAAAGATAAAGAGCTCGGGGCGAAGGTCGCCCTGAGCTCTTTATCAATTTTCTTTTATCCTACCTTTAACCAGAAGGACTTGTTACATTAATTACATAAAAATCTTAAAATAGTCTATTCATGCGTTCTATTAGACTTGCCTATTAATAAATTCTATCAAATTTCACTAAAAAATTTAGAGATACCTTTAATGATCTTAAAAAATTAGATACTAGAAGAGACTGGGACAAAAGTTGTCTCAGTCTCTTCTAGTATCTCTAAAACGAATAAAATGAGTTTTTGTGTTCCTTGTCAATTTTCGGAAATTCCTTCTTATTTCTTGATACTAAACACTTTTGTCTCAACCTCTTCCTAATGGCTTTGTTACGACTATCATCTTTTTCTATTATTTTGAATGAATTAATTTATAACAAGCATATAAGTTTTTCAACACCCAGGTTTTATTTTCGTAAACGAGATATTTTGCAGCCCACTGAGGCTTGTATTTTTCTTTGTATTTCCTTAACCCTTTGAATGAATACAAATACTGAGTATTATTATAGACGCTGTAAATAAACGTATTCTCTAAATTAATTGTGTTTTTATAAGTAGAAGAGAACGGAGCCATTCCTAAATTGAATTTTTGATAACCTTGTTCCTTAGCCCATAGGATGGAATATAAATAAAGAGCATCCATCATTGCCACTTCTTCGCTGATAGACCAACGGATCAAGTCGACTGAAATGGTCTCATTAGTATAAGTTGGCATCATGGAAACAAAGCCAACAATTTTTTGTTCTTGATTTCTTATAATACCAACTGCTGCACAATTTAAATATTCCTTCTCAAATCGTCCGACAGAAAAAGTCATCTCATTTTTTGACCTTAACCATTGATCAGATACTTCTTTCAATTCTGACAACAGTTCACGATCATGGGATAACTGTGATGTTGGTGAAAATTCCGAAGAAATTGAGCCCAAGCTTTCTGATGACTCTGAAACAATTGTCGGTTCGATGATTTCAAACGTATACCCTAGTTTTTCCATTTGGTTTAATGTTGCTCTAAACCCTCTCTTCTTCTTCCCTGATAGTGAAAACTCAGATAAATCAATGACTGCTTCTTCTCCTAACTTGAAAAATTCGCAATTTAGATCATTATAAAAACTAAGGTACTGTGTGGAAGCTTGATAAAAAACAATTCGTTTGCCTAATTGATTCGCTTTAGACACCAAAGTTTTCAAAAAAGGAAAAATGGCTTCTTGTTTACCAACTGGATCACCTAAAATAAAGAGATAATGGTTATTTTCTTGATAAATCACTGCAACATCTTCCCACCACGCAACTCGGTTTTCCTTTAAAAAACCTAAATGAGCTAAGTGATTTCCACCATTTTGTTCTAAGAAATTTCGATATTCAGCATCATCTAATAGCTTTAAATCAAGCTTTAATGATTTCCTTTTTCTTCTTCGGTGTATAACTGACCAAAGCCCAGAAAGTAAAAGCAATAATAGTGTCGTTCCACTCAGAATAAAGAATGATTGTCTAGGCAATATCGGAAAAATTTCAGTTAGACTATCAAATACATAGAGACACGCTAAAGTCCAAATCAATTTTTCTAAAACACTTTGTTTGATGACTTCGACCTCTAACCATCTCCTATAAAATAGAGTATCTACAAATAATACCGTTGTTAATAAGAGGGCTGTCAAACTTTGGTCTTCCCAAAAAAGATAAAACTGACAAAGTGCTAATAACATCAGTTTGAAACGCAACATTTTCCAAGTATCGATCGCCCCTTTATAAATCCCTACGACATCTGTCAGTAATAAAATGCTCAGACATACGTAAATTGGCGCAATAAAAAAAGCCGACTTCATTCCCATATATGCATATTCAAAAAATAAAATGCATGAATCAAATAAAAATGTTAATGAACAAAATAGAAAAATGGCTGTGCTGAGCGTTCTTCCAATTTGCTTCATCTGTGCTTGCGTAATCGAAAATACTACTGTCGTAAATTCCTTCGTAAGAATCGTAAATTGATTATTGCTGATTTTTTGACTAATCAGCATTTGAACTTCACTCACACTGAACAATAAACCAAACAATAGTGGAATGAAGTAATACGCTAAACGATACAGAATCAGCGCCATCAATACTGCTTCTTTATCTATCTGCAGCTCCTGTGTAGCGCCTAAAAGGAAAATGACATCAAACGCACCAAAACCACCTGGTACCATACTAATAATTCCAGCAATCGTTGCTAAAATAAAAATACTTTCCATATCAACGAATTGAACCTGCAAGTTAAGAAAACGAAACGCGACGTACATCACAATACCAGAAGTGAGATAATCAATCGTTGATACGATCGTGAATTGTAAACCTAACCATCTCGCAGCTGGAAGTGGCGGTTTGATACTAATGTAGCCGATATATAGAGGCAACAAACAAGCACTGACAATTAAACCAATCTTGATCGTATCATTTCCCTCTAATAAATGACTTTCTGGAAAAACATTTAGCAGCACCATTGCAGATAATACGCCCACACCAGAAATAGATGAGATCAATAATAGCGAAATCGCTTTTTTTAGTTGGTTTACTCTGCTTTGGTCAATATAGTTTTTATAGAAATTATAACGTACGCTGGCACCAAAAATTCCACCAAATCCCAAAACTGCATT
Organism: Enterococcus sp. C65; assembly: GCF_040887165.1. Lineage (NCBI taxonomy): Bacteria > Bacillati > Bacillota > Bacilli > Lactobacillales > Enterococcaceae > Enterococcus > Enterococcus sp. C65. Next base: position 299,769 of record NZ_JBFOFG010000003.1, on the reverse strand, counting down.
GAATGAATTGGCAATCCAGCTGATTTTTAATAGTTTTATTTTAGAAATTTTCATCGTCTTCAGTTTTCGGATCAATGCAAAGTCGTAGAGACAAAGAATGAAAATGCCTAAAGCACCTACTAAAAACAAACTGAAAATTTTTAAGATAGATTCATTACTAATTGTTTGTAACACTTTGCTTAACCTAATGGTAGAAAGTTCACTATTTATTTTTAAAACAGAGATCGAAAAAATGAATAGTGAGAATATAATTTTGAAAAAATTGAGTTTCATCCTCTTCATTAAAATTAAAAGTCCTTTCATTATAATAGAGCTAATATATATCAAATTAGTGGAACAATTTTTTTAATGTTATTATAAAAGTGATCGCAACGATTCAAAAATAAATAAACAAACTCTTTCTCATACGAAGAATTATTTTGAAATGCTGTGTAATCTAGCGTCTGCAAGGCAAAGAAAAAAGAGACCGAGCTAATACTTGCCTCAGTCTCTTATTATATATGCGACTCCGAAATAGGTTCATCCCATATATCGCTCACTATCGTTCTTTGTTCTTATTCTAAAGTAACTTACTCTTGATCAGAATCAATCATAATATCAATTTCGGCATCATCATTTAAATGCTGTGCTAAAAAAGTGACCAACTCTTCCATTGATACAGAAAATTTCAGCATGGGTCCACGCCAACCGTTACGAAAGAAATTCATTTTTATGATGGAAGATCCTTCCGGTTGATACAAAACGATTTTATTGATCTCAGAAAAAGGAACACCTTTTTTATCAAAGCTATTTAGAACAAGCCCATCTTCTGTTATACCACGACTATCTAGCAAAAAGCTGATGAAAATTAGCGCTGACAAGACCCCTTTTGCCAATTCATCTGCAGTTGGTTGACTAATCAGCGTAAACCAAAGAACTAAGATAGCCAGAAAAGGCACGACTAAGTAAACCCAGCGATTTCTAACCGTTCGATAGACGATTTCTCGACGTACCAACCATAAAAACAAACACATAACAAAGACAAATAAAAATAATAGTAAAGTAAATATACTAATCATCTAACTACACCTCTTTTCTCTTTCCAAATACTCGAAAAAGAAATAAAAATTACAAGCAAAAGGACATACAGTACCGATTTCGTTACTGTACGTCCAAAATCATTTCTTCTTATTCAAATGTTTCGTATTTTGCAACAACCATACTTGCTTTTTCTTCTAATAACTCTTGATCTTCCATTGCGCATTGAGCAACTTTGACTACGGCACAATTCGTCATTTTTGAAACAACTTCTCCGATAACTGCTTTTGTAAACCCAATCGGTTTACATGAATATTGCTCTCCTAAATTAATCATTTCTTCCGTCATCAAAATCCTCCTAAACTACCAAGCTCTTTTATAAGGTAACTGTTTTTTTCAAACAGTAATTGCTCTTTCAAATAAACATCATCTAAAAACATTTGTTATTTGACCTGCGATTTATTTCGACCTTACTGGCATTATAGCGTACTGTTTTCGTTTTCACAATTAAAAACTATCAATAAATCGAAACATTTTTTTCAATTTAAAAAAAATTATTCGGCTATTGATCCTGTGATTTTTCAGGACTTTTGTCTTCTTATTTTAAATTTGGAAAACAACATGTCAAATTTTTTATTTTATTTTTAAAAAAAAGCATTATAATATGTAAATATCAGAAAAAAGGGGAATTATTATGAAAAGATTCATTGGTAAAAAAATATTATTCTTGGCAGTCCTATTATTCGTTATTTTTTCTGCCACCACTTATTTTCACCATTCACACAATGTTGGAAAGGATACTGAAAAAGTGAGTAGTTATGCTAAAAAACAAGTTTTACTTGATGTCCCCTTGGAAAGCCAATTCACCGAGCCAGCGTTAGGAAATGGCTGTGAAGTTACTTCACTGTCCATGCTGCTTTCTTATTATGGTTACGAGACTTCTAAAAACCAGTTAGCTCAACAATTGAATTACGTTCCTGTTTTTAATGCTGATGGTACACATGGCGATCCTAATGAAGGGTTTGTTGGGGACATCAGCGGTGGAGATTGGGCAATGGGCGTCTATGTCCCGCCTATCGCTTCGTTGGCACAGACAATCGTAAAAACAGATTATCATACTCTTCCAAAAACCGATGCAACAATCAATGACATTAAGAAAGCTTTACAACAAGGAAAGCCTGTGTGGGCCTCCGTTACTTTAGATTTCCAAGTGCCTACTGATACTGATTTTGTTACTTGGCAAACAAACAATGGGCAAGTAAAAGTGACACCATTAAACCATGCCTGTGTAGTTACTGGTTATGACAATGACAATATTTATGTAAATGATCCTTATGGAGAAAAAAATAGACCCGTAGCAATCAAAGATTTTGAGGCAATTTTCACCTCAATGGGTGGTCAAATGTTGACTTTAGAGAAAAGCTAGTATTTTTATAAAAAATACATTATACTCTAGCTAAATATGATGGAAAGGATTGAGGGAAATGGAAAAAATTCATAAAAGAATAGATCCTAATGAAATTCCGATTATTTTCGTTCGTGATGTAAATGGTCATACACCAACCAAAGTTTCCGTCAAGGAATGGACGGATCGCTATAGCCCAGTTTCACTCAATGAGTTACAGATCAAACTTTATCGTCAAGCATTAGCCTATTATTCTGAGAAAGATTATGCAAAAGCGATTGATTTATTGAAATTTTTAATCTCACAAACAAACTATACACATTTTGAATACATCGAACGTTTGGCAACGATCTATCGAATCATCGATGCTCCACTAAAAGAATTTCAGTTACTTTCTAATACATTATCGATTGCCAATTTGATCCCACTTCCATCTGCATTAATCAGAAAGTTAGAAAAACGTATGATCATTGTCAAAGAAAAGTTGGATAAAGCGTGATCACTTGCATTTTTCTTGTGTCATGCTATGATCAAATTGTTTGATTGGGATGTAGCCAAACTGGTAAGGCACTTGACTCTGAATCAAGCAATTGCAGGTTCGAACCCTACCATCCCAATAAAAAAACCAATCAGAAACTGAGTTTCTGATTGGTTTTTTTATATTCTCTTTAAGTTTACATAATAAAATTATATTTATCCAATGATAGCTAATGCTTTTTTAGGTACTTCTTTTTTGTCAACTTCTTCATATGACTCGACGTGAGCGCCCTTATTAATGATCTTTAAATAATGTCCTTCTTTTAAAATAGATAAACCTGTAAATTCAATCGTTCGTTTATGTCCCTTTTGATCGGCAGCTTTTTGGATATAAGTCGCTGTTCCATATGAATTGACTTCATCTGGTTTTTTCGTCTTGACGTATACCTCTCCTTTTGTTACCAACGGATTTAATTGGTCTACCACACCTGCCATCTCATCGTGGGCGTTTTGCGTATAAAACTTCAAGCCAACTAATGCGACTCCTGCAAATAATACCGTTCCAATAACTACTTTTACTACTTTCATTTTTCTACCTCCTATTTTTATTTCATTATATCCATAAAAATAAACGGCATCATCCGCCTCTAGTTGGAGATTTTTCTCCGACTTTGGCACAAAAGCTTTTGCTCACCCTTGTTCTAAATAATGCTCAATATTAAAAAACGCTCAAAACGGCTAAAACCATTTCAAGCGTTTTTTTTAATGATAAAATCATGAGCAACAATTTTGCCATATGATTAATTTCTTGTAATTAATACAGCCTAGTTGGATCATAATGATAAACTACATTCCCGTTCAATAATGCCTTACCTACGACATATTTACGATTCTCTAATTTTAGCCACGCTTCACGAAAAAGCATGACCTCTTCTCTTTTGACCTCAATTTTTTCAATTTTTCCGTCAATCAATTCTTGGATAAGTGCTTCGTATGGATTCATTGTTCTCCTCCGTCACAATCAATACGTAGTAAAAATTGGTTCATGATCTACTTTTGTATCTAGGTCTGTTCTGACATTTACCGTTGTATATAAAACTTTTTCAACAGGTATACTATAATAATTGTCTTCGCTACTGCTGAATTGGTGTACACCTTTTTTCGTCAGAATACCATTGATTTTATTCATCAGTACTCTTTTTTCTACACTATTACTGACCACATAGTAAATCACACGTATATTGTTTACTAAATGTAAATCGACTTCTAACATTACTTGATCCATGAAAATTTCATCCTTTCTTTCGGATCAATTATAGCAAGAAACTTCTTGTTAATCAAAAACCTTTGTATGTCCTTCTTGGTTATCAATTAAAGAAATACTTGCATCATTTGATACAAAATGTTATTTTGTATCAGATATCATTATTATTCTGGGAGGCACTCTCGTGATTGCGATTGGTCAGCTTGTTTTTTACATTCCATTTTTCATCATGCTAAGTATTCTTTTCTATTACATAAATTGGACAAAAAAGAAACTATCTGTTTTACTTGTTTCTCTTCCAAGCATCTATTTTACTTATCAAATCTTTTCTTTCCGCCATTGGGAAATCCCTTCTGTCTTAATTAGACATGTCATTAGTTTAGTTATTTCAGTCATTATACTGATACTTTGGATATTTTATTTATTAAATAAACAAGATTAGTGTGTGTATAGATTGTGAACAATCGAACAAAAAATGAGTGTGAAAAAAGTGAGCAACCACTTTTTCACACTCATTTTTGATCATTCATTTACACCAAAGAAAGATTTGAACCGTTCAAGGATTGATGCTTGTTTTAAATCAATAAACTGTTGGGCAACAGAAAATTTGTCCTCTAGCAATTCTTTATTTGATTCAATCAAAATTTTTGCTTCTTCGTACTTCTTTTCTTTACATAGTTGCTTGACTTCATTCAATACATCACCAGCACTCATCTTTTCACCTACTTCAGTTATTAGGAACCTATTGATATAAAAGGTTGTCTCAATGTTGAATGTTTACGATTCTTTCACACAATGAACTTTCTTCCGCAGCACAAAAGCTATTCTTTTTGATCACTTGACGTGATAAATCGGATCGACTCTTGGTACTCCCGATAGTCTCTACTATAAAGATCTGTTAATCGATCTGGCAAAACGAATCAAGCTGGATGGTACCCATTTACAGTGACAGGAAATCCTTTCTCCTGCAGACTATCACCATCCCAGCGTAAGGCAATCGCTGTTTTGCCTGACCATTTCACTAAAGCAACAGAATAACCTTTTTTCGTCTGCGTACCATCTTCTAAAATTTTGAGGATTTCTATTTTTTCTTTAGGAGCTGTAACCTCTTGTGGACGTACCATTCTTTCCCCTCCTTATTTGACCACTAACACACTGCAGGGCGCATGAGTAACAACATAAGATGCTGTAGAGCCGACTAAAGCTTGTTGGATTGCTCCTTTACCAGTAGCCCCCATGACAATCAAATCGATCGCTTCTTGTTGTGGAAACACCGTCCCAATCAAGTTACGTGGGTCACCCGTTTCAACAATAGCATGGATGTCATTGATCCCATATTCTTTCGCATCATGGATCTTTTTTAACATTTCGACTTCTATCTTCTGTTTTTCTTCTGCATAGATTTTTGAAAATGCGTAGGCGCTATGTGTCAACTCTACTTTATTGATGATCGAAACGATAAATAATTCGGCTTCATTATCTTTCGCTAAATCTAGCGCTTCCAAAAAAGCTTGTTCTGATTGCTTAGACCCATCGACAGCTACCATTATTTTTTGATATCTCTTACTCATGTTATCGCCTCCTTGTTTCTATTATTGTAACATCACATGCTAAATTTAAAAAAAATTACGCTGTTTTCAATTATTTCGTATTTATTTTCAAAAAATGTAGCTTTTTTTTACTTGTTTCTAGTGTTTATTTTTCTCATCAATTGTCCTTGTTAGTGGTTTATTTTAAACGTTTATGACGGTTTTCTCATTGTTTTTCACATTTTATGATAATCTGTTTGTTACAAAAAACGTATCTTTGTTACAAAGTGTCATAGAGCTTTTACCTATGAAATATTTTCCCATGGTAAAGTATTCCTCGTTGGACACAACAAAACTATTTTTAAATTTATGAAGGAGATCTTACATGAAATCACTTAAAACATTACTATTAGGAACAACTTTGACTGCCGGCGCACTATTCTTTATGGGAACATCTGCACATGCGGACGAAGCTTATACCGTTCAATCAGGTGATACGCTATCAACGATTTCTCAAAAATACGTTGGTGATAACTCCTTGATCCAAACTATTGCAGAAAAAAATTCAATCTCAAACATCAACTTGATTTATTCAGGTCAACAATTAACAATCCCAACAGGCGAACAAGCAGCAACAACACAAACAGCTTACCAAGCGCCTGCTCAAACAAAAACAGTGGCTGAACAACCAGTGAAGCAAGAAAAAGTTCAACAAGCAGCACCTGCTCAACCAGTTGCTCAAGCAACGCAAACAGCGGCACAAGCAACACCAGCGACAACAAACACAAGCTCAGCGAAAGAATGGATCGCTCAAAAAGAATCTAGCGGTTCTTATACAGCAACAAACGGTCGTTACATCGGACGTTACCAATTAGATTCTTCTTACTTAAATGGTGACTATTCAGCAGCAAACCAAGAACGAGTTGCTGAACAATACGTATCTTCTCGTTACGGCTCATGGGAAGCAGCTAAATCTTTCTGGGAAGCAAACGGTTGGTACTAATATAAAATAGCTTGTTTAAAAAGCGAAGATCCCTCTTTAGGATCTTCGCTTTTTTATTGATTCTATTCATTTATTTTTTTGAGATTGTTTTAACTTCTTCATCGCCCATTCGTAGTGACTGGCAGTTGCAGAAATGAAATAACTACCTAATGTGGTATTCCCCACCCATGCAAATTGCTTTTTCTGGAATAACTCTTCATTACTCAAGGCGTCTAATTTTTTCATTACTTGCTCATGGCTTTTTTTCAAATAGTTTTCAGCTTCCACTAAAGAAGTTGTTTGATGCTTTTCTACAAACTCTTCATTCATCTTCCCGTAGGTTCGCCAATTATACGGTTCAGGCAAGAAATTTCTTTCTTCTCCGTTAAAGTTGCTTTCAAGCCATCGTAACAATAGTTGATGCCATTCGTATAAATGGATCAATACATCTTTTAAGTCTTTGTCTCGTCGCCAATGTGCTTCCTTTTTTTTCGCCAAAAACTCTTCACTAAATTGAAAGGATTGCTTGCGATCTTCCTCACTCATACCGTTAATTAATTTCCATAAATCATCGAATTGGCTGTTTGCTTTTTCAAGCAATTCATCTTTTGATTTTGGTCGCATATAACGCACCCCCTCTTTTTTGCTAAATCACCTGCTCACCATAAGGAATTTCAAAATGATTTGTAGTAACTTTTATGTGTTCATTATTTTGTATTACGAGCAACAAAAGCAAAACGATGTTGCAAATTATAAATCGCACCATGTCGTTTCAACTCTTCATAAAGTCCCAATAACTCTTTGAAATTTTTCTCAACTGTAAATCCTGGGTACTCCCATTCAATCGTCCGTACATAAAAGATCAAACTATCCATATCAAAGAATTGTTGATTCAAATAGGCTTCGTCACAAAACAAAAGATCAAAATGGTGCTGTTCTAGTTCTGCTTTCACTAGGGAAAGATGAAAATCAAAACATTTTTTCCTTACTTCTGGCATCAAACGAGAAGCCAAATTCAACCCGTTGAAATCTCCTACTTGTTGAGAAATAAATAACCCATCCGCTTTCAAGACACGCTTCACTTCAGTTACTGCAAAAGATTCATGAGAATTGATCACTAGATCAAATGAATCATCTGGAAAATCCAATACGTCCTCTTCCCCCACAAATTTTACGGTTACACCTTGAGGGGCAAGGGTTTGTAATAATAGCTGGTAATTAGGCGGATACCCTTCCGTTACTGCTGTCTGTTCATAAGGATGGTTAAATGTTTGTAACAATTCACCTCCACCTGTTCCCATATCTAATAGAGACATAGTTGGAGTTAAATAATTTAAAACAAGCTCTCGGTAATCCCACGGAGGCTCTTCACACGACCATTTCCCATCTAAATAGGAAAAATCCCAGCCAGTAAAATTTTTCTGTTGTTCCTCACTTTTAAGCCACTCTTTTTTTAATTGGTCCATCATCTTTTATCGCTCCAGTCATTATGATTTTATAATCGTTGACGGCGATATAGTCGATTGGATAAAGCATACTCGATATAGGTCTATCCATTCCACTATATCGAGTAGCTACCTCGTTGTTTTCTCATGTTCATTCTCCTTTTGATTGACTTAAAAATAGTATATCATGAAAACCAGGAACAGAAAACGCTTACTAAAAAACTGTTTTGTGCGTTTGCTTAGAATGTTAGATAGTGTGAAATCTATAAATTTTGGGACTTCTACGGCTCCTTCTATAACTCTTTCTTATGTGGGTCAAGCTTTCCTTCATCTTTTATTGGACAACATTTCAGTACATCAGCTATCTGAATATTTTACATAGAAAAAAACTCTTCTATCAGCTTTTACTAAAAGCTGTTAAAAGAGTTTAAGTTAGTGTATCAGCCAATAACTCATTATTGATTCAAGATATCCTTTGCTTTCATTTTTTCCATTTCTTTTATTGTCTTTTTTTTCTTTGATTCTTTTCCGCCTTCATAAATACAGATCAATGTAATCAAACCAACAATAGGCATTAATATATTTCTAAATGTTAGATTTAAATGACCTGTCAAAACGATAAAAACAACTAAACCACTGAAAATCACTGGTAAGATCGCTCCCATATATTTATTCCCTATATAACCACTTAAGGTTTGAAACCCAATCACACCAGCAATAAATAGAAGTTGTATTATATTATTCATCTATACTCTCCCTATGTTTTTTTATAATTTCTTTTGCTACGTCTAAACTTATTTTTTCGTTAATCACGAGTTGCATCATTGATACTTCAAAAGAATCTTCTTGCTTTATATCAAAAAGTTTTATTTTTTCAATTAATCTATCTAACCTTAATCTTACTGTTGGGTAACTAACTTCATACTCTTTTGCTAACTGCTTTAAGGAACCTGATGCCAACAAAAATTTCTTAATAAATACTTGTTCCTCAGGTTCTAAATTAAAAAACCATTCCATTCATTAACCTCCCAACAAAACATAAATATAATTAAACAAAGTTTAACATTGTTAAAAATAAAACACAACTTAATTTATTAAGTATAATTTATAAAGAATTTCGAGATGCGATTTGAATAGAAAAAGAGAAAGGGATAAAAGTCGTTATCATTTATTCATATTTTGACAATTTTACTTCATCCAGCATCAATTTTTACAAAACAAAAACTCCCTCACCAACTTTTTCTAAAAGTTGATAAAGGAGTTTAAAAGTTGTTTACTCGTTGAATATGAAACCCGTGTCAAAATTATCTGATACCAAGTGCAATTCGTGCATAGCGACTCATCTTATCGGTCGTCCAGGCTGGATACCAAACTAGTTTGACTTCTGCCTTAGTTACTTCTGGCACTTCTTTTAAGGCGTCGTGGATTGATTCAGTTAGGATATCAGCTAACGGGCAACCCATGGTTGTTAAGGTCATTTTAATGACTGTTTCTCCGTTTTCTGGATCAAATTCGATTTCATAGATCAAGCCTAGGTTGACGATATCGATCCCTAGTTCAGGGTCGATGACCATTTCTAAGGCAGCTAAGATTCGTTCCTTGATTTCGTTGACTTCTTCTGCAGACCATTTTTGGTTTGCTTCGCTCATCTTGCAGCACTCCTTCATGCAATTTTCATTTATCATACTCTTTTTTTGCTCATTTGTAAATGAGAATCGAGAGGTTCTATTCTCATTTAGCAGGTTGAAAACAGAAAATTCTTCTGACTTATTTAAATCAATTATTGTTTTTTAGTTTTTGAAGGAGTTTTCTTTATTTCGGGAAAGACACCCGTAGAACGGTAAAGATTTTGTTCGCTTTCATTAGCAAAACGGCCAAATACCGAATGCGTTGGTAAAATATTGATAAAAGCATCTTCGTCGATTTCATGGACGATTTGATCTAAATCATACATTTCATAACGAGTGATCACCATCATGATCGTTTTACCTTCTTTTTTAGAATAGCCACCGATTGATGGTAAGAGGGTCATTCCTCGAACCATATTTTGAGCGATCGCTGCGGTCACTTCATCTGGTTTAACCGTCACAATCATGGCGGTCACTTTTTGATGACTTGTATGAATCGCATCAATCACTTGGGTCATGGCATAGATAGAGATAATCGTATAGAGCGCACTCTCCCAGTTAAAAAGAAAGCCCGCAATCACCACGATCAAACCATTTAACATCAACATATAATTTCCAACGGTTTTCCCTGTAGTTTGTGAAAGGACTAAAGAAATAATATCCATTCCTCCAGTTGTAAACCCCATTTTAAGTGAGATCCCTACACCAACACCTAACAAAACACCGCCGACTAAGGCATTCATTAAAATATTGTCCGTCACCTGCCCAGTGGGAAGTAAGGTAGTTGCTACCGATACGGCTACTACATTGACAAAACTTAAAATCGTTGCTCGTCTGCCTACTTTCAAGAACCCTAGAATAAAGACAGGGATATTCAAAATAAAGATAAAGGCACCTGTGTCCACTTTTACGTGGAGCCAGTCAGATAATAACGAGGCAATGATTTGGGCAATCCCATTCATCCCTGCGGAAAAGACGTTTGCTGGAATCAAAAAATAATTTAAGGCAACCGCTGCGGTCAATCCGGTGACTAAGATAACCACAATCTTTTTTAATATTTCATTTCTTTGATACACTGTCATAATCTTACTCACAAGCACCTCTTCCTTTCAAAGTTATTCCAATTGTAAGAATAACAGGTTATGAATTAAATTAAAATACTTGAATCATAAATGAGAATAATTTTAGTAAAGCTTCAACACAATCATTTGACTATGATACAATAAAATAAAAACAAATCAGGAGGATCACTATGGCAAAAGATGCAAGTTTTGACATTGTTTCAGAGGTCACAATCGAGGAAGTCAGAAATGCGATCCAGCAAACAATAAAAGAATTAACCAACCGTTTTGATTTTAAAGATTCGACTATTGATATCAAATTTGATAACAATAAATTAACCATTCTCAGTGACGATGATTTCAAGATCGAACAAATCAAAGATGTCTTGTTCAGTAAATTAAACAAACGAAATGTTCCAATCAAAAATATCCATTTCTCTGAATCAGAGCATGCCCTTGGAGGAAAAGCACGCCAATCCGCTGAACTTATCAATGGCATTGATCGGGAAAATGCCAAGAAAATCACAACTGAGATCAAAAATTCAAAGATTAAAGTAAAAACCCAGATTCAAGAAGATCAAATTCGTGTAACTGGAAAAAACCGTGATGACCTTCAAGCGGTGATTGCTTTATTGCGAAAATTAGATCTGCCAATCGAACTTCAGTTTACTAACTATCGTTAACAGATAGCTTTACTTGTCAGACAATGAAACAATTGATCAAATACGCGCTTGAACAGATAAGACACCTGAATCTACCAGTCGTTTGTGGTTGATTCAGGTGTTTTTAATTTTAAACTACTAGCGCTAGAGTAATTTCACATCTCCAATGATTTACTTTTGTGCCAAAAATCGGTGATTTCTTTTGTGAGTTCAGATAGGTTTCTAACAGTGGTCGCTGACTGCCAATGTCTTGGAAATAATTGGCGATAATCCAACCGAGTAAAACGCTGATCTGCTAACAAGACGATTCCCTGATCACTGGCATCTCTAATGACACGCCCCGCTGCTTGTAAGACTTTATTCATACCAGGTAATTGGTACGCATAAGCAAATCCCAGCTGATCTTTTTCGTCATAATATTCTTTGATCAACTCCTGCTCATGGTTCATTTGTGGTAATCCAACGCCAACGATCATACTGCCAATTAATCGGGTTCCTTTTAAATCGATCCCTTCTGAAAAGATTCCGCCTAACACACAAAAAGCTAGTAAGGTTTCGTCTGGATCAATTTGAAACTGCTTCAAAAATGTTTCTCTCTCAATTTCACTCATCATGGTATCTTGAATCAGCACCTTAACATCTGGATGTTTCTCTTGAAAGGCTGTCACTGCCTGATCCAAATATTGGTAAGAGGGGAAAAATATCAAGTAATTTCCGATCTTTTCTTTTGTAAAATGTTGGATCGTTTCAATCAATCGAGGCATGTTCTCTTCTCGTTTACGATAGGTTGTTTCTAAATAATTTGTGATCAGCACTTTTTGGTTTTCTTCTGGAAAAGGACTTGGCAAGCGATAAGCTAAGCTCTCTTTTCCTCCTAGCGTTTCTTGGTAATAAGACAATGGCGAAAAACTAGCGGAAAATAAGATACTACTTCTCCCCTTAGCTAACGATTGTTCTAAAAAATCACTAGGATCGATGCAAAATGCTTTGATGATGAAATCTTGATAAGTTTTCTCTACAGTTGTTTCATAATGATCATCGTAAAATTCACTGATTTTCAAAAAGTGAAGTAAGTCAAAATAAAAGGGGAGTAAAGTCTCTTGAATGGCATGTTCAGGATACTCTGCCAACCACTCTTGGATGTGCTCACTCAATTGATAACCAGCATTAACCAATGTGTCCGCGGGTGCTTTTTGATGGTGGTAGGTCCACCCATCTTCATTTGAAATTTCCTGGATCTGATCGAACGCTTTAAGTAACTTATTAAAACGTCGTCTTAACTTTTTAAATTCTTTTGGAATAAGTGCATAGACGTTTCTAGCGCTTCGATATGAAAGTTTTGCGGAGTACATCTCTCGGGAACGACTGACCAAATTATGGGCTTCATCAATCAGAAAAAGATGATCCTCATTTTTTTCGCCTTCAAAAAAACGTCGTAAATAAACAGTCGGATCAAACAAATAATTATAATCCCCAATAATCACATCACACCATAAACTCACATCTAGCGACAACTCAAAAGGACATAGCGTATGTTTCTTCGCATAGGTTTCAATAACTTCTCTGGTGATTTGATTTTCATGATTCAATAAATCCCATAATCCTTCATTGATCCGATTGTAATACCCGTTGGCATACGGACATTGATCTGGATTACATGTTGTTTCGTCTAAAAAACAAATCTTATCTTTGGCTGTCAAAGTCACACTTTTGGTCTCAGCACCCACATCTTTTAACGCCTCCAAAGCATCTTCAGCGACTTGTCTCGTGATTGTTTTAGCCGTTAAATAAAAAATGCGTTCTCCCTCTTCTTCTCCTATTGCTTTCAAAGCGGGGAACAGTGTAGAAACTGTTTTTCCAGTTCCTGTCGGTGCTTCGACGAATAATTTTTGTTTTGTACGAATCGTTTTATAGGCAGCGACTGCTAACTCTCTTTGACCTTTACGGTAGTTGTCATAGGGGAATTTCAAAGCCATCAAAGAAGCATTTCGAACGGTACGCCAATTCTCTTGAAAAATCAGCCATTCTTTATAGTCATCTGTAAGTTTTTTAAAAAACTCATTTAATTGTTCGATGGTTTGATGCTCAACTTTTCGGGTAATGATTCCTTCAGTAGTTTGATAATAAGTTAGTTGCAAATTAATTTCTTTTAAATCATGTTCATGACAATAAATATAAGCATAGGTTCTTGCTTGATGGAAAAATAATTCAATTTGTTCTTTTTCTAAGTCTTCATACCTCGGTTCCGAAGTTTTTATTTCATCAATATAATAGATGCCTTCTTTTTGGAACACGCCATCTGCTCGCCCTTCTATGATTAGCTGGTATTCCTCGAAGTGGACAGTCGTCTTTAAAAAGACTTCTTTTTCATAGTCTTCTCCAGCATCTTTTTGAAGCTTCCGATGGATCTTGGCACCTTCCAGTGCGGTATGGTTACTTTTTTTACGATTGTCGATACTGCCACGCCTTAAGATAAATTCAACAAGGTTACGTACCGATATTTTTGATTGCTTCACCACTCCCACTCCTTTGACTATAAGCTTACCTGAAAAAGAAAAGAATCGCAAAATACAAAAATTGTTCTTATTCATTTACCGATTTATAAACCTCAGCAAATGAAAGAAATACTACTATTTACTCACTTTTTCCTTTCATAAGTATGTTTACAAAGCTATAGATTTGTTTACATTATTCAGATATCTCTCTCCCTTTACATTCATCATCGTTCACTTGAAAGTAAAGTAAAACATCCGAAAATAGCTTTTTGCATTTTCGGATGCTTCCCTTTGTTTTTCAGAGTTGGACATCACTGTCGCAAGCTCGAATAGGATATAGAATTAGGATTTTTGGATGAGCTCACTCTAACACCAACTTATTAAAAAGAAGTGAGAATTTTCTGTCCTCTTGTTTAAAATCTCTCAATACTTTTATTTTACATCTTGTCATTGAAATAAGTGGTTCATTTAGGAAGCAAGAAAACTCGGCTACAAAAAAACATGACTCAGCTCTACTATATTCAATTAATTCAATTAATTCATTTATTATTCATTCAATTCGATTTAGATTCACCGTGGACCATTCCTCAAGTAGGGTCTTTTGTTTCATCTTATCAATTGAGTTATACTAGAATTAAGTAAGCGATCAGGAGGAACTCTTTATGCATATTGAACAAATCAAAACTGGGATGATCGAAGAAAATTGTTATTTGGTTTATAACGATGAAGCTTTACTGATTATTGATCCTGGTGAAGATGCAGCAAAAATCAAAACGCAAATCGAAAAAACGCAACAACAACCCGTAGCGATTTTACTAACACATACCCACTATGACCATATCGGAGCCGTCGAAGAACTTCGTCAGTTTTATCAGATCCCTGTATATGTTAGTCCATTAGAACAAAGTTGGTTAGGCGATCCGATATTGAATCTTTCTGGTTTGGGAAGACATGATGACATTGCGAATATCATTGTTTCACCTGCTGAATATGAATTTGAAATGAAAACCTATCGTCTAGGGAATATGACATTTCGGGTCGTCCCTACACCTGGCCATTCGATTGGAAGTGTCAGCTTTATCTTTGATGATTTTGTCGTATCAGGTGATGCACTATTTAAAGGCAGTATCGGTCGAACCGATCTATATACTGGAAATCTGGAACAGCTGCTACACAGTATTCAAACCCAGCTGTTTGTGTTGCCAGATGAATTTGCCGTTTATCCTGGGCATGGAGATGCTACGACCATTGAACATGAAAAAAGAACCAACCCTTTCTTTAATGCTTAACTAACAAATCGATTGGAGGCTGTAAATATGACTAAAACCACTCTTTACATCGTCAGACACGGAAAAACGATGTTCAATACGATTGAACGTGTCCAAGGTTGGTGTGACACACCACTCACCAAACAAGGCCAAGAAGGAATCCACTATCTTGGAAAAGGATTGAAAGACGTTGATTTTTCTTTTGCTTATTCTAGCGATAGTGGTCGTGCTATTGAAACGGCACGTATCATCCTCAGTGAACATGCCAAAGGAAAAGATATCCCTTACTTTATCGATCAAAGGATTCGTGAATGGTGTTTTGGCTCCTTAGAAGGTGGCTATGACATGGAAATGTGGGGAGTTATCCCCCGAGTATTAAACTTCAAAACTTATGATGAGATGTTCACGACGGACGTAACTTTTGAACAAATTGCTAATGCTATTTATAACCTGGATACCGCTGGCTGGGCTGAGACCTACGATACTTTAAAAAATCGTGTATGGTCAGGATTTGAAGACATTGCGCACCATTGCGAAAAAAATGGTGGTGGCAACGTCCTAGTTGTTTCTCATGGGTTGACGATTGGCTTTTTACTCAGTCTAATTGACGTACATCAACCTGTTCGAGCAGGCTTATTAAATGGCAGCGTGACAAAAGTGACGTATGAAAAAGGCAATTTTTCAATTGAAGGAATCAACGATACTAGTTACATTGAGCAGGGAAAAAAACACTCGCGGGATTCTTTCTTATAATCATTCTGTTATCAAACACTGGTTTGCGAGTACTCACTTGAGTACTCGCTTTCTTATACCCTCTTGCTATTTCTCAAGTTTTTCTTAACATCAAGAAAGCATTTGGTTTTCATTAGAAAGAACGGTATACTTAATACTGTATTTTATTTGGGAAGGAAGGTCCGTATGTTTTTTGCAAATATCATCAAAGCAGCTATCTTAGGAATTATCGAAGGGATTACCGAGTGGTTGCCGATCAGTAGTACTGGTCACTTGATCCTAGCAGATCAGTTTATCAAGCTAGACGCTAGCACACAGTTTATGTCGATGTTCAACGTCGTTATTCAATTAGGTGCTATTTTAGCAGTCGTCGTTTTATATTTTCATAAATTAAATCCCTTTTCTCCAAGCAAAACCACTATTGAGAAAAAAGATACTTGGACATTATGGTTCAAAGTCGTAGTCGCTTGTATTCCAGCAATTATTATTGGATTACCTTTAGATGATTGGTTAGAAGAACATTTTCATAAATTTCTACCAGTTGCGATCGTCTTAATCGTTTATGGGATTGCATTCATTGTTGTGGAAAAAAGAAACAAGACAAAAACACCACGTTGGACAACCTTAAACGATTTTACTTATCAAGCGGCGTTACTGGTTGGATTATTCCAAGTATTAGCGTTAGTTCCTGGAACTTCTCGTTCAGGAGCTACGATCCTCGGAGCCATTTTGATTGGTGCTTCTCGATTTGTAGCAACAGAATTTTCATTTTTCCTTGGTATCCCAGTGATGTTTGGTGCCAGTGGTTTAAAAATCGTGAAGTATCTAGCTGAAGGAAACTCCTTTAAAATGGAAGAAACGATTATTTTACTCGTTGGAACCCTCGTATCATTTATTGTCTCCGTTTTAGCCATCAAATTCTTGTTAAGTTATTTGAAGAAAAACGACTTTACAATTTTTGGTTGGTATCGTATCATTTTAGGGATCATTTTGATTGGTTACTGGTTTATCGCAATGTAACTGAATAAAACGAAGTCAAAGCACCGTATGATTACGGTGTTTTTTTATATTTATTCTAATTATCCCCTTTCCAAAAACGCGTTATTCTAAATGATAACTATTATCGTTCTCATTTAGCGATTTTTATTATCAATTAGAATTTTCGTGTGGTATATTGATTTTGTAAAGGAGGAAACAAATATGACTCGTTTAATACAGACATTTATCCCGACAATCGGTTGTTTATTACTTATAATTTTAGGTTTGGCTACTCAATCTTTTGTGCCTTTTCTAAGTATCATCTTTTATTTAGGAGCCATCTCATTCGGTGGTTTCAAGCAGACTCGTGAAGGGTTGACCGAACTCTGGCAGGAAAACACATTGAATGTTGACTTATTGATGGCCTTGGCAGCAATTGGCGCTTGTTTAATCGGTGATTTTTTAGAAGGTGCGATGCTTACGTTTATTTTCTGTTTAAGTGGCGCTCTCGAAGAATATACGACCAGTAAAAGTCAGCAAGAAATTACCGCTTTAATGAATCTACAGCCACGAAAAGCACAACGTTTAACTGCAAACGAAGAATTAGAAGAAATAGCTGTAACTGATCTTAAGATCAATGATCGGGTATTTGTCCCAAAAGGTGGAACGATCCCAATTGACGGCTATTTAGAAAGTCAACAAGCAACGGTTGATGAAGCAACATTGAGTGGTGAATCTGTACCAGTTGAAAAAGTTCCTCATGATGAGTTATTTGCAGGAACGATCAATCGAGGGAATCCTTTGATCCTACAGGTGACTAAAAAAAGTGATGAGACCGTTTTCGCTAAAATCATCCAGCTGGTTGAAAAAGCACAAAGCACCCCTACAAAGACCGCTTCTTTTATCTCTCGTATTGAAAATACCTACGTTAAAGGTGTGTTAGTCGTTGTTCCATTAATGATTCTTGTTTCATATTTCATTTTTGGCTGGAGTTTTCAAGAAAGTTTTTATCGGGGAATGGTTTTACTGGTTGTCGCCTCTCCTTGTGCGTTGGTTGCCTCTGCGACACCTGCAACACTAGCAGCCCTTTCTAACGCTGCCCGCAACGGTATGCTGATCAAAGGTGGACTCCATTTAGAACAATTAGCTGATTTAAAAGCAATTGCCTTTGATAAAACCGGAACTTTAACGAAAGGTAAACCGATAGTAACTGATAGCTATTTTGTAAAAGATCAGAATCTGGCGCAACAAATCTTAGTTTCAATGGAACAAAAAACAACGCACCCCTTAGCTCAAGCAATCGTAACACATTTTGACATTGCTATACCAAAAGACATCCAAAAATTACCAATCGAAGAAATCACGGGGTTTGGTTTACGAACAGTTTACCAAGAAGCTCAGTGGATTGTAGGTAAATGGGAACCAGAAAAAACGTCGATAGCTGAAAAAGAACTTCTTGATAAAATTCATTTACTCGAACAACAGGGAAAGACAGTGATTGTTTTAACCAAAGACAATCAATTGATAGCACTCATCGGCTTATTAGATGTGCCGAAAGAAAATGCCCAACAAGTCATTGACTATTTCAATAACCAGCAAATTGATACCAGCATGATCACTGGAGATAACCAAGGGACTGCTGCAGCTATTGCAGAGAAAATTGGTGTTCAACACTTACTGGCTGACTGCACGCCATCGGATAAAACACACTATGCACAACAGCAAAAAGAAAAGTATGCTGTCACAGCAATGGTTGGTGATGGTGTCAATGATGCCCCAGCTCTTGCAACTGCTTCACTAGGAGTAGCCATGGGACAAGGAACGGATGTCGCTATGGAAATTGCTGATATCGTCTTGGTAAAAAATGACTTGCAAAAATTAAGTTATGCCCACCGTCTTTCACTAAGAATGAAGAAAATCATTAAGCAAAATATTATTTTTTCTCTTACAGTGATTTGTTTACTGATCCTTTCTAACTTTCTGCAATTTTTAAATTTACCTCTTGGCGTGATTGGTCATGAAGGAAGCACGATCTTGGTTATCTTAAATGGGTTACGTTTATTGAAACCCTTACCTGAAGATACTTCCAAAAAATCACGTTGCACTGGCTGTCCCTTACAGCCGAATCACCACTCTATCTAGTTTTTCCACTCTGATGAACCTCACTTTTGTAACCGTTGAAAAAATGATATGATTGATGGCAGGAAAGTGAGGTTCTTTTTTTATGGAAAGTTGGATTTTTCTTGGATTGATCATGCTTGTTGCCCTGCTTGCTAAAAATCAAAGCTTGATCATCGCTACAGGTTTTATATTACTAGTCAAATTGATACCGACATCGAAAGTGTTTCTTACTTGGCTTCAAGGCAAAGGAATTAATCTAGGAGTCACCATCATCACAGCTGCTATTTTAGTTCCAATCGCTACTGGCGAGATTGGCTTAAAAGATTTACTAGATGCCTTTAAATCACCCATCGGTTGGATTGCTGTGTTTTGTGGTGGTCTAGTAGCCGTCCTTTCTTCCAAAGGAGTCGGTTTGATTGCTTCAGACCCGCAGATTACTGTTGCATTGGTTTTTGGAACAATTCTCGGAGTCGTTTTCTTAAAAGGGATCGCTGCTGGTCCAGTCATTGCTTCTGGTATTACCTATTGTCTCTTGCAATTATTTTCTTTAAGTAAATGAAAAAATCGATCACAGATAAAGTGTTTTGAGTCCTCTGAATCGAATCGTTCGTGATATACTTATTCCGAGGTGATCACATGTTAGAAAAATTAAAATACTTTATCGGCACGGTTGGTTGGTTTTTATTAGCGATCGTATTGATTTTAGGACTAGCTTATCTTTTATTTCCAGATCTGATCCAAAATGTGTTCAATACCTACTTTAATTGATCGTGAAAAAAGTAAACCCGATAGATGGAGTAAACAAACTTTATCTATCGGGTTTATTGTTTTTTCATTTATCTTTACTTATGGAATCTACTTGATAAAAGTTGCGTGAGTTTCATCAAGTATGTTTTTAATGTTCCTACCTCTTCCTCTTACCCCTACACCACTTACCTCCTTTTATGTTTCCTAAAATATTATTAAATAATCCTCATTTCTTTTTGGCTCCTCCTTTCATTTTTTGTTATACTAGAACACAAGATAGCATCACTTATATTTTTAATCATTCGCTATTATGCTTTATATATAGAAAGGAAAACGCTCATGGAAACCTTTGAAGGTCTTTTAATTGATACGTATGTCTTACAAGAACAACCTATGATGTTGACTGGCTTAAATCTTCAACTGGAAGATCGTGTCATCAACGGTCTGTTGAAAGATCGTTACTTGGCAAAATATATTCTTCGGCTCCCTTTAAATAAATATGTATTAGAAGTCAGTGGAAAATGGAACCGCCGCAATCAATTAGTCATCAAAAAAATGATGATCAAAAATATTGATGAATACATTAAAATTATTGGGACTCCGGAATAAATTTAGACACACCAACGGTTAACGGTTATAAAATAACTAAAGAATGGTATCGTTATGATTGCTTAGTCTACAAGGAACGTATCCCTTTTCAAAAAAAGCTTTGCAAACGGTTCGCTTTGTTATATAATGTTCGAGTACCAAACAGTCCCATTCAAATTTTGTTTAAAAAGATAAATTTATCTGCTTTGGTTGAACGCTATTGTCTCCCACAATAGCGTTTTTTATTTGCCCATTTTCCTTCTCTTTCAATGCTAGTAGAGCCTAGAATTAAGTTTCTTTTAGTGTTAAGGAAAAAAACTTGTCATGTTCATATTGCAAAGATTACTTCATTTAGGTATAATAATGAATGTTGAATTATGCGGTAACACGCGTAAGAACTTAATTTATCGGAGGTGAAACTAATGCCAAACATTGAATCTGCAATCAAACGTGTTCGTACAAGCGAAAATGCGAACGTTAAAAATTCATCTCAAACAAGCGCTATGCGTACTGCAATCAAAAAATTTGAAGATGCTGTAGCTTCAGGTGCTGAAAACGTAGATGCGTTATATAAAGAAGCTGTTAAAGCTATTGATATGGCTGAAACAAAAGGTCTAATTCATAAAAACAAAGCTAACCGCGACAAATCTCGTTTAAGCAAAAAAATCGCTAAATAAGGAAATCGGCTACGGCCGGTTTTTTTATTTTGTCTCAAACAGTCTATTCGATCTCCCTTCTGTTGGGTTTCTTTCCATTCTTTTTATTAGTAAACCAGCTGCGGCTGACTCAGCACTTCCTACTCTAAAACAATTGATGTCTAAAAAACGCTCAAAACATCATCGTTTCAAGCGTTCTTTTTGGATTTATTTCGATTGTTTTTCTCTTCTTTTTAACTCTTCAAAAGCTGACCTGTTCGTAAGACAAATAATTGAAAGCTTAATTCTTTTTCGATTTTACCACTTTTGATTTGGTAATCCATTTCAACCAGATCGTCAAATAAACGCCTTAGGATCTTTTCATCAAATTTACGTACCTCTTGCATCGCCAATTTTACACGGTAAGGATGTATCTTTAAAGTCTCAGCAATATTAGCCTGCTGATAACCGATTTTCATCAAAAACTTGGTCTGTAAAAACAAACGTATTTGTGAAAGCAAGATGGCATTGATCTTAATGGTTTCTTCTCCTTGGGTAATTAAGTCTTCAAACAACCGCAGCGCTTGTTCTGTTTTCCCGGAAAGAATATATTGTGTCATATCAAAAAGATTATGTTCCAAGGTTTTAGGGACTAACTGTTCCACTTCTTTAACAGTGATCAGTTCTTGTTGTTGCCCATACAATAGTAATTTATTCAATTCCCTCATCATTTTTGATAGATCGAGATCCGTTAACCTTAAAAACAGATCAATCGCTTTACGGTCCATTTGAAACGGTGCATTTTCCAGTGTATTCAATAAATACTGACGTACTTCTTTTTCATTCAATTGCTGAACATTGATGGTCACAGCAGCTTTTTTTAATTGTTTCGTTACTTTTTTTCGCTCATCTAATTTCTCATAGGGAGCAAAAAACACTAAAACTGTTGATTCTAAAGGTTCTTTTAAATAATCAATCAGTAGATCCGTATTTTGTTCAATCCCATTATTCACTTTTTCAGCTGTTAAAAAGTAGGGATTTTCTACAAATACTAGGCGTTGATCACCAAAAAATGGCAAAGTCTCTGCCTCAGCAACCACCTCATCAATACTAGCATTCCCCATATCAAAACTTAAGAAATTCAAGTCATCTTGACTATCGATTTGAATTTTTTTCTGGATTTCTGCTCTTACCTGATCCTGTAAATATTTTTCAGTACCTAGAATCAAATAACAAGGCGCAAGCTTTTCTTTACGGATTTTTTGTAAATCTGCTTGAATACTCATTTCGTTCACCACTTTCAAATTTATCCTACCATGAGTAGCTGGGAATTGCTAGTCTATCATTGTGTGGATCTTCCCCTCTGGATACCAAAAGGGATGCCATTTAAAAGTAATTGCGCCTTGACGGTCGGTACGCAAAGGAGTGACTTTATTCTGCTTTAACGTCGCTAGTACGTCTTCATGAGGATGACCAAATAAATTATTCACGCCACAGGATAAAACACCATAGGTTGCTTCTAATTGCGAAATGAACTGTGGATGACTAGATGTGCGGCTGCCATGATGTCCTAATTTGATCACATCCGCTTTTAAATCTGGATAAGCGTTTCCGATCTTTTCTTCTGCATGCTGATCTAAATCACCTAAAAAGAGAAAACGACAGGATTGATGAGTCACTGACAAGCCAATTGAATCTTCATTCTCCCCCTTCCCCTGGGTAATCGGAGACAACACAAAAAAATCAAAATAACCTTTGATCCAATCACCCTGCCTGACTTCACAAATAGTAGTTCCTGCTTTTTCCAATTTCTGCAACTGCGTATGGAGCCAGGTACTTTTGCCAGCTCCCCAACCAATATAAATCGTATCGATCTTGAAATGTTTTGCTAATGTCGTAATTTCTCCCACATGATCGATATCGTCATGCGTCAATATCAGTTTATTGATGTGTCGGATGCCATTTCCTTTTAAAAATGGGACAAGATTGAACTCTGCAGGTGGTCTAACCCTTCGCTCTTGCCAAGCTTCTTTTTGAAAACCCAATTTTCCACCAGTATCAATCATAACGATTTCTTTTAAAAACGGCGCTTTAAAAAGAATACTGTCTCCTTGCCCTACGTCGTTGAAAGTGATACTACTTCCGAATTGAAGAAAACGACCAAAAATGAGAATAATGGGCACAAGGAGTGCAGCTGTCACGCATTGAAATGGTTCATGTTGCTTTTTCTCTATAAGCCATAAAAGAAAGCCTAAACTAAATATTAACAACCAGCCATTCGGTCGCCCAATCACTAGATTGGCAAATCTCAACGAATCTAGTAAGCTCTCGAAATGGACTAAAAAAGAATTAAGCAACTCGCTAACACTTGGAGGTAATACCCTGCCAAAAACAAATAAAAACGTCAAACAAGGAAGAAATACTTTCTTAAAAACAGGAGCAAAAAGAAGAGTCAACATACTCCCTAATAGTGGCCACTCATAAAAATGCCAAGCTGTCAGTGGCATGATGCCGATACTAAATAACACGATAGTAGTGAACTTTTGAAACTTAGTGGTTGGGCGAGACAACAAAAGAAAGAAGAAGCTCATTCCTAAACTTAGCTGGCCCTCTACTTGGAAAAGACAAAGCGGCTCGATCAGCAAAAGTATCCATAAAATAATCGAATAATGATCGAAAGAAGAAAATTTGACATTGAGGAGTTTTAGTCCTAATTTCAATAAGAATGACAGCCCCGCTCTTTTCACTGACACAGAGCCCCCAGATAAGCTAAAATACCCCAAAGTCCCCCCAGCTAGTGGGAGATAACTAGCAGTTAATGTCATCCCTCCTCTGCGAAACAGATAATAGAGCCAACCTAAGTAAGTTTGGATGTGCATGCCTGACAAACTGAATAAATGAAGTAAGCCAGTTTCTTTATATGTGTCTTCTGATGCTAAAAACTGACTATCTTTATAGCCAAAGATCAAAGCATTCATATAGACACTCACCTTGTGACTAAAGTGTTCTTGAATAAACGTAATAAACCTTCCTCGTGTTCTGCTCAGCATATTCTGCCAAGCATTACGATTTAAATGTTCTTTGATCTGGCGTATCTGAAAGCGTCCTTTGATCCGATGTATTTGGTCATACTTTTTTTGATCAAACCCATAAGGATTCCTTTGTTTGGAAGTTTCTTGGTAATCCCCGACTACAATTAATTCAATCGCTTCATGTCTAAGAACAAGAAAAGAATTTCTTTCTTGTTCAGATTTGGCATAATAGCTGCAAGAAATCTTTTGCTTGTCCGTTGTGTGCCCAATAAAAGTCACTAAATCTCCATTCATTTTCACTGTGTCTGAGGCGACCATGATACGTTCCAACGTCCTTTGATCATCGATTGGTTTTGTTTCTTTAAGCCAGCAAGAAAATAAAACCAGCGTACTACAAATGAGACTTAAACCAATAATTTGTTTATTTTCTTTCCGTAAAAAAAACAAAAAAAATCCAGCGAAAATCAAACGATAATGCCATCTGTCTGTATAATAAAACAAACAAATAAAAATCGAAGAAATCGCTGGAAAAATGAATCGATTCTGTGTTTGATCACAAAATCTACTAAACATGTTCTCCTGATAATTCTTTTTGGAGTTTAGAAAAGTGAGTAGAATCCAATGATACTTGATGAACAGTTGCACCTAATTGTTCGATCAATGATTGTGCATACGGATCATTTCGATAATCATGTAAATAGTTGATTTTTTTGATTCCTGCTTGTAATAAGGCTTTTGTACAAGCTAAACAAGGGAAATGAGTCACGTAAATCTCTGCGCCCTCCGTAGGTATGCCTAGTTTTGCACATTGTAATAAAGCATTCATTTCCGCATGGATCGTTCGCAAGCAATGACCATCGACGATATAACAGCCTTCATCAATGCAATGAACATCCCCACTAACAGCGCCATTGTAGCCTCCAGCAATGATCCGTTTTTCTCTTACTAAAGTTGCGCCGACTTCTAATCGTGTACAAGTACTTCTCAATGATAATAATACTGCTTGAGCCATAAAATATTGGTCCCAAGGAATCCGTTCATTGCTCATATTAGCCACCTCTATCGTTTATTCTATAGTAATTGTAACGAAGTTTTTGATTTTTTCAACTGTCTTCTGACCAATTCCGTCTATTTCTTGAAGCTCGTCAATACTTTTGAACGATCCATTATCTTGTCTATACTGAATAATTTCTCGGGCTTTTTTTTCACCGATCCCCGGTATTTGTTGCAATTGCGAAAGATTAGCGGTATTAAGATGCACTCGATCTGGGTTTGTGTCCGCTGAATCTACCGTCGCTAGACTAGCATTTGAGCTTTCTGGAATTTCTTCGCCTACTTCAGGAACGTACAGCATTTGTTGATCCGTTATTTTTGCTGCAAAGTTGATCTGTTTCTCGTCAGCTGATTCCGTCAGCCCACCTGCTTTTTGAATAACATCAAATACCCGATCTTCTGCCACAAAAGCGTACATTCCAGGTTGTTTCACCGCTCCTTTCACATCGACATAAATCACTGACCTAGTCGATGTACTCACCGTTTCATCAATTGGTTTCGTTTCAGAACTGTTCTTTTCCGGAGCTTCAATCGATTGGTTTGTCAAAAATAGTTGATCCTTTTTACTTGATTGACTGAAAAAATGAACCATCATTCCACCAAGGATGATGACTCCTATGACGCCAAAGATCCCTCCGATCACAAATTTTGGTGAAGAAAAGTTGGAACTATAGAAACGCTTTCGTTTGTTTTTCCATTCTTCGCTCATTGTGACAATTTTCCGATTGGTTTCCTTTCATTAAATTATGAAGAAGTTTTTTCTCTTCATGATTAAATACGTCAAACCATTTTTCTACATGAAAATAAACCTACTTTTGGGACAATTATTTTTATGAAAAATGAATCTTTCATACCTTTAAACATTTCAGGAATAGGCGTTGACATAGGGTCTATATTTCTCTTTTCATTACCTAGCAAAAACCATCAAAATCACTTTTACTGACTTTGATGTTTATCTATTTTTCTATCCGTTTTTGAAAAATAGTTTCAAGTTCACACTCTTAGCGAAGCTCTTCCTTGATTTTTTTGAGCATGTACCCGACCTAAGTAATCCTAAATCCGATATCTTTGCCACTGTCTCTCTAGCGGCTATGTACAATTATTCTCACTATGCCAAAGAGCAATGCCTCAACTACATCAACTTTCCAAGTGTTCAACTATCCTAAATATGTCAAAGACTCGCTTTTCCTCATGAATAATCGTGAGCTAGTTTACATAGATTTTATAAGATATTTTTTTACGGACAAAATATTCCATTGTCTAAACTAGTCGTTATACCATATCCAGATAGGTAACTAGTACGATTACGAGACATGTAACGATCATGTAAATAATGTTTTCTAACCGTCTTGTATGATTTTTTAGAATAATCCCAGGATCAGTAGAATTGAAACTAGTCCGATACTCGATTGGCACAAAATTACCGATACATATTCCGAATAACAAAAGTAAAAAAGGCCAATTTGTAATAACTCCTCTATTCATAAACGCACCTATGATTGAGCTAACATAAATCACTAATTGAATCATTATAATTAGAATCGCTTTTTTTCTCATCATTAATCCTCTCCAAGTAAATTTAGAAAAACAAACAGGACTTGATCACAAAATAAAAGTGGTAGTTGGTTTTAAATAGATTTCAAGAATAAAATTCTCCAGCTCTTTCCTCTATTTTCAGAATACCCAATGAATCGGATAAATGTAAAAATTAAAAGCTGTGTGCCAACGTAGTTTTTACTAGGGAATCAGTAAAAAAACACTGACTTAGAACGATCTGATCATCTTACTGTATTCATTTTTCTGTCCTTCGATTATATCATACATCTTCACTTTATTTCCTATTTTTTCATTTCACCAAAAATTTTTCCATAATAAGTTTAAACTCTTTATCAACTGACGCAGTTAAAAATAACTTTACCTTTACTGATCAAACGAATATAAAAAGCTTACCTCATACACATAGATCCCTTCATGGCTAGTTTCTATTCATTTTAGTTTCTCTATAAAAAAGAGACAGACAAGCTTTCCGCTAAGGCTGAGTCATTGAAAACATCAATCTTAAAGGAAATTTTGTCTGTCTATTTATTCGTTCAAAAACCGTTTCATGAACAACGATAAAAAAATGTTGTTGAAACAAAACGATTTATAATGAATCTTTAGTTCATCTTTTCTAAATAATCAAGGGCATCTTGGACGGTTTTCACTGGTACAATTTTCATTGAAGAGTTCAATTCTTTCGCAGCAGCTTTGGCTTCTTCGTAATTGGTTTTGATTTCTGGATGTTTCTTCTTGATTTCATCTGAGATTGGATCATCCGGTGCAAAGAATATTTCAACGCCAGCTTTGTCTGCACTAGCCACTTTTTTATCAATACCACCAATTCGCCCAACTTCACCGTCGCTATTGATCGTTCCAGTACCAGCAATTTCTTTCCCTTGACGAAGATTTTTACCGGTCAATTGTTCATAGATTTCCAGGGTAAACATCAAACCAGCAGACGGCCCTCCGATTGATCCTGAATTAATCATTACATCTGTATCCGACTTGATACTCGTATGATCGGTTAAAGTAATCCCAATCCCTGCTTTATTATCCGTTGGCAGTTCGATCAATTTACCTGAAGTTTCGTTTTCTTTGCCATCTCGGAGATAGGTGATCGTGACCGTATCGCCGACTTTTTTACTTTTGACATACTTCATAAATGCTTCTGCACTTTTAAAGGTTTGTCCATCAACTTTTGTGACTGTATCACCAACTGCTAATTTTCCATAGAAATTGGAATTCTTCTCGACACTCATGACATAGACACCTTTAAATTCCATCTGGTAAGAGCGCCCTGCCAATTTTAGTGCTTGCTCAATCGCTGCATTTTGGGAAGACTCCATATAATATTGTTGGATTTGATTGTATTCTTCGCTAGTCGCCCCGCCAGTCAACTCCTCAGCGCTAATCAAATCTTCAAACGGTGCTAGCTTGGCTTTGACTGCTGTAAAACCAGTTGCTCGACGGATGCCCACTGAAGTTAATGAAAAGGAACCTGAATCTTTGTCCTTTTTCCCATTGACGGTAATCAGCTCTTTCAAATTGATGGTTGCTCCTGGTGCTTCCACATAAAAAGGAAGTGGAATTACCACGAACCCAATAATAAATATCCCTAAAAAAATGACAAGAATTGTCTTTAACCATCTTTTAAAGTCCATCATTTTCACGCTTTCCAGCTAACGCTTCGTTGATTACTGATGGAAGATAGTCACTGACATCTCCCCCAAAGTGTAAGACTTCTTTTAATAAACTAGAACTAACGTGACTATATTCTTGTTTAGCCAATAAAAAGACCGTCTCGATTTCTTGATTTAAATGATGGTTCATTTGAGCAATATCCCGTTCATATTCAAAATCCTTTACACTACGGATACCACGAATGATGGTTTGAACAGCTAATTCATTCGCAATCTCGACTGTTAATTGATTTTCCTGGTGGTACACTTTAACATTCGGAAGATGACGAACAGCTTGAGTAATCAATGTAACTTTTTCATCAACGGTAAATAGATGTTTTTTTGACGTATTCACAAATACCCCAATGATGACCTCATCAAACATTTTTGCTGCTCGTTCGACCATATCTAAATGCCCATTCGTGAACGGATCAAAGCTGCCTGGAAACAAGGCTTTTTTCATAGGTCTTCCTCTTTTCTGTAGATAGTCACAGTTGAAATACCATACGTTTGTTTTCTGATTTGCGTAAAATCAGCAATCTTTTCTGGTAATTCCACTGTTTTATCAGTTTCACATACAATAACTGCCGAATCATTAAAAAGGTCCAGCTCCGTCATTTTGATTATTTGGTCAAGAATTTTTTGTTTGGCATATGGTGGGTCAAGAAATAAATAATCAAATTTTTGCTGATCATTTGCCAGCTTTTCGATGGCTTTGTCCGCATCAAGTTTTAACGTGGTGAATTTTTCTGGCTCTTTTGTTACTTTAATGTTTTCTTGGATTATTTTTAGCGCTTGGTAATTTTTGTCTACACAAAAGGCATGCCCACAGCCACGAGAAACTGCTTCGATAGCTAACCCGCCACTACCAGAAAATAGGTCTAAGACTGTTTCTCCGTCGAAGTAAGGACCGATCATATTGAAGATCGATTCTTTCACTTTATCTGTGGTGGGACGTGTATTAGCCCCTGCTAAACTCTTTAAGCGTCGTCCACCATATGTTCCTGATATGACTCGCATTGACTCACTCCTTTTAAAAATCGTGCTGTTACTAGTATACCAAAAAAAAAGATAAAAAAACTTGGATCGCCATTAATTTCATGCTTTCTCAAGTTATTTTTATCTTTTTTATTTAAGAGATGAATGATTTACACAAAACAGGTTTAAAAGACATGGTCTGCTAAACGAATCTTAGTGTTGATCTCCTCAATCTCAAAACCTTCTTCTTTGACTGGTTGCTTCGTACCAATCTTATCAGCAAAGTTCATTTCGACGTCTGGACGATAAGAGCGTTCAACTTTGCGAACAAAATGAAGTTTGTTGATTCGTTCTGCAGTTTGCTCAAATGTGTCTTCATTCAAATACAATACGACATATTTCATTTTACGTGAAACGTAATGAAGCAATCCAAATTTCTTCAAATTTTTTAATTGTTTCAAACTGTATACCCAGACAATCAACCCACGTCGTTTCGTTAGTTGAAATTCATTTTTTTCATCATTCATGACAGTTACCTCCACATCCACTACGCCCCTTTTGTTCAAAAAAAGGATTTCCCGCATCAATTTTAATCGTCAACGATACCGTTTCTGCTAACTGCTGGCTAATTTTATCCAATAGATCTTGCAATTGTGTTTCCATACAACGAAAATCCGCTACTTTTTCATGCAAATCAAGTTGACGTTTGGCTAACCGAACAGCTCTTTGCTTCTCTCGAAATTCTGGTGCATATTTTTGATAAGGAACAACTTTTTCAAACTGTTCTTTTTTTATTGAGAAATCATTAATCAATAAATTGACATCCGCTGATTGTTCCATCACTTTTTTAGCTTTTAAATATTTTTTCATCGTCTCGCTTTTTTTGATACAATCGGATAAGCTCTGACATTGATCTTCTAAGGCAAATAATTCCTCATTGATTATCACTGCTATCGGTACTCTCCTTACCTTCTTCTTGCATTAAGACTAACATATTTTCTTTTGAAAAAGCAATTCCTAATAGATCGGAAGTGTTAACTAAAAAGCGGTCGTGATAGTACGGATCACTATACAAAAATAAAAATGTAAACGTTGGATCAATCACTGGATGTGTAAAGACACCGGTCGATTGGGGAAGCTTTCTTTTTGCGACTAACGAATCAATTTCATCAGTAGTCAATGAAAACTTAGCAGTTGCGTTTGTACTACCCGCTATTTGTTGCCATTCTGCTAATCGTTCTTTCGTCAAAATATCTTCTGGTCTATTAAGATAATCACTTAAAAGCAATTTCGTTTGAGTAGAAAAACCGGTCGTCTGCTTATAAAGTGGTAAGCGATCCAATTGCCTTAACTGATTCAACAATCGAACACTATGACCTTCTTTTGCTTGATTGATTTCAGCCCAATCTACTTGATCGTCTATTTTATATTGCGGTAAGTCTGAACCAAATACTTGATAGGGATGAAGTTTCAACAAACTAGCTTTATCCAAATAAACGATCGAAAACAGTCCATTACTACTTTGGTCGAAGAATAAAATAGCAAACGTATCATTATCAAACGCAATCAACGGTCGATAATTCATATCTTCTTCCATCAATTCGATCCCGACATCTGTTCCATTGTATTGAAAATTAAAATTCGTATAGATCGTGGTGATCTCAGTTAGATCTTGCATTGTCATCCCTAAGTAAAAAGGAGTAATCGTTGAGTTGTCCGTATTTAATACTTTAATCGTGGAAACTTTATCTTTTGTGATATTCGCTTCAAAGGATAAGTGATTGATTTGATCATGGTAATATCTTGTTTCAAAACCAAACCCACTCGTCAAGCGTTCATAGGGATCACCAAAACGTTGCTCTAATTCATCAACTGATTGACCAACATACGTGGAAAAGCCAGATGTTTCCAACTTCTGGTATTTCCACGTAGTCATTTGATTTTGAGTGATTTGCTCTGAGTTTTTTTTTACTTCAAGTTTAGGAGGAAACAACACCGGCTGCATGTAAAATGCAATGATCACTGATAACAATATCGCACCAAATAACCCTAGCCGTTTCATCTTTTTCCCACCTTTATTTTTCAGTTACTTCAATCAATAAATCACCAGAAGCGATCGCATCGCCATCTGTTACATAGACATGCGCAATTTCACCATCAAAACGAGCTTCAATTGCCGTTTCCATTTTCATTGCTTCCGTGATCATCAATGTATCGCCTTTTTTAACATGATCCCCTTTTTTGACTAATACATCTAATACAGAACCAGACATCGTTGCACCGATATGTTCACGATTTGTTGGTTCAGCTTTCACACGTGTTTGTACAGTACTGATGATCGAATGGTCGTTCACTGTAATTTCACGACGTTGGCCATTCAAGTTAAAGAATAAGACACGATTTCCTTCAATATCTGGTTCGCCGATTTCATCCAAGCGAATAATCAAAATCTTGCCTTTTTCAATCTGAACATTCACCGTTTCTCCTAAGCGAATCCCTTGGAAGAATGTTGGTGTATCAAGTAATGTCACATCACCAAATTGATTATAGGCCGCTTGATAATCTAAAAAGACTTGCGGATACATCAAGTAGCTCAGCACTTCTTCTTGTTTAGGTTCATAGCCGATTTTTTCAGCTAATTCTGCTTTGACTTGTTGGAAATCAACTGGTTTAGCTAAAGCTCCAGGACGTTCAGTAATCGCTTCTCGTCCTTTAAGGATGATCTTTTGTAATTTTTCCGGGAATCCTCCAACCGGTTGTCCTAGCTCTCCTTGGAAGAAAGTAATCACAGACTCTGGGAAACTCAATGTTTCACCTTTTTCATAGATATCTTCCTCCGTTAAATCATTTTGAACCATGAACAAGGCCATGTCTCCTACAACTTTTGATGAAGGGGTAACTTTCACGATATCACCAAACATCAGGTTCACTGTATGGTACATCTGTTTGATGTCATCCCATTTATTTCCTAAACCAACTGCTTTGGCTTGTTGTTGGAGATTAGAGTATTGTCCACCAGGCATTTCATGCATATATACTTCTGTTTCTGGTGCATTCAAACCGTTCTCAAATGGTTTGTAATACATACGGACATCTTCCCAGTAATGATTCAATTGTTGTGCATTTTGAATATTGATCTCTGGCAACCGTGGACCGTTGACCAAAGCATAATACAAACTGCTCATACTTGGTTGACTTGTATTCCCACTCATCGCACTCATCGCCACATCAACGATATCTACCCCAGCCTTCGAAGCTGCAGAATAGGTAATGATTCCATTTCCACTCGTATCATGTGTATGAAGGTGGATTGGCAGATCAGTAGTCTCTTTTAATTCACTGATCAAGCGATAAGCAGCTTGTGGTTTCAGCAAGCCAGCCATATCTTTGATCGCAATGATATGCGCACCAAGTTGTTCTAGTTCTTTCGCCATGTCCTTGTAATATTGGACATTATATTTTGCACGACTAGGATCATTGATATCTCCGGTATAGCAGATCGCAGCTTCTGCAATCTTACCTGTGTCTCGAACCGCTTGGATACTTTTTTCCATTTGCGGTACCCAGTTCAAACTGTCAAAGATTCGAAACACATCAATTCCTTGAGCCGCTGCTTCTTTCACAAATTCTACTAAGACGTTATCCGGATAATTGGAATAACCGACTGCATTTGAACCTCTGAACAACATTTGTAACAGCGTATTTGGCATCAATGCTCGGATCTTTCTTAATCTTTGCCAAGGATCTTCATTCAAGAAGCGATAAGCGACGTCAAAGGTTGCTCCTCCCCACATCTCACTTGAGAATAGTTCAGGTAATCCTTCACCGGTCAATTGAGCAATCTCTTTAAAGTCTTTCGTACGAACACGAGTTGCTAATAAGCTTTGATGAGCATCTCTAAATGTCGTATCAGTCAATAACAAGTTTTCTTGCGATTTGATCCATTGGACTAACGCATCCGAACCATCAGAATCTAAAACATTTTTTGCTGTCAGATAATCTGGGCGTTTAATCAAATCTTTCGGTACCCGAGGAGATTCATAAAATGGTTTTTCACCATTTTTGATTCCCGGGAAGCCATTCACGGTAATTTCACCGATGTATTTCATTGTTTTATTTCCACGGTCGCGTAAACGAGGGAACTCAAACAATTCTTTTGTATTATCGATAAATGTCGTTTTAGCGTTTCCCGATTGAAATTCAGGATGGGAAATCACATTCAACATAAATGGGATATTGGTTTTGACTCCACGAATCCGAAATTCTTTTAAGCAACGTTCCATTTTTTGGATTGCCGTATCAAAATCTGCCGCATGCGTACAAACTTTGACTAAAAGTGAATCAAAGTATGGGGTAACCACATATCCTGCATAAGCATTACCGACATCTAAACGCACTCCGAAACCACCAGGTGAACGGTAAGTATCGATTTTCCCTGTATCAGGAAGAAAATGATTCAACGGGTCTTCTGTAGTGATCCGACATTGAATCGCAGAACCATTTAGTTTGATATCTGCTTGTTGCGGCAGACCAATTTCACTGTGTAAATCTTTCCCTTGGGCAATCAATAATTGAGTAGTCACGATGTCCACATCGGTAATCATCTCTGTAATCGTATGTTCCACTTGGACTCGAGGATTGACTTCGATAAAATAAAAGTCATTTCCTTCAACTAAAAATTCAACCGTCCCAGCATTGACGTAACCAACGTGTTTCATTAATTGAACGGCTGCTTGACAGATGCGTTCGCGTTGTTCAGTCGACATGGAGACACAAGGTGCTACCTCTACTACCTTTTGGTGACGTCTTTGTACAGAGCAGTCTCTTTCAAATAAATGGATCACATTTCCATGTTTATCGCCCAAAATTTGGACTTCGATGTGTTTAGGATTTGCAATATATTTTTCAACATACACTTCATCGCTGCCAAAAGCCGCTTTTGCTTCACTTTTCGCACGATCATAGCCTTCTCGAGCGCTTTTTTCATCATGGGCGACACGCATTCCTCGTCCCCCACCACCTAGAGCGGCTTTAATCATGATCGGATAACCGTACGTTTCAGCAAAAGACAAAGCATCTTCG
The DNA here is from genome assembly GCF_040887165.1 of Enterococcus sp. C65. Classification (NCBI taxonomy): domain Bacteria; kingdom Bacillati; phylum Bacillota; class Bacilli; order Lactobacillales; family Enterococcaceae; genus Enterococcus; species Enterococcus sp. C65. The sequence continues at coordinate 265,372 of NZ_JBFOFG010000003.1, read as the reverse complement.
ACCTTTTCAATCGGTCCATCAGTCCCAGGAATCGAAGCAATTCCAGCTGCGATAGCTGCTGCTTTTGCTTTGATCTTGTCACCAAAGATATCCAAATGATGTAAGTCTGGTCCTACAAAAGTGATGCCTTCTTCCTTGCATCGTTTTGCAAAACTTAGATTTTCAGATAACAACCCATAGCCTGGATGGATCGCATCCGCTCCACAGGCTTTCGCAATGGCAATAATCCCTTCAATATCTAAGTAAGCGTCAATCGGTTTTTTCCCTTCGCCAACTAGATATGCTTCATCTGCTTTAAACCGGTGCACGGAATACTCATCTTCTTTTGCGTAGATACCTACAGTTTTAATTCCTAATTCTGTACATGCTCGAAACACTCGTACAGCAATTTCTCCTCTGTTAGCAACTAAAACTTTTTCCATCAAACCACTCCTACATCTTTTTAGTATAAACCTAAACTTTTTCGTTTTTCATCTGCACTGATATTCAAGACGAAGCCAACACAAATGGATAACATCAATAAACTAGATCCTCCCTGACTCAAAAATGGGAAAGTGATCCCAGTTAACGGAATAACGCCGGTTATCCCTCCCAAATTGATAAATATTTGGATCATGAACATGGCACCAATCCCAATACATAATAGAGAATTAAATGGATCTTTTGAGCGAATCCCCACCAAAAAGATCCGAACAATCATGAAAAACAGTAAAGCAAGAATCAAGATCCCCATGATCACGCCTAACTCTTCTACCACAATGGCATAAATAAAGTCCGTCTGCGCTTCATTTAAAAAACCTTTTTTCTGGATACTATTTCCCAGACCTCGACCAAAAAGCCCTCCATTGAACATCGCATAATAACCATTAGCTAATTGATGACCTTTGTTCAACTCGTCAGAAAAAGGATTTTGATAAATGGCAAATCGGTTATAGATATATTGTAAACGTCCGGGAAATATTTTCCCGTGGGTGATATTGATTAGCCAGATTGCAAAAGCACTCAAGCCAACCCCACCGACCCCAACGATCAACGTATAAACGTAGTTGATACCACTAGCCAAAAGTAAGACTAAGATAATTAAAAAAATGACAGTTGCATTACCAAAATCGGGTAAAATAGCAACTAGCGCTGTTAGTGCCAACACTAACAGTAACGGTCTTTTAACAGTAGAAACAAAATCTTTTTGAACGCTTCTTTGTCTTTTAGATAACGTTAATGCTAAGTACCAAATCACAATGATCTTTAAGTATTCAGCTGGCTGGAGAGAGAATCCAGCGATTTGAAGCCATCCTTTCGCTCCATTGATCTCTTTCCCGAAGAATAAAACGATCAATAGCAAGATTGTCAGTACAGCAATAGCTGCCATAATCAGTCGTTGATTTTTTAATACGGATGTTTTCATTTTATATAAAAGTCCAATAGCTACTAAGCTAACGCCCCAAAACAAACTTTGGTTAAAAAAAGAGGCGGAAGGACTGCTTCCATTTTCTAGCAATAAATAAGATGATGAACTATAGACCATGATTAAACCTAAAATACATAGAATCAAGTAAGGAATCAAAATACTATAGTTTAATAAATGCCTTTTTTTTACTTTCTTAGGCAAGTTTACTCCTCCTTGCCAATTTCTTTTTTATCGTAATTTTCTTGGTAAACCTCACTATATAATCGGTTCAGTTCACGCTCTAGCTCACTCAGCAACAATTGACCTTCCGTTTTATCGATGATGCCTACACGAACGGCAAATCCGACTTGTTGTGAGAAGCCATACATTTGCGTATCTACTACTTCTTCAAATGCCTTACATTGTGAGATACACAGGCTATTTTTTTGATTTTTGATCAAGCGTTTGATTCGTTCTGATTCATCTTTAAGCACTTGAACTGCAAATTCATTTGATAGAGAATCCATCTAAGCCTACCCCCATTCTAAGTTTATTTATTATAACATACTTAAAATTCTAACGGGGAAAAATCCCAGTTTTCGCTCAGGGATTTTCTTCTTTTTTTACTATTTGCTAGCCTATCATGAGCAAAAACAATAGATGCACTAATTTTACAAACGATACACTACTTAACTAGAAAGTATCAGTGCTAAAAAAGCGTCCCCGTATTTGTCTAACTTGCTTTGTCCTACCCCTTTTATCTGCAATAAAGAAAGTCGATCTTTTGGACGTTGTCGACTCATTTCTTTTAAAGTCGCATCTGAAAAAACCACATAAGGCGGCACGCCTGCTTCAGAAGCTAAGTCAGTTCGTAACTCTCTTAGCGTTTCAAATAAGGTGTCAGCTTCTTCATCAGAAAGTTGTTGGACTTTTTCAGCTTCTTTTTTAAATACTTTTTGTTTCCCTTTTAACACTTCGATTCCTAGTTCCGTTACTTTCAACGTGGGGTATTCACCGTTCATTGAATACAGATAACCACCAGAAATAAGATACTCGATCAACTGAAGAATATCTTTTTGTGCCCATTTTTTTAATAAGCCGTAAGTTGATAACGCTTGAAAACCTAGCATCTTGACTTTTTGTTCTTTCGAACCAGCTAATACCTTCATCAACAATTGTTTCCCATAATTTTCACCCATGCGTTTCAAGCAAGACAACACCATCTGTGTTTCAGTCGTTACATCGACTAGTTCACGTTCATCTAAACAGTTACCACATCTTCCACATGGGATACTTTTTTCGCCAAAATAAGTAAGAATATATTGTTGCAGACAGGATTCGATGTAGACGTATTCCGTCATTGCTTTTAATTTTTCGTATTCTTTTTGTTTTTGTGACTCTTCTCGTTGAGATTGTTGGATAAAAAATTTTTGGACCTGTATATCTTGGGGAGCAAACAACAAGACAGCCTCACTTAAGAGCCCATCACGACCTGCTCGTCCCGCCTCCTGATAGTAAGCTTCTAAAGAACCAGGAATCTGATAGTGAATGACGAAGCGGATGTTACTCTTATTGATCCCCATGCCAAAAGCATTCGTTGCAACTAATAATTCTGTACGGTCATATAAAAAGTCTTCTTGGATTTCTGTTCGTTGGCTTTCACTCATCCCACCATGATATCTGCCAACACTGAAATCAAATTTCTTTAACAAATGATAGATTCGATCAACTTCTTTGCGGGTAGCGGCATAAATGATCCCTGATTGCTTTTTATTGATACGCAGATACTCAATTAAGTACTGCTCTTTTTTTTGATCTTTTACTACTTGTAAACGTAGATTTTCTCGTGCATAACCCGTTTGAATATGATTATCCATTGGTATCTTTAAAAGTCTTTTAATATCTTCTGCTACTTGCTTTGTTGCAGTAGCAGTCAATGCCACAATGACCGGTCGTTGATCAAACGTGCTTAATGTTTCTGCCATATGAAGATAGCTTGGACGAAAATCATGTCCCCATTGTGAGATACAATGCGCTTCATCAATCGCTATCAGTTGCACGTGCCAACGTTTCATTGATTGGATAAAATCTGGCATGATAAACCGTTCTGGCGCAACATATAATAATTGGATTTGTTGCTGTTCGAGTAATCGAAACCGAGAAGCAGTCTCATAACTATCCAATGAACTATTGATAAATGTCGCTGAAATGCCTAACTGATTGGCAGCATCTACTTGATCTTTCATCAGAGAGATCAAAGGAGAAATGACCACAGTCAAGCCATCCAGCATCAATGCTGGCAATTGATAACAAATGGACTTCCCACTTCCTGTAGGCATGATCCCTAGGACGTCTTCATGACCAAGTACCTTTTGGATAATTTCTTTTTGTCCAGGGCGAAATACTTCATAACCAAAGTATTGTTTTAATATATCATTCATTTTATCCCTACTTTTTAGTTGATTTAAGAGGTTGTGAAAAGAGCGCTTTGACCTGAGCGTTAAGGATGAAAATCTTGAAACAGCTCCCCATGTTTTGAGATTTTTTGACTTATCGCCGAGGGTCAGCTCTTTGAACACCGTGAATAAGAGGTTGTGAAAAGAGCGCTTTGACCTGAGCGCTCACCAAGTAAAAACTGCGCCGAGTAATCGCAGGAGCATTAAGGATGATAATCTCGAAACAGCTCCCCATGATTTACGAAATTCAGCTTTATGTCAAAAAACTGTCGCTCTATAACTATAATACGTCAATTATATTTTACTTCTCCAAGCAATCAAGTACAACATACTTTTTGTGAAACTTTCGCTTTTCGTGAAACAAAAACCGAGGTAATTAAAGATTTTAAAAAGACTTTTAATAAACTTTTAGCGTACTTATTGAATTTTTCTTTTAATTTTTATTAACTTCTCCACAGATAACAATTTTAGAAAAAGGAAAAACAATTCTCTCCTTTTAATTTCAAACAATTGAATACGTTCTAAAAAATTGAGAAGCAAAATTTGCAGACAGTATTTTTCTTTTCATCCACTTTAATGCTGATTTACCAGTCATCTGAACAAAAAATAAACCGAAGATGCCCGAAAATAGTTACTCCTATTTTTGGACTTCTTCGGTTTATTTCTCAAAGCTAAACATCACTGTATCAACAAGGTGAACAAATGATTATTTTTTCTTTTTAGAAGCTTTTTCACGTGCATTTTTGTTTAAGATTTGTTTTCTTAAACGGATACTTTCCGGTGTTACTTCACAATATTCATCGTCATTCAAGAATTCTAACGATTCTTCTAACGTCAATTGTTTTGGTTTTTTGATAACAGATGTTTGGTCCTTGGTAGCAGAACGAACGTTAGTCATTTGTTTTACTTTCGTAATGTTAACAGTCAAGTCATTGTCACGGCTATTTTCGCCAATGATCATGCCTTCATAAACTTCTGTACCTGGTTCAACAAAAACAGTTCCACGTTCTTCGATACTCATGATTGAATAAGTTGTTGCTTTTCCAGTATCAATCGATACTAATGCACCTTGGTGTCGTCCACCGATTTGACCTGGTAACATTGGTAGGTATTGATCAAATGTGTGGTTCATGATGCCGTAGCCACGAGTCATTGAAAGGAATTCAGTTGAATAACCGATCAAGCCACGAGCTGGTGTTAAAAATGTTAGACGGATTTGTCCATTACCAGTATGGATCATGTCTTGCATTTCACCTTTACGTAAGCTTAATGATTCGATTACGCTACCCATATATTCTTCAGGTGTGTCGATTTGAACACGTTCAAAAGGTTCACATTTCACGCCATCAATTTCTTTTTCGATAACTTCAGGACGCGATACTTGTAGTTCATAACCTTCACGACGCATGTTTTCGATCAAGATTGACAAATGAAGTTCTCCACGACCAGAAACAGTCCAAGCATCTGGAGAATTTGTTGGTTCAACACGCAATGAAACATCCGTTTGCAACTCAGCCATCAAGCGTTCTTCAATTTTACGAGCAGTGACATATTTTCCTTCACGGCCGGCAAATGGTGAATTATTCACTAAGAAAGTCATTTGCAGTGTTGGTTCGTCAATGTGTAGAATTGGCAGAGCATCTTGGTGGTCCACAGGTGTCACTGTTTCCCCGACGAAAATATCTTCCATTCCTGATACGGCAATTAGATCTCCAGCTTTTGCTTCGTCAATTTCTAAACGTTTCAAGCCGAAGAAACCAAATAATTTAGTTACACGGAATTTTTTAACTGAACCGTCTAATTTTAGTAAGGCAACTTGGTCCCCTACTTTGATCGTTCCACGGAAGACACGACCAATCCCGATACGTCCAACATAGTCGTTATAATCAAGCAATGATACTTGGAATTGTAATGGTTCATCGCTATTGTCTACTGGCGCAGGGATTTTTTCAACAATTGTATCAAAGATCGGTGCCATTGTTGGTTCTTGATCAGCTGGATCATCAGACAAGCTAGATGTTCCGTTTAATGCTGAAGCATAGATAACTGGGAAATCTAATTGATCATCATCTGCACCTAGTTCAATAAATAATTCTAATACTTCATCAACAACAAACTCAGGTCGTGCAGAAGGTTTATCAATTTTATTCACAACTACGATCGGTGTAATATGTTGTTCTAGCGCTTTTTTCAAAACAAAACGAGTTTGTGGCATCGTTCCTTCATAAGCATCAACTACTAAGACAACGCCGTCAACCATTTTCATGATTCGTTCAACTTCGCCACCAAAGTCCGCATGCCCAGGTGTATCCATGATATTGACACGAATCCCTTTATAATCAACTGCGGTATTTTTTGCTAAAATCGTGATTCCACGTTCTTTTTCTAAAGCATTTGAATCCATCGCACGTTCTTGTAATTGTGTGTGTGCGTCTAATGTATCTGATTGTTTCAATAATTCATCAACCAATGTGGTTTTTCCGTGGTCAACGTGGGCGATGATCGCTACGTTACGGATATCATTTCTATAGTTCAATGTAACTAACTCCTTCTCGGTTCTTTATGACAGTGCAATTTTACTCGACTGTTTATTATAGCAAACTTTTTTCATGAAATATAGTAAAATGTTTTCATTTTTTCGAGAAAATTAATATTTTAGCCATATTTTTCTTAATTTTTCGGTTTTTTTACTTATTTAGCGAATCAGCCGCAGCAATAAGTGCCCGAATTTCATCATAGGCTTGAGGTGTAGCCGCAATATAATATTCTCTTCCTCGAAATTTTAGCTTTTCTCCTGAGATACCGCTATATTTCATTCCAAATTCAGCGAGTAAAACATTCCCTGCGCCATAGTCCCACGGGCTCAAATTTGCAATATAACCAATATGTTTTCCTTTTAAAAGTGCAATCATTTCTAGTCCTGCACATCCATAAATACGAACACCCATACTTTGTTCACCAATCGTTCGAACATTCCACCGGTTATGACTAAAAAGATAACCGTTCAAACCAATAAGTCCATCTTTTAAACGAAGGTCTTCTGGCTTAGTTAACGGATGGTCATTCATATAAACACCTAAATCTTTTCCACCCCAATACAGCGCTTCTTTCATCACGTCATAAATAAAACCAAGTTGTCCAACACCATCTTGATAAACGCCTAACATAATACAAAAATTCTCTTGTTCAAGTACGAAGTTCATGGTTCCATCAATTGGATCAATAACAAATACTTGCCCTTCAAAGCTTTCTAACTCACTGTAACCTTCTTCTTCTGCGAGAATCTTTGCTTCTGGATTATACGCCTGAATCTTTTCAATCAAAAAAGCTTGGACTTCACGATCCATATTGGTAACCAGATCTTTTCGATTGGTTTTTTGATCAACCTTCAACGTCTTGATTTGTACCCTACGGATTTTCTCAGCTGCTTCTTTAAGCCAAATTTTGATCTGATGGATCAGTTCTTGTTTATTCATGTTCTCACCCATTCATTTTTAGGATTTTTTTCTGATTCTTTTTTGCTGCTTGAACTGTTCGATACAATGAATAACCTGATACTTTTTCAAATTCTTTTCCTAATTTTTTTTCTTCTCCAATAGATGGAATAACCGTTTTGAATTGTTTGTATGATTTTAAAAACCGAGCATTATCGATGCCCTTTTCATTCGCTAACTCTAAATCCTCCCACATCTTCATCACAATGACCATTTCTTCGGTGGTCCAATCTAAATCAAGCGGGTATTGATAATCTTGCATACTTCATTCTCCTATTTCCTATAGTCAAAATCAGTGTATCATAAGAATAAGTACATAACCAAATAGTTTCGATTTTCTAGTTTACATAATTAATTTATAGTTGAATAACTATTTTATATCGCTAGCTAAGAAAAATAAGTAATAGTCTATAAAAATTCACACATTCATACAAAGAACCGTCACTAACAAAATAGAGAAAATAAATTCTGTCGGTGACGTAGGTTTATTTATTAAGATAAGAGGAAAAGATCTAACATTTTTACTTTTCCTAAGGGATTTCATATGAAACTAACGTCCTTCATGTTCAGGTATATTTAACGAGCTCATAGACGCTTCATTAGCAAAACTATGATTTATCCGATATTGTTCATTTATTTTAGTGGCAGTGTATGTTTCATCTTTTGAAATTAATTTAAACATCCCCTTCTGTAGCTCAGCAAATTTAGAATTCCCTTCATTTTCTAAAAAAATCTTATAGAACCAATTTTGAGAGGATAAAGACGAATTTTTAATATAATGACAATGTGGCAATGCTTTGACAACAACTTCAATAAGTACTTCTGTATCGACCTTAGGCCTATATGATTCATTATCCTTTCTACTTAAATAATGAAGTAAGGTGCTTTTAACATCTCGTTTAGTAATGATATTTCCTCCATTAACAGCTAGTTCATTGTATTTTTGAATCGTTTTGTTTAGTTCAAAATTTATTATATTATCGCTAAGTATCTCTTCTGATGATATAGTACTTGGAATCTCTGCTGCATTAATATACATCGTAAATTCAGACGAAGAAACATATTTTTCTAAATTTTCAGAAAAACTCTCCAAACTTATTGGATTTTCTAAAATTGCTTTGGGTAAAATTTCACTGAACTGAGATTGTTCAGAAATTCCTATTTTATTCATAATAATGCTTATTTCCCTATTGGCCTCTTCACTGAGAGGAACAACTTTACCAAACTCTGAATGTTCACTCAAAATTTTTTCAACGATACAATGATAGCTTGATTTTTCTAATAGCTCTGGTAAATAATCGGTTAATCTTTCCCATGGAAATTTTAGCTTTTCTTCTAATATTTGTTTCATACTTTTGGTACTAATCTTATTTGAATGTGCAAAAGTTTGAAGATCTTTGTCTGGCCTAAGTAAAAAAGATTTTGTTAGTTTATTATCTTCTTTATTCATCTGTTGACTACCTCCTACAAAATATTAATAATTGCTATCTATTTAGTTCTACATTAAGTATAGACTGAGAGATGCTCCGAGTATCAATTACATTTATTTTCTTATTATGAGATAAACCTTTATGTATCGCGTTCAATCGCTTTACTTCTATTCTTTTTTTCTCTTTGTTCGAATGCTTCTTTTTCTCTGCGATTATTTTCGCCTATTAGACGACTAAAATCAGGGAATGTCGTTTCTACAATATCATTCCCATTTTTATAATAATTGGCAATAATTTCCATTCTAGATTCTTTTTGGCATTCTATAAACAACGCACTGATGACACTTTTTCTAAAACCTTCATTTGCACATAATAATTCACTGCGTTGGAACCCTTTTCCTTCTCTTTTTAGCGCATCTAATAAAGAAGGACCTTCGATTTTATATTTTTCATATATAATATTTTCAATTTCAGCATACCTCAATGGTTCTCTCTCAAATAAATCTGTTAAATGAATATAATAATTGTATGCACTTTTCTCAAATATACGTTGGATTGTTCGATAGTCATTATGTCGATTCACATTGCCAACATTTGGATTTACATGAATTTTTTGTATTTGAGTAAACTTCATCTTTTTACCCCATTTCTTTTTTTACATAACTCTCTAACGTCCCTCTCAATACTTTTTACTTTTATATCATTTTTTATTTGTGGTTTGTAGAGCATCGCTCATCTGATTGATTTGAATTTTCTGTGTTGTAACCGAGATCTTATCATTCAAACTAGATAAGTGCGTGTGCAAATTGTTTTGATGTTTTCTCTTTTTTCTCCAATTTTCATATTCTATCACCGTAGTCTAAAATTATTGCCAATTAAGCTAGATAAGTTCATTAACTTTTTTATAAAAAAAGCTTATCATGAAATCGGTTACAATGAGAGCCCTTTTATTTTTTTTTTTGAAAATTATGTTCATATTACAACACTGTATATGAAAAATTTTTAGTATAATGGAGTGTTGTAGGTTATTATGCGGAATTTTTTATAGCACTATTCAACAGCAAATGAAGTCGTGGATCATTTACTTTCCCCATGAATTTCAGCTTATTGTTACCACAAAGAGATACCAACTAACTATGATTGAGAAAACGCTACTTTTTCCTAGTTACTACAAGAAATGCTGAAAGAACATACTTTTAATGTGAAGCAAAAAACATCAAAACTAGTTGAAGTTACTAATTTTGATGTTTATTAGAAATCTTATTAGATTTGATAAAGAACTAAGAGCTATAATTATCTCGATTTATCTTCTGTTTTTACACGTTGTTCTTCTGTATGAGATGCTACGAAACCCTTCTGCAAACGTTCTCTTATTGCCATTAAATCATGTTTTTCTTCTTTATCACAAAGTGTTTGACTAATATATTGACCAGTAATTTCAGCATTTTTATGCCCATTTTGATGGTATTTCTCATTCAATTGAATGAACGCCTGTTGTCTACATTCCTTCATTAATCTTGCTATCATAAAATCTCGAATATTTTTCAATGGCGGATAAAATAATTCGCTGAAAGCAAGCCCTTTTCCTTCTCGCTTTAACAAAAGCAATAAAGAAATACCTTTAATTTCGTATTTATCCATAATGGTCTTTTCAATTTCAAAATACGCTAACGGATTTTTTTCAAAGAGATCTGATAGATGGTTGAAATAGTTCATTTGATTCTTTTTGATAATTTTCATAATATCGTTCCGTTGTGGAAGACGATTGATATCGTCTATATTAGGAGGTACCTGAGTGCCTTCTTCTCTTTGACTCATCATTTCCGACCTTTCTTTTTATTATATTTGACTTGATTCATTTTTATTGAATCTTTTTCTAACGAATAAATTCAAGTCATTATTATTGGCAATAAATCTCCATTCATTATTTTGGCTGCTGTATCTTTAGTATGTTCCGTTAATAAATAAGTTTACTGTTTTTGTAAGATTCTGTTCAACAGCACTTGCTCAGATCATTTTATTCAATTATCAGAAACACTACCACTTATGTACAAACGTCTATACATCCACTCTCAGGCATTTCACTTATTTTCCATAATCAATTCCTTTTTAATACATTTATTGTTTCTCTATTTTAACATCGAATGTTCTAACAAATAATTCACTTTTTCTTCTTTTTAGAAAAAAATGTTCGATCAAAATCAAATTCTTGGTCTTTTTCTGAATAATTTTTTGTTTGTTTTATTTTTTTCTAAGGTTTATTCGATTTTACTAATGATTATCCTGTTAGAATTTTATTACGTCCTTCCGCCAAAAATTAAATTTGGACTCGTATCTTGTTTATGTTCTATCCTTATATTACTTTCTGTAGCCGTAATTTTAGCATTTCCAATACTTGCTGAAAAAGTTTGAAGTCCTTGTGATTTTATTTCTATTTCTTTTAGTAAAAGATCATAATTTTTAGTCCAATTATGCAACGTTTTCGGAACCAAACGATAATATTCACATATTTGCTTTTTAGTCATTTCTTTATTCTTAAGTAAACGAACGCACGCTGCTTTAACTTCAGCTGGACAAGACAAATTCCCTGGCCCTAGCTCCCTATTTTTTAAATCTTCGAGAGTTGTTATTATGTTTTTATTTCCAAGCGCTTGATCGTATCTATAATTCCATCTTCTTAAATTCCCATCAGAAATGTTCAATTTGTCACACAATTCTTTCTGCGTTAATCGTTCACTTCTCCATAAAAGTACACAAGCTTCCTTAACCTTATTAGTACAATTCAGATTCTCCTCAGTTTTTTCCCTACTCCTCAACTCTTCGATAGTCGATATTATTTTATGAGTTAACTTCTCTTTTTTATCTATATGTTCTGATTCACTATTGGCTGACTGATCGGGGACAACCTCTTCATATTCAAGCAACTTTTGAAATGTATCAATTGATAATTCCAATATGTCACAAAATGTCTCTCTTGTGATAACTGATTGAATGGATTGATATAGTTGAACGTAATCCACTTTAGGATATGTTTTATTGACTTTTTTTGGTAGAGCAAGCTCAAGAGAGTGCGCCGTTTGAGAAATAGGCTGCTTATCAATTTGTTTGATTGCCTGAGCCACTGGGATGTTTTTGGAACTTTTCGTACGCTTATCTTGTATTTCCTTTTCTGTAAAGTCACTTATATTTCGATTATGAGGATCAGATTGTTCTTGATGTTCATTTGATTTCGCCTCATCAGATATTCGTATTCTTTTTGGTTCATATATATCACCTAACACTTTCACTGCTTACTCTATCGTATAATTGCCATTTAACAGCGGATTATATAATTCGTCCCATCCTTGAAGATTAACTGATTCCTGCTCATCAAACATTTGTTTTCTTTTTGTGTGAACTGTATTGTCTGACACTTCCACTGTTTGAGCTATCGGAAGTTTATCCTTTAATATAGGGTTGAATAAATTGCCCGAGTCTTGGTGAAGCAAACGATGATCTTCATTTGCCTCGTTTAAATCATTCGAACCTTTTATTTCCTCATTCTCATCACCTACATGATAGCCCTCTTGAGGGATTACAATCGTTTCATTTTTCATAGGGTCACTCTCCTTTAAAGTAATTTAACATTAAATTAGTAAATAACTACTTCCGCTAAACAATCAAATAATTGATATCGAAATGTGTCGATCCAATTGCTTTTTTATTTTTCAGAAAAAAAGGTAAAAATAAGAAAAGACACCTCGAAACCATTTAGAATGAATTTGACTGACCAAGTCATAAAAGGATTCAAGCTGTCTTATACTCAACTTATCAAAGATACCTTAAATACTCTAAACCTAACAATCTATAGCTAATAAAAAGGACAAAAAGGAATTTTTCTTCTTTCTGTCCTAATTATTCTAAGATTTCTCTTTACCAACATTAGTTGTAAAAAGCCTAATTTTGATATTTATTAACTAACCTTATCCGGCTGGACAAAGAGCTAAAAGCGATTATCTCGATTCTCCTCTATTTTTACACTTTGTTCTTCTTTAGGATATTTTGCGAACTCCTTCTTCAGATGTTCTCTTATCCCCACTAGATCACGTTTTTCTTCTTTATTGTCAGATGATATAAAGTATGGGTCTGTGATTTCAACAATTCTATGCCCATTTTGTTGGTATTTTTCATTCAATTGAATGAATGCCTGTTGTCTACATTCCTTCATTAATCCTTTTATCATAATCTCTCGAATATTTTTCAATGGTGGATAAAATAATTCGCTGGATGCCAGACCTTTTCCTTCCCTTTTTAACAAAACCAATAAAGAGATACCTTTAATATTCTGTTTATCCATCATTTTTTTTTCAATTTCAAAATAAATTAACGGCTTTTTTTCAAAGAGTTTTGATAGATGATTGAAATAGTTCATTTGATTCTTGTTGATGATTTTTCTAATATCGTCCCATTGAGAATGGCACCTGACATCTTTTGTATGAGGGTCAACATAAACCCCTTCTTCTCTTTTACTCATCATTCCCGACCTTTCTTTCTAACGTAGCTGCTAAATCTTTGTTGTATTCAATATTTATAAAACAAGTTTACCGTCTTTGTGAGTTTCTGTTTAATAACAACTTAACCATAGCTTTTGTCCAGCCGCTAAAAATACTATCAGGGACTTATAAACGTTCATATAATGCAATCTAAGGAATTTGACTTCTTTTCCATAATCATATCCTTTTTTATTCATTTATTATTTATCTATTTTAACATCGAATGTTCTAACAAATAATTCACTTTTTCTTCTTTTGAGAAAAAAATGTTCGACCAAGATTAATTCATTGGACTTGGTCAACATAATTTGTCGGTTTATTTTCATTGTATCTAATGTTCATTCCAATTTTACTTGTGATTAACTGGCTAGAATTTTATTGAATCCTTTAATTTCTCAAAAATAAATTTGGACTCTTCCCTTGTTCATGAACTATCTTCGCATTATTGTCTGCTGCTGTAATTTTTGCCTTGCCGACATTCGATGAAAAGGTTTGGCGTTTTTTTGATTTTTTTTCTGTACCATTAAGTAGTTGTTTATATTTAATGGTCCAACCATAAAATGTTTTAATGTTCAAATGATACTTTTCACATATTTCATTCCTGTTTTTTTTATTTAATAAAAGAACACATTCTCTTTTGACTTCCTCATTACAATTCAGTTTCCCTAAATTTAGATTCCTATTTTCTAATTCTTGGAGAGTTGTTATTTTTTTGCTCTGCTCATTTCTATGTGTCCGGTCGTATTTAGATTCCCAATGTCTTAACCCCCCATCACTGATATTCAATTTGTTACATAATTCTCTCTTCTTCATTGAGCAAACTCTACTTAAAAGTACACAGGCTACCTTCACTTCATCAGTACAATCCAGATTTTCTCCAGTTTGTTCTCTACCCATCAACTCTTCGATAGTCGATATTGTTTTGCGAGTTAACTTCTCATTTTTATAATCTCTTAGCCATGATTTAAAGAGAGCAGGGTATATTTCTTTCTCCCCACAAAATTGCGCTAGAGATTCGTAAGGATGTTGAGAATTGAGATACAACAGGACCATTTCTAATTTATAGTCTTTCGAGTACGTATTCCTATTATTCTCTAGATATTCTGATTCACCATTTGTTGACTGATCGGGAACAACATCTTCATCTTTAAGCAACTTTTGAAATTTATCATTTGACAATTTCAATAGGTTACAAAATGTCTCTCTTGTGATAACTGATTGAATGGATTGATATAGTTGAATATATTTTAAATAATCATTCTTAGTGACATTTTGTGGAAGAATAGAAAGAGTATGCCCCGTTTGAGGAATAGGCTGCTTATCGGTTTGTTTGATTGGCTTATTCACTAGGGTGTTTTCTGAATTTTTTATACTCTTATCCTGTTTCTTTTGTATAAACTCACCTGTGCCCCTATCATTATGTATGTTATGCGGATTCTGGGGATGTTTTTCTTCATCAATCAGATATTCCTGATTCTGATCCTCTATAAAGTTTACTTGATTATTTTCCGAACCAGGCTGATTAACTGTTTTTCCTGCCATTGTTTGTTCCATTATAGGATATTCTACCTGTTGACTATTTGACGATTCATCGAATAATTTGTTCGATTCTTGACGTTCACTTAATTCCATTACATACTTCATTGGTTTTTTTCCTGAGTTTAATGTCTCATCAAATCTCATTAATATTTCCGTTATTTCTTCTGTCATGAGACTATCATTTGATGAATCATCGAATAAATCATTATTAGATTGTTTTGGAAGTTCATTCGATCCGTTCACATAGTCCACTAGATTTTTTCCTGAGTCTAACGTCTCATCAACTTCCATTAACGCTTCCACTTTTTCCTCTGTCGTGAGATTATCATTTGATGAATCTTCGAATAAATCATTATTAGATTGTTTTGGAAGTTCATTCGATCCGTTCACATAGTCCACTAGATTTTTTCCTGAGTCTAACGTCTCATCAACTTCCGTTAACGCTTCCACTATTTCGTCTGTCGTGAGACTATCATTTGATGAATCATCGAATAAATCGTTATTAGATTGTTTTGGTAGTTCATTCGATCCGTTCACATAGTCCACTAGATTTTTTCCTGAGTCTAACGTCTCATCAATTTCCATTAACGCTTCCACTATTTCGTCTGTCGTGAGACTATCATTTGATAAATTTTCGAATAAATCATTATTAGATTGTTTTGGAAGTTCATTCGATCCGTTCACATAGTCCACTAGATTTTTTGCTGAGTCTAGCGTCTCGTCAAATTCCATTAATGCTTCCACTATTTCGTCTGTCGTGAGACTATCATTTGATAAATCTTCGAATAAATCATTATTAGATTGTTTTGGAAGTTCATTCGATCCGTTCACATAGTCCACTAGATTTTTTCCTGAGTCTAACGTCTCGTCAAATTCCATTAATGCTTCCACTATTTTTTCTGTCGTGAGATTATGATTTGACAATTCATCGGATAAATTTGCTGAATTTTGAAAAAACGAACGTTCTTCATTGGACTCATTTGAATAGTCAAAATCAGATAAACTATCGAACAAGCTATTTCCAAATTCACCTTCTGTCTCTGATAAAATTGGGTGTTCCTCTTGGTTTTCTCTTAGATGACTTCCAGTTACTTGCACTTGTTTGCTATTGAAGATATGATTCTCACTACTTGTTGCTTCCTCCAATTTATTTGGTAAAGGAAGTGATGAAGAAAAGTTTTTATTTTGTTGAGGACCGATCCCTTGAAGTTTATCCTGTTGGTTCTCATCAATTAAATGCTCATTCTCTGTTGTATGTATTTGTTTGCTTATTTGTGATAGTTTGGGTGAATATTCTTCTACTTCATGAAGTACATGAGATTTCTTTGGCTTCTTAGGTTTCACACTCGATGTTTTCAAACTATTTTTATCAATTGGGAACGCCGATAGTGAAAACTTTTCTGGGTCCTTATTTTCTTGCATCTTTCTTTTTCTGCTTGAACTGTCATTGAGATTGTATTTTTTTGACTGGCTGTCATGATCAACACTTTTTTGTTTTCTTAATGAAATGACTTTGTCCTCTAAAGACCTTGGCTGAGCAGGATGTACCTGTTCCAGCTCATCTTTTAGAAGAACTTCTGAAATCAGCTCTTGTTGCTTCACTAACTCTTCCCTTTGCTCAAAACTATTTCTATCTAACTGTAAAATTTCATTTTCTGACGATGTTTTATATTGCATCTCTTCCTTCTGTTCTCTTGCTTTCTTTATTTTCATCAAAATGGTTCTCGCTGATCCGTTAAATTTATTAACAAGTTTACTTACCCACAAGTCTCCTGCTAAATATGCTTCGATATTTTGATTATTGCTCTCTTCCTTTTCTTTAGTTGTCTCATTCGTTAAGCTTTGCTGTTGCAGATTTTGCTCTTTTAGACTGTGTGTTACATTTCCAATGGTTCTCTTTGATACTCCAAATCGCTCAGCAAGTCCTGCTATCGATGTATTTTCTGTTTGGTATGCTTCTATAATCCTTTCATTTCTCTTTTTAATTGAATTGTTAGGACCGCCAATTTCATTATTCTTTTCATTCTCATGACAGTCTCCTTGAAATGTTTTAATCGTTTCTTTTCTCACAAAGTCAATCTCCTTTAAAGTGATTAAAAATTAATTAGTAAACAACTAGTTCCGCTAGTTAAATCATTGATATAGAAATATGCTGATCTGATTGCTTTTACCACATTTATTCTAACACCCTCTTTCAAAAAGCTTGACTTTCTTTTTTCTTTTTTCAGAAAAAGAGGTTTTGAAAAGACTACAAAAAAAACATCAAAGCTAGCAGTTTTTGCTAACTTTGATGTTTCATCGATCATGTATCAATTCAATTTGTCAAAAAGATGTTTTTAACCTGGCAACTATCGCCAGCATCCATACTTTTTTTGAAACAGTTCGGATAAAATATCCCAATTGCTAAATTAAATATGGATTGGTAAACCTAAAGCGAGTTCAGCAGCATCCATCGTAATTTCACCTAGCGATGGATGTGGATGGATCGTTAACGCAATATCTTCGGCATTCATTCCTGATTCAATGGCTAAAGCAAGCTCAGAAACCATATCACTAGCACCTACACCACCGATTTGCGCTCCAATGATGACATTGTCTTCATTGGTCGTCACTAAACGGATAAAACCTTCTGTTTTTGCAAGCGATAACGCCCGTCCATTTCCTGAAAACGGAAATTTATATGCAGTAGCTTCAATACCAGCTTCTTTTGCTTCTTTGATCGTCATCCCAACAGAAGCTAATTCTGGATCTGTAAAGGCAACCGCAGGCATTGCTTTATAGTCAACTGCTACTTTCTTACCTGAGATAGCTTCTGCAGCAATTTTTGCTTCATAACTTGCTTTATGCGCTAAAGCAGCACCTGGTACGATATCCCCAATTGCAAAAATGTTTGGCACGTTCGTACGCCCTTGTTGATCCACTGGAATCAATCCACGTTCACCGACTTCGACACCCGCTTGTTCTAATCCCATATCGTCAGTATTTGGACGACGGCCAACTGTTACCATAACATAATCTGCTGTCACTGTTTCTTCTTTACCGTCAACAGTATATTTGACTGTCACACTGTCCCCATTATCAACAGCTTCTTTCGCCATTGCATTGGTTACGATTGTCACACCTTTTTTCTTGAAGTCGTCTTCCACTAATTTCACCATATCTTTTTCATAGGTAGGTAAAATTTGAGGAGAACCTTCAAGAATCGTTACCTCAGCACCTAAGTTAGCATAGGCTCCACCTAATTCTGCTCCAATAACTCCGCCACCAATAATGACGAATTTTTTTGGTACTTCTTTTAGAGCTAAGCCGCCTGTTGAGTCAAGTACACGTCCGCCAAACTTGAATCCTGGGATTTCGATCGGACGGGAGCCAGTGGCAATGATTGCGTTATTGAAAGAATACGTTTGAGCAGAATCGGGATGGATCACACGCAATGTATGATCATCGACGAAGAATGCTTCGCCTTCGATTGTTTCTACCTTGTGTTTTTTCAATAAGAAGCCAACACCAGAAGTCAGTGTTTTCACTACTTTATTTTCTTTCCAGTCTTGTGTTTTTGCAAAATCAAGTGTGACATTTTCACTCGTGACACCGAATAAAGTTGAATCAAGAGATTCTTGATAATGATGTCCTGCAGCAATCAGCGCTTTTGAAGGAATACAACCAACGTTTAAACAAACACCACCGATGTATTCTCTTTCAATGATTGCCACTTTTTGTCCCATTTCAGCAGCACGGATGGCAGCAACATAGCCACCAGGTCCCGCACCGATTACAACTGTGTCTAATTCTACAGCAAAATCTCCAACTACCATTTGTTTATCATCCTTCCATCATCAATAACTCAGGATCAGCTAAAAGTCGTTTGATATTGTTCATTGCTTGTTGAGCTGTTGCTCCGTCTACGATACGGTGATCAAAGCTTAAGGAAAGTTTCATCACTCGTCCAACAACGATTTCACCTTCACCATTAACGATCGGTTGTTGTGCAATTGTTCCCACACCTAAAATTGCTACTTCAGGGTAGTTGATTACTGGTGTAAACCAGCCACCACCTACAGAACCAATATTACTGATCGTAATAGTGCCATTTCGCATATCTTCAGCTGCTAATTTACCTTCATGAGCTAGTTTTGCTTTTTCATTGATTTCATCCGCAATCGCAAACATCCCTTTACGGTCTGCATCTTTTACATTTGGTACATACAAGCCATGATCTGTATCAGTTGCGATTCCGATGTTATAGTAATTTTTATAAACGATTTCTTGGTTCGCATCATCAATTGACGCATTCAAAATAGGGAATTTCTTCACAGTAGCAGTTAATGCTTTTACCACGTATGGCAAGAAAGTCAATTTTGTCCCATTCGCAGCTGCCACTTCTTTAAATCTCTTACGATTATCCCAAAGTTTAGAAACCTCTACTTCGTCATGTAAAGTAACATGTGGCGCTGTTTGCTTGCTATTGACCATTGCTTTAGCAATCGCTTTACGTGTCGGTGTCATTGCTACACGTTCTTCCAATTCACCTAAATTAGATTTGAACGCTTTTGCTGGTGCTGCTGGCTTGCTTTCAGCTTTCGCTTCAACCGCTTTTTCTGTCGCAGGTGCAGCTGGTTCAGCTGATGCTGTTTGACTCGCATGCCCACCTGATAGATAGCTTTCAATATCTTCTTTTGTCACACGTCCACCTTTACCAGTTGCAGTGACTTGTGTGATATCCACGTCTTTTTCACGAGCAAATTGTCGAACTGATGGCATAGCCAAAACACGTTTGTTAGGATCAGCTGCCTCAGCTACTGATGCTGAACCAGAAGTTTCTACTTTAGCATCAGTTGATTCAGCTGTTTTTTCTGATGTAGTAGAAGGCGCACTATTATGTCCTGGTGCATCGATTTCTACTAATACATCACCAACAGTTGCAACTGTTCCTTCTGATACCAAGATGTTTTTAACCGTTCCAGTCACTGGTGACGGGATTTCTTCTACCGATTTATCGTTTTGTACTTCTAACAATGTGTCATCTTCATTGATGGTATCGCCTGGTTTCACAAACCATTTAACGATTTCACCTTCTGCGATTCCTTCACCAATATCGGGTAATTTAAATTCAAAGACCCCACCATCGGCACTAGCTTCAGTTGGTTCAGCAGCTGGATGTTCAGGTGTTTGCTCTTTCGCTGCTACTCCAGCATCGCCACTTGTTTCGTTGTCTTCATGTCCTGGTGCATCGATTTCTACCAGTACATCGCCAACATTCGCGACTGTTCCTTCAGGTACGATGACGTTTTTCACTGTCCCAGTAACTGGGGATGGAATTTCTTCTACTGATTTATCATTTTGAACTTCTAATAACGTATCATCCTCATTGATGGTATCGCCTGGCTTGACAAACCATTTGACGATTTCGCCTTCTGCGATTCCTTCACCAATGTCAGGTAATTTAAATTGGTATGCCATGATTTACTTACGTCCCTTCTTATTTCTTAGAATTCTGCAATTTCTTTGACTTTTGCTTCAATATCAGCCGCATTTGGTAACCAGATGTTTTCAGCTTGTCCAAATGGAAAAACAGTATCTGGTGCTGCTACACGTCCAATTGGTGCTTCTAATGAAAGGATCGCACGTTCTGAGATTTCAGCAATCACTTGGGCACTTACACCTGCTTGTCGTTGCGCTTCTTGAACGACTACCACACGACCAGTTTTCTCAACTGATTGAATGATTGTGTCAATATCTAGCGGTGCGACTGTTCTTAGGTCAACGACTTCTACTGAAATATCCTCTTTCGCAAGATTGTCAGCTGCTTTGATCGCTTCACGAACCATTGCGCCATAGGTAATGATTGAAACGTCTGTTCCTTCACGAGTAATTGCCGCTTTGTCCAATGGTACTTCATAAGCTTCATCTGGAACTTCTTCACGGAATGAACGATAAAGTTTCATATGTTCCAAAAATACAACTGGGTCATTGCTGCGGATAGAAGAGATCAATAATCCTTTTGCATCATAAGGATTTGATGGAATGACTACGCGAATTCCTGGAGATTGAGCAATCAATCCTTCTAAGTTATCTGAATGAAGTTCTGGTGTGTGAACCCCACCACCAAATGGTGAACGAATCGTGATCGGTAGATTTCTAGTCCCACCCATTCGATATCTTGTACGTGCCATTTGTGCGACTACTTCATCCATGGCTTCAAAAATAAATCCAAAGAACTGAATTTCAGGTACTGGACGAAAACCTTCTAAAGCTAACCCAAAACTCATACCAGCAATCCCTGATTCAGCTAATGGGGTATCGAAAACGCGTTCTTCGCCAAATTTTTCTTGCAATCCTTCCGTTGCACGGAAAACTCCACCGTTTTTCCCAACATCTTCACCAAAAACGATTACGTTCTCATCATTTTCAAGTTCAAGTGCTAGGGCATCTGTGATTGCTTGAATCATTGTTTTTTGTGCCATGATTATTTCGACTCCTTCGCTTCATAGATTGCAATTTGTTCTTTAATTGATTGTGGTGCCACTTCAAACATATTTTTTAAGAAATCAGAAACTTTTTGTTTTGGAATCTTATCTGCTTCAGCAATCGCTGCTTTGATTTCCTCTTTTGTTTGTTCAATTACTTGTTCTTCTTTTTCTTCTGACCATAGACCTTTTTCTGTTAGGTAGTTACGGAAACGGATCAATGGATCTTTTTTCTGCCATTCGTCATCTGTTTCTTTTGAACGGTAACGAGTTGGGTCATCTCCTGATAAAGTATGCGGACCATAACGGTAAGTCAATGTCTCAATCAAGACTGGACCATTCCCGTTGATTGCCCAATCACGTGCCATTTTAGATACTGTATAAACTGCTAATGGATCCATACCATCTACTTGGATCCCTGGAATCCCGGCTGCCACAGCTTTTTGCGCTAATGTTTTAGCAGCTGTTTGTTTTTCACGAGGTGTTGAGATTGCAAAGCCATTGTTTTGAATATAAAATACAGCATTTGCATGATAAGCTCCAGCAAAGTTGATTGCTTCATAAAAATCACCTTGAGAAGAGCCGCCGTCACCTGTATAAGTGAAGACCACATTTTTTTTGTTTCGTTTTTTCAATCCTAAAGCCACACCAGCCGCTTGGATGTACTGCGCACCAATAATGATTTGTGGTGGTAGAGCTTTCAATTCTTCTGGATAAAAATTCCCTGCCGCATGTCCTCGTGACCATAAGAAAGCTTGTGCTAAAGGCAATCCATGTTTTACTAATTGGGGGACATCACGGTAACCAGGAAGTAATACGTCTTCTTTTTCAAAAGCAAATGCACTTGCAAGTTGGCTAGCTTCTTGACCAGCTGTTGGTGCAAAGAATCCTAGACGCCCTTGACGGTTTAAAGCTGTTGAGCGTTGGTCTAATACACGAGACCAAACCATGCTAGTCATTAATTCTACTAATTGTTCATCTGATAAATCAGGAACAAGATCAGGGTTTACTACTTTACCATTTTGGTCAAGCGCTTGGTATACTGGAAAATCTGAATTGACTTCATCTAATAACGCATTAAAGTCTAGTGGTAATTTCTTTTTTGCCATTTGTACACATTCCTCTCTCATCATATAAGAAAATCTCATCTTTCTGCGATTGAAACAGATATATAAACTGTATCAATATCCAACCGTCTTCTTTTATAAATTATCATGGATCATTAAGAAATACAAGCTAAAAGCAAAAAAATTCACGTTTTTAAAAATTTGTAACAATCCGCTTAACCACGCAAATAGTGAACAACATCACAATCAAGAAAGCGGTTTACATCTTTTGTACAAAATTAGTCCTGATTTTCTATCTACTCCTCTCTACTGTTATCATTGAATCCGCACATTGTTATACCTTATTCCAACAAACAGAAAAAATTTTTATTAATTAGTGATTTTCTTTACAATCATCCCTCTTTTAATTTTCTACTATATGTGTATTTTTTTCAATTAAAAAGCAACAGCAAGGAATCTCCTTAACTGTTGCACATGAACCTGTTCTTTTGATCATGAATTAAACGGATAAACGTTTTGCTAATTTTGCCATTTCCGCTTGAAAAAATGGTAGCCTTTCTTCAGTTAAACGACTAAAATTGATACGCAACCCGTTGGTCTCTTCTCCAAACAAAAAACTTGGTGCAATGCCTAACCCTGAGCGGATCAATTCTTCCGCAATATCTCTTGTCAATTGCTGTCCTTTCCACGTAATCCACGCATAGTACCCACCATAAATGGGCCAGACTTCAAAAAAGTTTTGCGTTTTTTCCCATTCAACCAGTGTCAAGCTTCTTTTGTATAATTCTTCCCTCACAATGGCGATCTTTGTGCTATAACTTTCTTCAAATACAGTCATCGCCACATTTTGGGGAAAGATGCTCATCGAAAATTCCATCATTTCCTGCGCTTTCGCTAAGCGGTCGATAAAGGAACGCAGCCCAACGATCCAACCTATCTTGGTCGTTTGTCCTAATACCCTAGATAATGATCCGATATATAAAACATTTTCCGGATCAATCGAATGGATCGCAGTTGGTTTATGCTTTTCACTATCATGAAAGGATAAGTCACTAAAAACGTCGTCTTCAATGATCGGTAATTGATAGTTGCGACAAAGGGTCACTAATGCTTCGCGACGTTTTTGGGACATCACTTTCCCTGTTGGATTTTGAAAGTTTGGATTGACTAAGACAGCTTTCAATTTATTTTTCTTGATCAACACTTCTAGCTTATCCAGCTCAATACCTTCGCTATCCATGGGTACACCAAATAGACGAATCCCTGTCGCTTTAAATAAGGACAAACGATAAAAAAACGAAGGCGCTTCTACCGCAATAGCATCACCACTAGATAAAATCGTCTGTAAAATTAGAAAAATAGCCTGTTGACCCCCACTCGTAACTAATAATTGCGTTTTAGTAAAATCAAAATAAAATTTTTCGATCAAGTAATTTTTTATTTTTGCTACTAATGGAAGATAACCTAGACAGGTGATTTGTTGCTCTTTTTCAATAATCTCATTCATTGAGTATGCTGGAAATTGAACGTTTGGTAATAAGTCTGTAGGCATCTCGCTCGAAAATAAATCGAGAAAATAAGGGTTCAGTTTTCCTACTTCGATCATTTTTTCATAACTATCATCGATTTGTTCATAGCGTTGGGAAAATAATTCGCGCCAATTCACTCTCGGGACAGAATACCGCCCCCATTCGGTTTGATTCACAAAGCGTCCACTGCCTCGGCGACTGATAAGAACGCCAAGATCTCGTAATTCATCCAACGCTCGAACCACAGTGGTGCGATTTGTTTGAAAAATAACTGCCAATTTTCTTTCAGAGGGCAATGGTACGTTGGGATCTAAATTCCCATTTTCAATATTTTTCATCACCTGATCCATAATTTGTCGATAAATTGGTCTTTGTTTCTTATCTATGACTTCCCACATGTTCTTCTCCATTCCTCTTTCTTCTACTGCCTATTTTATCTTATAAAAAAGGGATCGAAAAGCAAAGAAAAAGCAAAGCATGATGCGAGAGCATCTACTTTGCTTTTTAATAGCTATTAAATGGTATCTCCGTTAAAAATGGAGTTTTTAACAATCACATAATCTACTTTGCGAATAGCTTCAATATCTTTCCCACCCGCATAAGAAATAGAAGATTGTAAATCTTGTTGCATTTCAACCAACGTGTCTTTCAAAGACCCTTTATGTTGGATCCAAATTTTCTTACCTTCTACATTTTTCTTTTCACCTTTTTGAAACTCGGAGGCAGAGCCGAAGTATTCTTTGTACACTACGCCATTTTCCACCATTGTCTCACCAGGCGATTCTTCATGTCCGGCAAATAGCGAACCGATCATAACCATTGTTGCGCCAAAACGAACGGATTTTGCAATATCACCATGGGTACGAATACCCCCATCAGCAATAATCGGTTTTCTGGCAGCTTTCGCACACCATCTTAAGGCAGCAAGTTGCCAACCACCGGTACCAAAACCGGTTTTGATTTTTGTGATACAAACTTTACCAGGTCCAATTCCAACCTTTGTTGCATCAGCTCCGGCATTTTCTAATTCCCGAACAGCTTCTGGTGTACCAACGTTTCCTGCAATAACGAACGTTTCTGGTAAATGTTTTTTGATATGTTGGATCATTTCAATCACCGCATTTGAATGACCGTGCGCAATATCAATCGTGATATAATCAGGAACTAAATTTAACTGTGCTAATTCTTCAACAAATGAATATTCTTCTTGTTTTACGCCAACACTGATTGAAGTAATCAATTGTTGCTCCTTCATTTTTTGCACAAAGGGGATTCTTGCTGCTTCATCAAATCGATGCATAATATAGAAGTAACCATTTTCTGCTAAAAATTGTGCAATTGACTCATCGATGATCGTTTGCATATTCGCAGGGACAACAGGCATTTTAAAAGTATGCTTTCCTAGTGTCACTGTCGTGTTACATTCTGAACGGCTACTTACAATACATTTATTAGGAATGAGTTGAATATCTTCGTAATCAAACACTTTCATGGACATGATCCTCCTGATGTTCGAATTCAGTAAAACACGAACATTATTTGCTTTTTGGGTGTTTATTTTTAGCACCTTATGTAATTTACCGTATTTAAACTAAAAAATCAAGGGGAATATAAACAAAAAAATAAAAACTCCTTAATCTTAAATAACACTGTCTAGCCATCAAACTTTTCGACAAATAAACAATCAGCTGTTTGTCGCTTATAGCTACTCAATCTCTACCAGGTGGTTCATTCTTTTGTTGATTTCCAGCTTCTTTTGATTGGTTTGTTTTCTCTTGATCGTTTTTATTCAGAGTTCCGGTTTGAACGAGTGTCTGTTTAGCGCCAGTGATAATGGCATTCAACCTTTTATAAACTTGATTTTGATTATCAGGGTTTTCTTTATCTTTAGATAACTTTGTTTGCGAAATGTTCGAACTTTTTTCTAGCTCTTTTTCTCTATCCTTTTTGAATTTCTCCATACCAGCAAGTACTTTAGGGCTAAAATAGCTTTGCGCTATTTCTTGGATCATTCCAGGTAGAGCTCTATTAGGTTTATTTGATTTTGCAGATTTCGTTTTATTTATTGCGTGTGTCATTACTCCAAGACTATAGCGTTGGGGGTCTAGTTTTAGATTGCCTTTCGCTTCTTTACCATCACTGACATTTTCATACGCTGCTCTATGAGCGTTTAGCTCACTTTCTGGCACTGACGAATTATTGTCCCATTTATTTAGATATCCCATTTTACTCCCCTTTTCGTAGATTCTTAGTGACGTTCCTCGCATCAATATATGTAGAAGTCATTAGCGAACAAGCAACTAATGACTGTTTCATTCAATGTTTTTTCATGTCTATGGTAGGATATTGCCAGCTTCGCGATACAGCGCATACCAGTCTTCACGACTCAGTTCAACGTCTGATGCTTGTGCAATTTCCTTGATTCGCCCTACATTCATCGTTCCTGCAATCACTTGGATATTCGCAGGATGGCGTAAAATCCAAGCTGAAGCTAAACCTGTTGGCGTTGTATGATATTTTTCAGCAAGTTCTGCTAATTTTTGATTCAATTTAGGAAACTTTTCGTTACCGATAAATACCCCTTCAAAAAAACCATATTGATAAGGCGACCATGCTTGGATCGTCATTTCATTCAAACGTGAATAATCCAAGATACTACCATCGTGGTCAACGCTAGCTTCATCTGTCATATTCACATGGATCCCTTGATCAATCATTCCAGAATGTTTCAATCCAAATTGCAATTGGTTGATCAACAAAGGTTGTTTGACGTATTTCTTTAGCAATTCGACTTGCATTGGTTTCTGATTACTTACACCGAAATAACGTACTTTACCTGACTTTTCTAATTCATCGAATGCCTCTGCCACTTCCTCAGGTTCAACTAAGGTATCGGGACGATGTAATAGCAACGCATCAACATAATCCATTTTTAACCGTTTGAGGCTACCTTCTACTGATTCAATGATGTGCTTTTTGGAAAAGTCAAACATCACACCGGGAACAATCCCACATTTTGTTTGAATAAATAGCTCTTCTCTCTTTATTGAAGTTTTTGCTAATGCACTAGCAAAGATGGTTTCACATTCTCCACCACCATAGATATCCGCATGATCAAAAAAATTGATACCGTTATCAAAAGCAGTTTCAACAATACGTTCTGGACGTTCAGCACCATTAATCCTCATACATCCGAGAATGACCGATGACACCTTTTGATTTGAAGTTCCCAATTGAATCTGTTTCATTAAAATCATTCCTTTCTTTCCCATTAGATTTTAACACATTTACTTCAAAAAGGGGGCAAAAAGAGGCATGCCACTTTTTTCTCAAAAAAGAAAAAAATGTTATCCCCCTTTTTGTTGCGCTAGTGATTCTTAGAAAAAACGTTGATTGCTTTCATTCCAATATCTTTCCGATAAAATGTCCCCTTTGTATCTTTTGATTCTAACACGTTGTATATTTTTTCCCTCGCTTCTTCAATTGTTTCCCCATAGGACTCCACTAAGTAGATTCGACCACCTGAACCTTTTAAATTTCCTTTTTCCTCTTGAACACCCGCATAATAGACAGTTGCCTCCTCTTCAGGAAAATCGGGCAAATCCATAGCAGTCAAATACTGATTAGGATAACCTTCTGCTGCAACTACAACCCCTAAACGATATCCAGTTTCCTCCCAAATTAAATGAACCGGCTTATGGTCTAACAAATCAGTGATCACTTGCGCCAAGTCACTCTTCAATCGAGGTAAAATGACTTGTGTCTCAGGATCGCCAAATCTCGCATTAAATTCAATCACTTTCGGTCCATCTGAAGTGGCGATCAATCCCGCATACAATACACCGATAAACGGACGACCAATTTCGCTCATCCCCTCCGCTGCAGGTTTTATTACTTTTTCGATCCCCGCTTCAATGATTGCTTCAGAAATGTGAGGTACTGGAGAATAGGCACCCATCCCTCCAGTATTCGGTCCTTGATCTCCATCATACGCTCGTTTATGATCTTGTGAGATTTCCATTGGATAAACTGCTTCGCCATCCACAAACGCTAACAAAGAGAACTCTTCTCCTTCTAAAAATTCTTCCACAACGATTTGATGTCCACTTTGTCCAAAACGATGTTTTTCCAGCATATCGCTGGCTGCCTGTAACGCTTCGGCTTTTGTCATCGCTACGACCACGCCTTTGCCAGCAGCTAAACCGTCCGCTTTGATCACAATTGGGGCACCCTTCTCTTCGATGTACCATTTGGCTTCAAGATAGTTGGTAAAAGTTTTAGATTCAGCAGTTGGAATCTGACAACGCTCCATCAATTCTTTGGCGAAACTCTTAGATCCTTCGATCAATGCGGCAGCTTTCGTTGGGCCAAATATTTTTAATTCCGCTTTTTTAAAATCATCTACGATCCCATTTAGTAATGGAATTTCTGGGCCAACAAAACTCCAAGTAATCGACGCTTTCTTAGCAAACTCGATCAATCCTTGATGATCAGTTTCTTTAATATCAACGATTTTGACCCCATCACGTGTCATGCCAGGATTCCCCGGTGCACAATAAACGTTTTCGACTAGCGGACTTTGTAAGATTTTACTCGCAATCGCATGTTCACGCCCACCAGATCCTATGATCAATATATTCATTTCTTACTCCTTCTATCTTAATGTCTAAAATGACGGACGTTCGTAAAGACCATGGCAATTCCATGTTTATTAGCCATATCAATCGATGCTTGGTCCTTGATACTTCCACCAGGCTGAATGATCGCCTTGATTCCGTGTTTAGCTGCATATTCCACCGAATCATCCATTGGGAAATAAGCATCGCTTGCCAAAACAGCTGCTTGTGCTTTTTCTCCAGCTTGTTCAATCGCAAGTTTGACAGAACCGACACGATTCATTTGTCCCGCACCAATCCCTAGTGTCTGATACCGATTACTTACAACGATCGCATTTGATTTGACGTGCTTAACAGCTTTCCAAGCAAATGCTAATGCAGCCATTTCATCAGATGTTGGCTGACGATCGGTTACTACTTGCCACGTAGTTGGTTCTTCCATTGCTGTATCTTTTTCTTGGACGAGTAACCCTCCAAGAACTGAAACAATTTCATTAGATGCTTTTGTTAATTGCGAGTTAAAGTCAACCGTTAATAATCGTAAATTCTTCTTGGCTTTTAAAACTTCTAAACTTTCTGGTGTATAAGACGGTGCAATGATAATTTCTAAAAAGAGTTTGTGCATTTCTTGAGCTGTTGCTAAATC
Source organism: Enterococcus sp. C65 (assembly GCF_040887165.1). Classification (NCBI taxonomy): domain Bacteria; kingdom Bacillati; phylum Bacillota; class Bacilli; order Lactobacillales; family Enterococcaceae; genus Enterococcus; species Enterococcus sp. C65. The sequence continues at coordinate 236,209 of NZ_JBFOFG010000003.1, read as the reverse complement.
GACTTCCCGATTCAATACCACAATCCCACCAAAAATCGAAACAGGATCTGCTTCATAAGCTGCTAGCCAAGCATCGAAAATCGTGCGAGCTGAGCCAATACCACAAGGATTCATGTGTTTGAGTGCTACGACTGTTGGTTCTTGGTATTCACTCATGATCCGCAAAGCAGCATCTGCATCACGAATATTATTAAAAGATAGTTCTTTTCCATGAAGCTGTTTTGCTTGAGCAATCGAATAACGTTCTGGTAGAGCAGATTGATAAAAGACAGCTTGCTGATGACTATTCTCGCCATAGCGGAGGTCTTGCTTGCGTTCAAAAGTAAGAGTCAATTTTTCCGTCTTTTCTTCCTTCACTTGCTCCGTTAAATATTGAGCAATCAATGCATCATAGGCTGCTGTGTGACGAAATACTTTCGCTGCCAGTTTCTGACGTGTCGCTAGAGAAGTAGTCCCTTGATTTCTCAGTTCATCTAAAACAATTGGATAATCGTTCGGATCAACGATCGCCGTGACAAATTCATGGTTTTTGGCAGCACTACGCAACATACTTGGTCCACCAATATCAATATTTTCAATGGCTTCTTTTTCACTAACATCCGGTTTCATGATTGTTTCTTTGAAAGGATACAAATTGACGCAAACAAAATCAATCGGCAAAATCTCAGAAGCTGCCATTGCATCTCTGTGACTAGCAAGATCACGACGTGCTAATAATCCCCCATGAATCTTAGGATGCAAAGTTTTGACACGTCCGTCCATCATCTCAGGAAAGCCAGTGACATCTTCGATTGCGATGGTCAAGATTCCCGCTTCATCAAGTGCTTTTTTGGTGCCCCCAGTTGAAATAATCTCAATTTCCAAAGCTTGTAATCCCTTGGCAAATTCAACAATTCCTTTTTTATCCGATACACTTAACAATGCTCTAGTCATTTTTTTCTTCCTCCACTTTTTGCATTTCTTTGATGACTGCTTCGATTATTTTAGGATAGGTCTGATGTTCGATTTGATGAATCTTTGCTTCTAAGCTATCCAATGTGTCTTCTTTCGTGATCTCTATGGTTTCTTGGTGAATGATGGGTCCTGTATCTATCCCTTTATCAATGTAATGAATCGTTATACCTGTTTCTTTGACTTTCGCAGCAAACGCATCACGAATCCCATGTAAGCCAGGAAAATCAGGTAAAAGAGAGGGGTGGATATTAATGATCCTTGACTCATAAGCATTCAATAAAGTCGGACCAATAATCCGCATGTATCCTGCTAATACAATGAGTTCAATTTCTTTTTCCACTAGGATCTCTAAAATTTTTTCTTCATATTCTCTTTTAGATGAAAATTCTTTTGGTGAAAAAAAATGAAATGGTACATGTAACTTTTCTGCCCGTTCTAAGACAAAAGCATTCGGCTGGTCACAAAAAAGCCATTCAAAGGTATCTGGCAACTTATTTTCCCGAAAATAGTCAACTAAAGCTTGAAAGTTGCTGCCATTTCCTGAAGCAAATACGGCAATCTTCATTTTTCTTCCTCATCAAACAACACTGTTTTATTTTTTAAGGGAATTACTTCACCGATTCGATAAACCGCTTCTCCTTGCTCATTGATTTTTTCAATGACTTCATCGACTTGAGAAGCTGCTACTGCTACAACCATTCCAATACCCATATTAAAAATCTCATACATCTCTTGTTCAGGGATTTCACCTAAACGTTGGAGACAATCAAAAATCGGCAAGCTAGGCCATGAACCTAATTGAATTTGCGCGGCCGTTCCTTCCGGCAACATCCGAGGAATATTTTCTACGAATCCACCACCAGTGATATGTGCCGCACCTTTGATCTTTTGTTCTTTTATGATTGGCAGCAAAGCTGATACATAGATTTTTGTCGGCTTTAACAATTCTCGGTCCAGTGTTTCAGACAGACCCTCTATCTGATCGGTTAATGTGTAACTATTTTGTTCAAAAAACACTTTCCGAACCAATGAATAGCCGTTTGAATGAATCCCGCTAGAAGGTAAGCCTAACAGAACATCACCAACTTCGATTTCACTTCCTGTGATCAATTGCGACTTTTCTGCAACCCCAACTGCAAAACCAGCAAGATCATACTCATTTTCCGCGTACATCCCTGGCATCTCTGCGGTTTCGCCACCGATCAACGCAAGATTACCTGCTACACAACCATCCGCCACGCCAGCGACGACTTTTTCTAATTTTTGTGGATCATTTTTTCCAGTAGCTAAATAGTCTAAGAAATATAAAGGTTCCGCACCTTGAGCTAAAATATCATTGACACACATCGCCACACAATCGATTCCGATTGTTTCATGTTGATCCGCTTCGATGGCTACTAACAATTTTGTTCCTACCCCATCTGTCCCTGATACCAAAACTGGTTCTTTTAATTGGTAAGAACTTAAATCAAAACAGCCACCAAAACCGCCTAAAGCACCCATTACCCCTAGTCGCTCTGTTTTTTTCACGTGTTTCTTGATTCGTTCTACTACTTCATAGCCAGCTTCTACATCCACACCAGCATTCGCATAGGCATTGCTCATGTTACTTCCTCCTTTATTGAAAAAAATATACTTTTTCTTTCAATGATTCACGGTATTTTTCTTCATAGTCGTATAAAGGCGTCGGATAATCACCATTAAAATAAGCCATACATAACCCAGAATAAGGAGCTGCTTCTTTTAATCCGATTGCTTGGATCAACCCATCCTCACTTAAAAATTCCAATGAATCTGCTTCAATACATTGTCTGATTTCTTCGATACTATGATTCGCTGCAATTAGTTCTTTTCTCGTTTGAATATCAATGCCGTAAAAACAAGGATATTTTAACGGTGGTGAAGCAATTCGTACATGAACCTCTTTTGCTCCTGCCTCTTTTAATAGACGTACGATTCGCCGGCTCGTTGTTCCTCTAACGATTGAATCATCCACCATCACGATTCGTTTCCCTTCAACAACTCCTCTGACAGCCGAAAGTTTCATCCTGACACCCTGTTCCCTTAATGCTGGTGTTGGTTGAATAAAGGTTCTGGCAATGTATTGATTTTTTACTAGTCCAATCTCATAAGGGATGCCACTAGCTTCGGCATAGCCACTGGCTGCTGATAGCGAAGAATTTGGAACACCTACAACCATGTCAGCATCAATTGGCGCTTCCTGTGCTAAATTTCTCCCCATATTTTTACGAGCAGTGTGTACATTGACACCAGCGATATTTGAATCTGGTCGTGCAAAGTAGATATATTCCATGGAACAAATCGCTAACTGGGTTTCGGTCGTATAAGTATCGATCGTATAGCCCGAGTCATCAATGATCACTACTTCCCCTGGACGAACATCTCGAATAAACCGCGCACCGATGACTTCCAGTGCACAAGTTTCAGAAGCAATCACATATGCACCATTTTTCATTTGTCCGATTGCCAAAGGTCGAAAACCATTCGGATCAAGAGCGGCGATCATGGCATCTTCTGTTAAAAGCAAATAGGCAAAACCGCCTTTCACTTCATTTAATGCTTCTTTTAAACGATCGAGTAATGTTGTTTTTTTACTTCGACGAATCAAATGCATCAAAATCTCTGTATCTGAATTGGAATGGAAAATCGCACCGTCTTTTTCTAACGACGTTCTCAATGAACGGGCATTCGTAAGATTACCATTGTGAGCTAGACCGATTGACTGATCATAAAATTTAAATAAAAAGGGTTGGATATTGTCCACACTACCATTACCTGCTGTAGCATAACGCACATGTCCAATCGCTGCTTGTCCAGAGAGTGCAGCTAGCTTTCTTTGATCTTTGAAAACTTCTGAGAGTAAACCTAGATCCCGGTGTCCCAATAGTTTCCCTTGATCATTTGAAACGATCCCAGCACCTTCTTGACCACGATGCTGAAGACTATGAAGCCCGAAATACGTCACACTCGATGCTTCTTGATGTCCCCAGACACCAAACACCCCACATTCTTCATTTAAACTTTTTACTTCATAAGACATTCGATTGCGTCCTCCCAGCATTTTTTAGCTGTTGTAACAGCTAGATGGATTTCCCCATCACTTGCTTGGATCACGATATTACTTGACTCAGTCACTTTACCGATACAACTTGCTTTTTCGCCCATCAAACGTTCAAATTCCTCACGATCTTCTGGAAGGATGGTGACCACAAATCTTGATTGTGTCTCTGAAAAAAGTTGTGCTGTCGTCAGATTTACTGTGACATCTAATCCCAGTTGGGTACCAAAAGTTGCTTCAGCCAACGCCACAGCCAAACCGCCTTCCGAACAATCATGCGCACTGGTTACCACTCCTGCTTGAATAGCCGCCAGTAGACTTTCTTGGTTTTGTTGTTCCGTCAATAGATCAAAATGCTCGATGTCCCCTTCAATTTTTCCTAATTGCATTTTTTGCAATTCACTACCATTGAAATCGTCATAAGTTTCACCAACAAGATAAATCAAATCATCCGCCATTTTGAAAGATTGAGTGGTGATGTGTTGGTGGTCTTCGATCAATCCGACCATGCCGATCATCGGGGTAGGATAAATCGCTTTGCCATCCGTTTCATTGTATAAAGAAACATTTCCGGAGATCACAGGTGTCGCAAAGACTTCACATGCTTTGGCAATCCCGTCTGCTGATTTGACCAATTCCCAAAATACTTCTGGTTTATCAGGAGAACCATAATTCAAACAGTCTGTGATTGCTAATGGGCGTCCGCCGCTAGCAACAATGTTTCTGGCAGCCTCTGCAACAGCGATTTGCCCACCTATCTCAGGATTCAAGTAAAGGTAGCGGGCATTACAGTCAGTCGTCATAGCAATTGCTTTTTCAGTTCCACGAATACGCAATACGGCAGCATCACTTCCAGGGGAAACTACTGTATTGTTTTGTACTTGAGAATCATAGGTTTCATAAATCGCATGTTTTGAAGCTATTGTCGGTTGTTTCAATAAATCTAGCAATAATTGATTCGCATCTTCAATGATTGGTTGATATTGCCCTAACTGTTTAAATTTTTCGATTCGAGCGGGTTCTTGCACTGCCTTTTCATAAACAGGTGCATCTTCGGCTAAGGCATCAACTGGTAAGTTAGCTACTTCTTCCCCATGATGGTACAAGCGATACAAGCCATCATCGGTGACTTCTCCAATCGTAACAGCATCCAAATCATATTTTTTAAATAATTCTTTGACTCTTTCCTCTGCCCCAGCTTTTACACAAATCAACATTCGTTCCTGTGATTCTGAAAGCATCATTTCGTAAGGAGTCATATTTGTTTCTCGTTGTGGTACATCATCTAATGTCAAAATCAAACCAGATCCAGCTTTTGATGCCATTTCTGAACTTGAAGAAACCAATCCGGCAGCGCCCATGTCTTGGATTCCTACTAAAATGTCCGCATGTTCCAGGATCAATTCTAAGCAAGCTTCAAGTAATAGTTTTTCCATAAAAGGATCGCCTACTTGGACTGCGGAACGTTGCTGTTCTTCTTCTTGACTGAACTCTTCTGAAGCAAAAGTCGCACCGTGAATGCCGTCGCGTCCTGTTTTCGCACCGACATACATGATCGAATTACCCACACCAGAAGCTTGCCCTTTTTGAATGTCTTTGTGATCGATCACCCCTACACACATGGCATTAACTAACGGATTCCCTTCATAACAAGGATCAAACGCTACTTCTCCTCCAACCGTCGGTATTCCGATACAATTACCATACCCAGAAATCCCTGCGACTACTTCTTCCAATAAGTACTTGGTTCGTGGTTGGTCTAACTCGCCAAAACGTAAGGAATCAAGTAAAGCAATCGGACGTGCACCCATACTGAAAATATCACGGATGATCCCACCAACACCGGTTGCCGCTCCTTCATAAGGTTCTACTGCTGAAGGGTGATTATGACTTTCCGCTTTAAACACAACTGCTTGACCATCACCGATATCCACGATACCAGCGCCTTCTCCTGGACCTTGAAGAACATGCGGTCCACTTGTTGGGAACTTTCGTAAAATCGGTTTAGAATTTTTGTAAGAACAATGCTCGCTCCACATGACTGAAAACAAACCTGTTTCGGTGTAATTGGGCATTCTCCCCAAAATATCTTCTTCGATCATTCGATATTCTTCGTCTGTCAATCCCCATTCAGCATAAATTTTCTTTTCTTTGATCTCTAAGGGACTTGGTTCATTCCGTGTTTTCATCTTAGACAGTCACCTTTCCAAAATTTTTTAACATCGATGCAAAAAATCGTTTTCCGTCTTCTGATCCTAGTAACGCCTCCATTGCCCGTTCTGGATGAGGCATCATTCCCAACACATTTCCTGCTTTATTGGTGATCCCTGCAATATTTGCGACACTACCATTGATATTCTCAGCGTAAGTAAAAACGATTTGATTATTGGCTTTTAACTCTTGCAACGTTTGATCATCGCAAAAATAATTTCCTTCGCCATGAGCGACAGGCAACTGAATGATCTCATCGGTTTCATACTCCGAAGTAAAGGCTGTCTGGTTGTTAACTTTCAAAGGAACAGTTTTGCAAATGAAGCGCAAAGACTCATTTTTTCTTAGCACGCCTGGAAGGAGACCTGCTTCTGTAAGGATCTGAAACCCATTACATGTACCAAAGACTGGTTTTCCTTCCTCAGCAAAACGAACGACTTCATTCATGATAGCTGAAAAACGAGCAATAGCTCCACACCGCAAGTAATCGCCATAGGAAAAACCACCAGGGAGCAATACGCCGTCATAACCTTGTAAAGAGGTTTCATCGTAACGAACATACTCAGCTTCTACTCCCATAATGTCACGAATTGCCCACAGCATATCCGCATCACAGTTTGAACCAGGAAAGACAATCACGGCAAATTTCATGCTAGATTCCCTCCAATTGTTCGATTTCATAACGATACGTTTCCATGTTGACGTTAGCTAATAGTTTGTCACAGATCCCTTCAATCGTTTCCTCTACTGCGCTAGCTTCTGCTGAAACTTGGATCTCAAAATATTTACCGATTCGGATATCTTCAACAGTTTCATATCCCAAACGATGGACCGCATTTTTCACTGCTTCTCCTTGAGGATCTAATACAGAATCTTTATAGGTGACATAAACTTTTACAAAATACATTTCATTTTCTCCTCTCATAAACCAACTTGTGTTAAACGTGTCAAAACTTCTTGATATACTGGGACAATTTCCCCAATTTTTCGTCGATAAACATCTTTGTCCATGTGTTCGTTTGTTTTCAAATCCCATAACCGACAAGTGTCAGGCGAAATTTCATCTCCTAATACGATTTCGCCCGTAGCTGTTTTCCCAAATTCCAGTTTGAAATCAATTAACTGTAAATCGATTTTCTCAAATAGTTGGATTAACAAATGATTGATTTTTCTAGCCTGTGTCTTTAATTCAGTAATTTCATCTTCATCTGCAATTTGTAAAAACAGCACATGTTCATCATTGATAAATGGATCATCTAATTGATCGTCTTTGTAATAAAATTCGACAATTGGTGTGGGTAATTTTTGTCCTTCAGGAATTGCCAACCGTTTTGAAAAACTACCAGCTGCACTATTTCTGACTACCACTTCTAAGGGAAGAATATTTAATTTTTTCACTAATTGTTCGGCTTTTCCGATTTGTTGGATAAAGTGATTGGCAATCCCTTGTTCGGATAAATAATGGAAGACTTTACTTGTGATTTGATTGTTCAGTTCCCCTTTTCCATTTACTTGGTCTTTCATCAAGCCATTCAAAGCCGTAGCTTGATCCAAGTATTCCACCCAAATAACCTGTTCATCTGAAGTATGGTACATTTTTTTGGCTTTTCCTTCATACAGCAAATCCTTCTGTTCCATTTCGACATCTCCTTAAATTCTTGACGATCACAACAAGCATTATTTTTTTGTTCGTCTTTTCACTTTAAATTTTAACAAGTGTTTTTATCCTATTCAACAAAAACATGTACATTTATAGCATTAAAATTGTCTAATGTTCGTATTTGATCCAAAAATTCTTCCTCGGAAAAATAATAAGCGTTTACACCTATAATAATTGATGCTATAGTAGGATTAGAATGATTCTGGATATTTATTCAAGGAATTCAAGGAGGTAGCGAAATGGAAGAGGCCGCAGTTTGTGCCCAATGTTTTTTAATGGATTTATCGCCCGAGGAAACGTCACGTTTATATAATGACCTGTTGTCTATCAAAGATGTCTACTTATGTAATAAAGATACGAGTTTTTATACCTTCAGAAAAATCCGTCGTGCGGCAAAGCGCCACACTGAGTGTCGAAAGCGCACATTTGAATATCAAACATTTTCTGAACATCAACTCGTGATCAGTCAGATACACGAACAAAAATTATTCAAAAATCATTATCGTATCCAAGTCACTTATGATCAGCAAGAATTTGATTATACTTTTATCGAAGAATTATTGAGTTTGCTTCATACTAAACATTTTAACTATTCCGCTCAAGCCCTTTACGGATAGTTTTCTCATGCTATTATCAAGCAACATCATGAAATGAATCAAAATAGCTAAAAAGAACCCCGACCAGTTGAGTTATCTGAGTCAAGGTTCTTTTTTATTACATATCAGTAAAAGAGTGGCTGCTTCTAGCAATCCGAAGCAAGCCACTCATTTTGATTATTTGTCTTTTTCTCCTAAACCGACACGATCAAAGATCACATCCACATTTTTCAAGTGATGATGGTAGTCAAATGCGTCATCGATCTCTTCTTTTGATAAAACAGAAGTAACCGTTGGATCCTCTTCAAGTAAAGGTCTAAATTGAACTTGATGATCCCATGCATAAGCTGTTTTAGGTTGAACCAAGTCGTAAGCTTCTTCTCTGGTCATACCTTTGTCAATCAGTTTCAACATCACACGTTGACTATAGATCAAGCCAAAAGTAGCTTCCATGTTACGTTTCATATTCTCAGGAAAGACCGTCAGATTTTTTACGATATTTCCAAAACGATTCAACATATAGTCCAATAAAATTGTTGTATCAGGTAAAATGATTCGTTCTGCTGACGAATGAGAGATATCTCTTTCATGCCACAACGAAACATTTTCATAGGCTGTGACCATATGACCACGAATCACTCGAGCAAGTCCAGCCATGTTTTCTGAACCGATCGGGTTTCGTTTATGAGGCATTGCTGAAGATCCTTTTTGTCCTTTAGCGAAGAACTCTTCTACTTCTCTCGTTTCTGATTTTTGCAAACCACGGATTTCTGTTGCAAAACGTTCGATGCTGGTAGCAATCAATGCCATAGTCGCAAAGTACTCTGCGTGGAGATCACGTGGGAGCACTTGCGTAGAGATCTCTTGCGGACGAATCCCTAATTTTTCACACACATATTCTTCAATAAATGGCGGAATGTTCGCAAATGTTCCTACCGCTCCTGATATCTTACCTGCTTCAACACCTTTGGCTGCATACTCAAAACGTTCAATATTTCGTTTCATTTCTGAATACCAAGTAGCTAATTTCAAGCCAAATGTCGTTGGTTCAGCATGAACGCCATGCGTTCTTCCCATCATCACTGTGTACTTATGTTCTTTAGCTTTTTCACCAATAATTGCCGTAAAACGTTTCAAATCATCTCGTAAAATATCATTTGCTTGTTTGATTTGATAGCCATAAGCTGTATCCACGACATCAGTACTCGTTAAGCCGTAGTGGACCCACTTACGTTCTTCGCCTAATGTTTCAGAAACTGCTCGAGTAAAGGCAACAACGTCGTGACGTGTTTCCTTTTCAATTTCCAAAATACGTTCAATATCAAAAGATGCATGTTCACGAATTTTTTTGACATCTTCTTTAGGAATTTCTCCTAATTCTGCCCATGCTTCGTCAGCTAAAATTTCTACCTCCAGCCAAGCTTGGTATTTGTTTTGTTCTGTCCAGATATTGCCCATTTCAGGTCGTGTATAACGTTCTAACATCAATTTTTCTCCTTTAATCCCAAATATTGGTTTTCTTTATTTCATCCAAAGTTTGTTGAATGTCTTCAGTTACGATAGTAATATGCCCCATTTTACGACCTTTTTTCGCTTGTGCTTTCCCATAAAAATGAAATTGCCAATCTGGTTTTTTATCGATCAAATGATAGCTTTCTAATAACTGCTCGCCCAATACATTGACCATCACTGCCTCACTCAATAAACGGACTTTTTTACTTAATGGCCAACCACATATTCCCCGAATATGGGCATCAAATTGACTCATCGAGCATGCTTCAATGGAGTAATGCCCTGAGTTGTGAGGTCGTGGTGCTAATTCATTCACATATAAACCACCAGTTTTTGTTAAAAACATTTCAATGCAAAGTACGCCAGATAAGCTCATTCCTTCAGCGATGACTCGAGCGATCCGCTCTGCTTCTTCAACAACCTCATCAGCGATTGCTGCTGGTGCAATCGTTTCATGTAAAATGTTGTTGCGGTGGATATTTTCGACCACTGGAAATGTACTATAATCCCCTTGTCCGTTTCCAGCAACTAAGATCGAGATTTCTTTTTCAAAGGGGATCCATGCTTCCAATACACAGGTCCCTTCCCTTAGTAAATCCATTGCTGGCGCAAGGTCTGCCCGACTTTTCAAGACGTATTGTCCCTTGCCGTCATATCCACCTCGTGTCGTTTTCAACACACAAGGATAACCAATACCATCAATGGCATCTTGAATATCGGTTGGACTAACAATTGTCGCATAAGGGGCAATAACGATATTATTCGTTTCTAAAAAAGATTTTTCTAAAAGACGATCTTGGGTGATCGCCAATAAATCAGTTCCTTGAGGAATAAACGACATAGAAGAAATGGCATTTAATGCTTCCACACTGACGTTTTCAAATTCATACGTGATAACATCTGTTCGTCTAGCAAGTTCTTCCAATGCAAAAGTATCATCGTATGTTCCTTGAATATACCAATCAGCTACTTGAGCTGCTGGACAATTCGTTACAGGATCAAGAACCCCTACTTTAAAGCCCATTTCTTTTGCACTGATCGCCATCATCCGTCCTAATTGTCCGCCACCGACAATTCCGATCGTTGATCCAGGCAACAAAGGTTTAACCAAGTTGATCACTACTTTCTATCACAGTTTCAGCTAACATTAACCGTCTTTTCGCTAACTTAGCCTCCAACTTTAAATCATACATTGAAAGCATCTCAACCGCAAGTAGTCCAGCGTTAATTGCCCCCGCTTTTCCAATCGCCGTCGTTGCCACAGGAACACCACCAGGCATCTGGACAATAGATAATAGCGAATCTAATCCGTTCAATGTTCGTGTTTGTACCGGAACGCCAATTACTGGTAAGGTTGTTTGAGAAGCCACCATTCCTGGCAGATGAGCGGCTCCACCTGCTCCAGCAATGATCACTTTGATTCCCCTTGCTCGTGCTTCTTTGGCATACTGAAACATCAAATCAGGTGTACGATGCGCAGAGACGACTTTCTTTTCATAAGCCACCTCAAACTCTTCTAGAATCTCGCAAGTATTTTTCATCGTTTCCCAATCAGATGTACTCCCCATAATTACCGCAACCTTGATTGTCATACATTTCTCCTTTCTCTACTTTCACATTCATATTTTAGCAATCGGTTTTTTTGATGTCAAAGAATTTTCGAATATTATAAAGATTTTCAGCTCCAACGTTCGGTATTTATATCAGAGAAAAAACGAGAGTGAGACAATAGTTCTTTCTCAAAAAGAAAATAAGTTCGATTTTGATGTTTATTGTCAAAATCGAACTTATTTTTTCTGTTATGCGCACTTTCCTCTCCATATATTTTCCTAATTTTCTTAAATTTAATGCCATCAGTGCCAAACCAATACCAATCGTTGCTCCTTGTTTTCCACGTAAATGGAAACAATGGAACACCAAGCTAGCCTTTAGATATCCGAACGCGGGTTCGACATCCATTTTTCGTTTCCGATAAATCGAACCAGTTTTCTCCTCTAGAAGCTTTTTTCTGCATTCTGCTTTGAAATAGCGCCAATTATTATTTACTTGAATTTTTCGATTTTGTTCACTTTTCGCACGCGTACATTGACGACGGACTGGACAGTTCCGACAATCCTCACATTCATAGATTTTGAAATCTCGAATAAAGCCACCGTTATCTATTCTGCGACTATAATTTTTGAACGGTACCGGACGATTCGCTGGGCAAATATAGGTGTCTTGTTCTTCAAGATAACGCCAATTCTCCACGTTAAACGGATTCTCCTTGTCCTTCTTTTTATTTTCTTTGTGGTAACTTCCATAGGTAATCGAGGGGATTTTATGTAAAACATCGTTGATATACATGTCAATTTCTTCGCTACCATACCCTGCATCTGCCACAATGTACTCCGGCAACTCCTTATGTTGGTCTAAAAAACTATCTAAAAATGGCTTCAATGTTTTGGTGTCTGTGGGATTCGGAAATAATTCATAGCTAAAAACATACTGATTTTCGGTGGTGATTTGTAAATGATAACCTGGTTTGAGCTGTCCATTTCGCATATAATCGTCTTTCATCCGCATAAAGGCGGCATCAGTAAATGTTCTACATCTAGTGGTAAAGTTGTTTGGTTGATGGTATTATTTTTAAACATAAAGCACACTCCTTTGATTTTTTTTAATCACTTGAATCATACAAGGTTGTGTGCTTTTTGTGTGCCTTAAAATCAAAAAATGGGACAATAATCAGATTTTTTCTGACTATTGTCCCACTCTCTAATCTTAGTATGTTTTTGTAAATGGAAACAATAAATTTCGTGGGAACTATCATATCCTTTGTATAGATTTATGTAATTATCCATTATACAAGTAGAAGAAAAGAGTAATTTTTCATCTTTTCCTAACAAAAGAAATTATTAGAATATAACAATAATCTTAACGTGTTAAGATTGAACTATGAATAAAAATAGAGGAGTGAAGATATGGAAGAATGGTATGAAGGGTTTTACTTTACAAAAGATGAGATTAACAGCCAAAGAAAAATAACTGAAAAAGCAAAACAAGCCCTTAATGTGAAACATGAATATTCATCAGCGAGCAAAGTGGCGAAAGAAAACTACGAAAAAGAAAATAAATGCTTGGAATATATGAAAAGTCATCATCAAGAAGAAAAGGATCAACCAGCATTTAGCGCAAAAGAAATAAATACAGCAAAAGCACAAATGGATAAATTGGAAATGCAGCATGCTCGGATATCCGATCCTTTTGGCAATGAAGCATTAAAAATATCAGAAAAACTTAAATATGCCAAAAACAGATACAATCATATGGAAAACATAAATAAACCCAAAGTACAACGACAGCAACAAGCGAAAGAGGCAGAACAAGCAACGGCTAATTTGGGCATGTTACAAGCAAAGAGAGAACAAAGAGGAGAACCTGATGATAAAAAAATTAAGGTGTATATGGACAATTTTAAAAAGTCAAACAACCAGTTAGAAGCAAAATACAATAACTTAACGACTAACAGTCCTGATAAAAATGGAAAACTCAAAGAAAACCAATTTGAGGAAATCACAAACACTGTGCAGTATGTTAAAGATAATAAACATAAAATGTCCCTGCTAGATAAAGAAGTGCCTGACATCCAAGATAAATTAAGTAAAGAAGAAAAGAGCCGAAAGAACATAAAAAATCAAATAAATGAAATAGATAATTCGTCATTTTTCAATAAAATTATAGTGTATTTTACAGGAGAAAAGAGAGATTTAACGAAAAAGTTAGACACAAAAGATCAAAATATAGCAATGTATAAGGGTCAATTGAGTACGATATCTGAAGATAAAGCAGCATATATAATGGAGAGTGAAGCAGCAATAGATAAAATGTTACCCATAAGTCAAGAAAAACAAGCTAAGCTTAATGCTTTAAAAACGAATCTCAAAACTTTGATGAATGAGGTGAATCATTTATCTAAAAATACACAAGTAACCCAACAAATTGATCCCAAATTCAAGGATGATTTGACAAACTTAGAAAATTCGAATAAAATACTTTCGGAAAAAATTAATAATTCAATAAAAATAGTTCAAAATTTAGCTGACCAAAAAAAGGAATTTGCAACAATGAGGGGGCAAAGTACATTTATTGATCTAAAAGATAATGCGAAGGAAAAACAAAGTGAAATTTTAAGTCAAGGGAAACAAACTGAAAAAAGTAAACAACCAGATAAATCAGAGCGGGGTTCCTCTTTTGCATAGCATAAATAGCATATAATAAGTATAGAATATTGATTTTAGCGTATACATAAAGAAATAAACTAGAACGAGGTTGAGACAAAGGTATTTAGCGTCAAGAAATAAGCAGGAATTTCCAAAATTTGCTTTTCAACTTTTTGGTCAATCCCTGCTTATTTTTCGAAGATGTTACTTTTGTCTCAGTCTCATTTTTAGGACGATTCAAGTTATTTTTTTGCTAATGCTTCTTCAATAATCTCTTCATCTTTTTTCAACCCGTTAAAAATAAGATTCAAAACGATCGCTGTCACGCTACTCATGACGATCCCATTCCCCGTAAACATTTGAACTGTTGGGGGTAATTGGCTAAATAAAGTCGGCATAATATTGAATCCTAAGCCAAAACCAATCGAAACAGCAGTAATCAAGAGATTTTTGTCATTCGTAAAATCAACTTCCATCAACATCCGAATACCTTGAACAGCAACCATCCCAAACATGACTAACATGCCGCCACCTAGAACTGGCTCTGGAATGATTTGTGCCAAAGCACCTATTTTAGGAAATAATCCAAGAATAATCAAAAAAATTGCAGAGAAATAAATTGGCTTTCTTGTCTTGATACCAGAAAGTTGGACTAGCCCAACATTTTGAGAAAAACCAGTGTAAGGGAATGTATTGAAAATCCCACCTAAAATAACCGCCAGACCTTCGGCACGATAGCCTTTTTTCAATTCTTCTTCGCCCACTTTTTGTCCAGTGATATCCCCTAGCGCAAAGTAAACACCTGTTGACTCTACCATACTCACAATAGAAATAATGATCATCAACAAGATCGACCAGACATCAAAAGTTGGTTTTCCAAAATAAAAAGGTTGAGGTACGTGAAAAACAGGCGCTTGACCAATCGCACTTAAATCCACCATTCCCAGTACAGCAGCTAAAATACTCCCGCCAACTAAACCGATCAGTACAGCAATCGAGCGAACAAAACCTTTAGCCAACATTTGCACTCCGACGATCAGTGCAATTGTAACGAAAGCTAGTAATAAATTGGTTTGATTTCCAAAATTAGTCGCAGATGAATCGCCACCGCCCATTTTTTCGATTGCAACTGGAATCAACGTCAATCCAATCACGGTAATGACTGTCCCAGTCACGATCGGTGGAAATAAACGTTTGATCTTTGAGAAAAATCCAGACACTAAAACAACAAAAATACCAGAAGCGATAATCGAACCATAAATTGCCCCAACACCTTGGTCGCTCCCAATAAGGATCAGTGGTGCAACTGCTTGAATAGCACAACCTAAAACAACTGGCAACCCAATACCAAAAAAACGATTAACCGTCAATTGTAATAATGTTGCTAAGCCACACATAAAAATATCAATCGAGATCAAGTACGTCATTTGCTCTTGATTAAACCCTAGTCCCGTACCGATCAGCAAAGGAACAGCAACTGCCCCAGCATACATTGCTAAGAGATGTTGTAAACCTAATACTGCGGCTTGGCCATTTTTTGTTTCTTTCTCCACCTTTATGCATCCTCCTCAAGAAATTCAACTTGTCCGTTGGATAATGCCGCAATTCGTGCCAATGAAACAACTTTCAAGCCCATTTCTTCTAATAGCTGACGGCCATCTTGGAACGATTTTTCAATCAGGATGCCGATCCCTTCGACTCCTGCACCTGCTTGGCGGCACAATTCAACCAACCCTTTCGCCGCTTGACCGTTCGCTAAGAAATCATCAATGATTAAAACCTTGTCCTCTGCAGATAAAAATTTACGAGAGATAGAAATCGTACTAGTCACTTGTTTTGTAAAGGAATAAACAGAAGTAGTCAACAATTCTTCATCCATCGTCAAGCTTTTGGCTTTTCTGGCAAAAATCATTGGTACATTTAATGTCTGCGCCACAAATAAAGCTGGTGCAATTCCAGAAGCTTCAATCGTTACCACTTTAGTGATTCCTTGATCTTTGAAAACTTCCGCAAATCGTTGCCCTATTTGTTCCATTAATACCGGATCCACTTGATGTGTCACAAAGCTATCTACTTTTAAGACGCCTTCACCTAGCACACGGCCATCTTTTTGAATACGTTCCACTAATTCTTTCACTTTATTTGCCCCTTTTTCATTTATTGATATCAAAGCTAACCACTATTCGACCTCATGGATCACCCTTTCAAGGTTTCAAGCTCGTGCGAAATACGCAGAAATGCCTGCTTTTTAAACAAAAAAACCCTTTTACTAAATAAGTAAAAAGGGTGCAAGACACTCTTTCACTTATAGTCCAGCATTTACGGTGCTGGCTAGAAACTGTCATCCTTATCATGACGATATATAAGTGGGCTATATCACTACGTTCCTTCGATCCTCTTAAGAAACAAAATAGTGATCTATTTTGCTCAAGTAGTCTAGAAGTAGCTTTAATAAAATGTGTTGATTGGTTCAAGCATTCATAATCGTTGGTTGGCACTTTCAATGTTAGCTGTTGTTCCAAACGATGAAAACAGTTTAACATCTGTTTCAGAAAGTGACAACCAACTTTCACTATTTTTTTCTAAAATCTAATATTTTTGATCTCATTCAGCAAGGTTGTTCGGTATTTCTGACAGAAATAAAGAGAAAAAAGAGAATTTACGTGAGTGCCACGATTTTTTCTCTTTTTTGACTTGTTTTTGATTTTTATGATTCCTCTTGCTTTTCAAGTTGTCGATACTTTTCCATTTTACGACTAAATAATTCCCCGTTACTTGGAGGAGTATAGGTAATAGCGTTCGCTCCAGCTTTGATCGTATCCAAGATGCTTTGATCTGTTGGACCACCAGTAGCAATAATCGGTAGTTCCGGATACTTTTCTCGGAAAAATTTTACCGTTTCAGTTGTTTCTTTCCCTGCACTGATATTGATGATCGTAATACCTGCTGCCAATTTTTCATCGATTTCTGTATATTTCGATGTCACTGTACTAATCACTGGGATATCCACTGCACGACAAACTTCTTGAACTGTTTCAAGTGGTGTGGGCGCATTTAAAACGACTCCTAACGATCCTTGCGCTTCAGCGAATAAGCTCATGTAAGAAGAGCGCGTGCCTTGCGTTAGACCTCCGCCAACACCTGAAAAGACTGGAATGTCTGCTGCTTCGATAATACTTTTAGTGATTGCAGGATGCGGAGTAAATGGGTACACAGCAATCACGGCATTTGCATTTGTATTACGGACAATTGCTATATCAGTAGTAAAAATAATCGATCGGATCAGTTTTCCAAAAATCTTAATACCACTTGCCTCCATAATGACCTCAGGTACTCTAACGATATCTTTTCGTAGCTCGGTCATAATTTCAGGGGTAAATTGCTCTGCCATCTTGCCACTCCCTTTTTCATAGTTATTGATCATATTGATCCAAGTGATAGGTTTCAATGACTTGGATAATTTTTTGTGCGTAGGAAGGGTCAGTTGCGTAGCCTGCGTCTTGCAGTGCTTGGGCAGCTTCACGATAGTTCGTAGCCGTGATCACTTTTTCATATAATGCTGGATTCCAATCTACCCCATTCACAAAAAGTTGTGTGTGAGAGTCCATCGATTGTTCCCATGAATCATACACACGAAAATCTCCTTGGATCGTGACCCATTCTTCATTCACAAATTCCTTTGTTTCTAAATTGACCTTTTTTTGATCACCATATGCTTTAATTCCAAAAAGATTATTGTATTGACTGGCTAACGTACTCTCGCCCCAGTTTGATTCAAGAATTGCCTGACCTAAAATGATACTTGGGAGAACGCCATAGCCGGTTTGTAATTCTTTCGCATGAGGAGCTAATCGATCAATAAATTGTTGATGCGTTTGTGCCTCATTGTTATTCTGTTCTTGCCCAACAAGAGGCGCTGACAAGCCTCGTAAAGAGAGAACAAAAGCTATCATCAACAATATTCCACCAAAAATCACAGCAATCAAGCGTAATGAATTACGTTTTTGTTTCTTCCATTTTTTTTTGGCCATTCACTACTCCTATTTCTTTTGTAATTGTTCTAAGTATTCTTCTAATGTGATATCATGTTTCGAAATATAGGCCGCACTTTCTTCTCCAACATAACGTAGGTGCCATGGTTCATACGTGATTTTTGTAATATCTTGACGATCTTTAGGATAACGTATGATAAATCCATATTTAGGCGCATTTTCAGCAATCCATTTTGCCCCTGGTTGATCTCCATAACTTGCCTCTAAAAGCTGTGAAGGATAATTATTATACCAATTTTCATCCACTACATCGACCGCTAAGCCTGTATGATGTTCGCTATGTCCAGGGACGGTGATTGTTTGTTTCGTGATTGCTGTCGCCTCTTCCTCTGAAACATGTTGACTACTCATCACTTCTTGGACATTTTGTGTAAACACCTGTTGCTGTGCTGCAACCGAACGATATGCGGAGACCATCACTAAAGGAAAACCTGCAGATTGTGCTGCTTTCGCAAAATCTTCATAATGGGATTCGATACGTTTATCGATCAAATAACCATTGGGCAGTGATGCCAGCTGCGTGTCTTCATTGATTTCTTTTTCGATTTTATGATCAGGTCCTACCAAGACAAGATCCCAATCGGTCGGTTGAACCTTTGGTAAATCTTCACTTTTTTTGGTAGAATCCTTCACTTTAGTTTCTTTGGAACTCTTTGTTGTCTGTTTGGTTACTTGTTCAGTTGTTTGATTTTCTGCTTGGACGTCAGATTTCATGTGTTGCTCGCTTACAAAGATGTACCCCATTGCGGCAACCATGATCACAACTGCTCCAAACCCTAAAACTTTATTCACTCTTAAAAATCCTCTCATTCCTTTTTATGTTCATTTTTTTCATGAACATAGGTTTCTTCTAAATTCTCGTTTACCCAATCCAACAGTTCCAATTTCTCGCCTTCGATCTGTCTTTGAACGTCTGCAGGTAATCGAAAGTTCAAGATGTCGTCATAACCCCATTCATCATAATTAATACTTACCTTCAAGTCAAGGAACCCTGTAAGATATTGATCGTTTTTTAATGGAATCAATTCGACTTTGGCAGGACCATCCGTTAACCATTTTTGAGCGATTCTCGTTTTGATTTGTTTATACTCTGCCACTGCAGTCGTCCTTTTCTCAGGGAAAATGATCGTTTGTCGTAAAATCTTTTGCGTAAGCATCCATTCATAATCAGTAAACAGGTTTTTGATTTTCTGCATGGTTTCAGATGGAAGGTTCTTCTCTCCTCGTTTCCAGCCTTCCCACTGCGCTTCGTCAATTACTAAATAGTCCTCTAAAAAATTCTTTTCTGTTGCGTACTGTTCCAGTAATACACTAAGAATCAAATCAACATAAACTTGATGCATAAAAGTTTCCCCCTCTACTCATTTTACTTAAATTTCAAAAAAATTCACTACGACTTTACTTTTTCTTATTAAAGTACTCTAACACAAATTTTAACGATTCATTTGGTATAATTAAACAAGGACAATAGCATTTTTTCATTTCATTCACTATATTAAATATAACACGAGAAGGAGTTTTGAAGTATGAAAAAGTATCAATGGGGAATCATTGGCTTAGGAAATATTGCACATGAGTTTGCGGAACATTTTGACCAAGAAACAAGCGAGTTGGCAGCAGTTGCTTCACGAACAATAGATAAAGCAGAAGCATTTGCACAACGCTATCATATTCCTAAAGCATATGGTAGTTATCAAGAAATGCTTACTGACCAAGAAATCGATATTATTTATATTGCCGTTCCCAATCGTCAACATAGTCAACATATCATGGAAGCATTAGCAGCGAATAAGCATGTTTTATGTGAAAAAGCGATCACCATGAATAAAAAAGAACTGACCGAAGCAATGAAATTAGCAGAAGAAAAGAATCTAGTGTTAGCAGAAGCGATGACGATTTTCAATATGCCATTGTATCAACAGTTACGTTCTTTGATCGATACAAACAAGCTTGGGGCATTAAAAATGATTCAAGCACCATTTGGCAGCTATAAAGATCCCGATCCAACCAATCGCTTTTTCAATCCTGAATTAGCTGGTGGTGCTTTATTAGATATTGGGACATACGCCGTCTCGTTTGCTCGTTTCTTTTTGAGCTCTCAACCAGAAGTTATTGCATCAACAATGGTACCATTTGAAACAGGTGTGGATGAACAGTCAGTGACTATTTTAAGGAATAAAGAAAATGAGTTAGCAACGATCAGTCTGACTTTCCAAGCCAAAATGCCTAAAGTGGGAATCGTTGCCTTTGAAGAAGGCTATATCACCATCACCGATTACCCTCGTGCGGATCGTGCGGAGATCATCTTCAATGACGGGACAAAAGAATGGATCGAAAGCGGCAGCACCGCGCAAGCCATGAATTATGAAATCGAAAATATGGTCAAAACTATTAAAGGCGAACTCCCTAACCGTTCGTTGTTTCTGACCCACGATGTCATCGAGATCCTTGATGGGATGCAAAAACTTTGGCAAAAATAAGCTCCTTGAAATAAGCCGGAATTTTTCAACACATGAAAAGCTGTTTAAGCAACGGAGACATCTCCAATGCTTAAACAGCTTCTCTTTATTTCATTCATTGAACTGAATAATTTAACCAATCGATTGTTGCGAGAATTCCGCTTTGATTTCAATAAAGCTCTTAAAGGATTGCAAAAATTGAAACAATTCTGCTCGATCTTCAAATTCTAAACGTTCTTTGGGCATAGCCATGTCCCGATATAGTTCGTAGACTTCTTCAATCCGCTTCAATAATTCTTTTCCATCATTTTTTTCGGAAAAAGTTTCTGCAGTATAAACCAACAAGCCGTAAATATGCTTGCCATAAGGAACCGGATCTTGGATTCGATCCAGATTTCCCTGCATATCTTTGATCACGTTGATTTGGGTTCGACGCATGGAAAAATACGTTTCATAGTATTGCGTTTGTTTCACCCAGTAATTCTCTTGGTACTTCCTAGCATCGCTCTGACTTTCTCTTACAAAAGCCAACAATTTATCACAAAGCAGTTGATTGTTGGTATTTCTTCCAGTCAGTAGGAAATCAGCCATGTTGTTTAAAATGATACGAAACTCTTCTTCGATCAATTGTTGATTTTTTTGTAGCTGTTTTTTGATATCCGGCATATAGATATTCGCTACTAGTGCAAAAAAGACACCGATAGCCATTAAACTTGCTGCATTACCGATCAACGACCAACTCATATTTTTTTCACTTAAATAGTGTGTGACTAGCACAGAATTTACGACAATTCCATCCGTCAATTTTAACCCAACAGTCAGAGGAATAAACAGTAGTAGGAACAAGCCAAACCCCAAGATCGTATAATCAAAAATAAAAAAACTAATAAAAGCAATCACAGTCGCTAAAATAAATGCCGCAATCCTTAACATCCCAGTTCTTAAAGTTGAACGCTTCGTGTTGCCCACACTTAACAAAGCAATGATTCCTGCTGAAGGCCAAAACAATAATGAAAACATTTGGGCGGTAACCATGGACAACATACTACTAACCACTGTTTTCACGGTCCTCATTCCGATACGCATAAGCAACCCCTCTCTTTTCTTAGAATTATACTAAAAGACTTAGCTAAAAACTAGCAATCTCTTTAAAAGTTCGTTATCCTATTAAAAAGGACTAAAAGGAGAATAAGCGATGGAATTTGGCCGTTTTCGTTTAGGAATGCGAACAATAAAAAGCGCATTAGCAGTTTTTTTATGTATTTTATTTTTCCACGTCACTGATCGAGGACTACCGATGATTGCTGCATTGTCAGCTGTTTTTTCCTTGCGCCAAGATTTAACCACTACTGTTTCCTTTGGTCGTTCAAGAATCATTGGCAATTCAATCGGCGGCTTTCTCGGAATCATCTATTTTTTAGTAAAGAACTATTTTCACAATGATTTTTTAGTGGAATTATTTCTGCTGCCGGTTCTAGTGGTCATCGTCATCGTGGTATCTGACGGAATCAATAATAATTCTGGGATCATCTCAGCAATCGCCACTTTGTTGTTGATTGCCCTGAGCGTTCCTCAAGGCGAATCCTCTTTATATGCGATCCAACGAGTCTTAGACACATTCATTGGAACCTTTATCGCCATCGGAATCAATTTCTTTCTCCGTCCACCTGAGACAGAAAAGAAAGAAGAGCTTGTAGAAGACTTAGTTGAGCTGCAAAAAAAAGAAGCGTTGCTTAGAGAAAATTTGGCAGAAGTCGAAGAACAGATCAAAAAACACAAAAATAGCTAATACATAAATAAACAAACCAGTCTCTTCAACATGAAAGAAACTGGTTTGTTTATTTTTCTAACTAATTTAAACAATAGTTATTCTGCTTGATCGGGTTGTTCCCCGTTTTCATAGAGATTAACTTGTTTCATCGTTCCACGATTAGAGAGATTTTCGATAATGTCTTTGATATCTAATCCTGTTGTTTCTTTCAACGTTTCTTGAGTGGAAGCTAAAAGATTGGTAGCATAGTTAGTCACCCGGTTTGCTCCGCCATTTTCGCTTGACCCGTTACTGGTATCAACCACTGAGATTTTCTCAATGTTTCCTAATGGTTGTGCTGCTTCTTTCATTAATTGTGGTAACATCTCGATTACCATACTCAAGACCGCTGCTTCCCCATATTCTTTGAACGCATCTGCGATTTTGGCTTTGGCTTCAGCTTCGGCCGCTCCTTTGGCTAAAGTCGCTTCCGCTTCCGCTTGACCAGCTAACCGGGTTTTATTGGCTTCGGCTTGTGCCAGTGCTTCAACGCGGAATTGTTCAGCTTCGGCTTCAGTTACTTCTTTTACCTTTTGAGCTTGTGCTTCTTGTTCTTTGGCATAACGATCCGCATCGGCTTTTTTCTTCACTTCTGAATCGTATTGTTTCTCACGACGAATGATTTCTTTTTCTTCTAATTCAATTTGTTTTTGTCGTTCAATGACTTTTACTTCCATTTCTTGTTCAACAACATGTTGTTGCGCCCGAGCGCTTTCCAAGTTATAGGCTTGGTCTGCTTTGGCTTTTGCAATATCTTGTTCTTGCTTGTAAGAAGCTAGTTTTAATTCTTTTTCTTTGATTGATTCTGCAATTTCCGTCTGTCTTTGTAGTTCCGCTGCTTGAGAATCTTTTTCAGCTTCTGCTTTTTTAATACGTGTTTCTTTTAACGCTTCTGCTTCCGCAATATCTGCGTCACGTTTCACTTGGGCGATCCGTGGTTTCCCTAAAGAATCTAAGTAACCGTTTTTATCACGGACTTCTTTGATCGTAAACGAAACAATGATCAATCCCATTTTCGCTAAATCAACAGATGCTACTTCTTGAACGCTTTGACTAAATTTGTCGCGGTTTTGATAAATTTCTTCTACAGTCATCGAACCCAAAATGGAACGAAGATGCCCTTCCAAAACTTCTCTTGCTTCATTTTCAAGTTCCTCACGTGTTTTACCTAGAAACTGTTCTGCAGCAGTCGCAATCTCTTCCACTGAAGAACCAATCTTGATGATCGAGGTGCCATCACACATCACTGGTACCCCTTGTTCAGTATAGACTTCTGGCGTCGAAACATCTAACTTGCTTGACAAGAGACTGATCCGATTCGAGCGTTGGAAAACTGGTAAAACAAATGCCCCGCCACCACGAACGATTTTGATTTTATTATTACTTTCATCTGCGTGGACATTTTTACTGCCTAAATAACTCCCGCTAATAATTAATGCTTCATCTGGTTTGGCAGTTTGATATTTTGCTACAAAGACGATCAGTAACATTAAAATGATCAAGACTGCAATAGCAATTGCGATATAAACTCCTGATATTTCCATTTCTTATACACTCCTTCATATTTTTAGCATGCCTTCATAAGGCGTTACATAACAAACTCTTTCTTTTACTTCAATGATCAAGACCTGTTCCCCTTGCTTAGCTGGTGAACTTTGTGGGGCATAAAAGCATGCAGGTCGCGTAATCGAACCAGTCACAATTTTTAATTGGATCTCTCCCATCCCTTTTAATGGTATGGGTGTAACTACGATCGCCATCTGTCCTTCAAGAGTTTTTTCTGATGCAGACAACGTACTTTCAGCATTTTTCATCGGCATTCGGACATAAAAATTGAGCAAAAACACTAAAACAGTTGCAATCGCCCCACTTGAAATCAATAGAAACAGCGAATCTAATTCTGTTAAGCGCTCTCCTAAATACCCAAACAGGCTGGTAAAAGTTAGCCAAGGGACAATGAGTATCGGGTCTATTGGACCATCGAAATCAAAAATATCTCCAAAGACTAGCAGAAAAACTGCAATCCCCGCACAAGTTAAAAGTGTATACCAATAAATCGTCTCTAATGCCACCCCTCCAATCATGTAATCGCCTCCTCCTCTGTTTTGTTCTATCATACCAATAGAATAACTTTCTGTATAGTTTGATCGATAATTTTGTTTTACCAATTTCCCAATGACAATTTAGCCAGTGGGGCGGACACCCCACCGGCAACAAAAGAACTTTGATGCGATCGTTTATTATTTTTGTTCGCTTCTTTTCTTTAAAAAGAAAATGGCTCATGCATCTAGTTTGTGAGTTGATTTTACCGTCATCCCTACAAAAGCTTTCTCTAATTCAACAAGAAGGAATAAAACCAATCCAGGTAGTAAACTGATGCTTACTTCTTGGACAGTCAATGAAACTGTCCCAATCGCAATTTTTAATGGTGGGAACACTAACATCAATCCTTGTAAGAGGATCATCGCTCCAATCGAATAGAGTAATGCCCGATTTTCAAAAAGATCTTTTGTCAGACTAAATTCAGTCACTCTTCGACAATTAACCATGTAGAAGGCTTGTCCAAAAACCATCGCATTGACCAGAACGGTTTGTTTCGTTTCAGCAGGAACAAAATCCATTGCAACGAACCCTAAAATAGTCATGATGATCCCAACATATAAAATACGCAAAAGTGCATATTTTGATAGGATTTTTTCGTTAATTGGTCTCGGTGGACGATTCATAACATCTTGATCTGCTTTTTCAAAACCCAATGCGTATGAAAGGGTGATCGAAGCGACTAGATTTAACCACAAGATTTGTACAGTAGTTAAAGGTAATGGGAAATTTCCTACCAATGAAAAGAGCAACAGTAATCCTTGGGCTAAACAAGTTGGCAAATAAAAGAGAATCGTCTTTTTCAAATTATCAAAAATACGTCGTCCTTCTTTCACGGCTTTTGCAATGGTCTCAAAATTATCATCTACCAACACCATGTCTGCTGCCTGTTTGCTAACATCGCTCCCTTTGATTCCCATAGCGATCCCGACATCGGCTTTTTTCAAAGCTGGCGCATCATTAACGCCGTCCCCAGTCATTCCAACAATTTCATCTTGTTCTTGGAGATAGGTCACAATAGCCAATTTATGTTCAGGTGTCGTCCTAGCAAAAACATCATTCTCACGGACAGCGATCTTCCATTCTTCTTCTGTCAATTGATCTAGTTCCGTTCCCGTAATCGCCGATTTAGCATTTTTTAAACCTAATTCCTCAGCGATCGCTTTTGCTGTTGCTTGATGATCGCCAGTGATCATTTTTACTCTGATCCCTGCTTGTTGCATTTCCTTGACTGAAGCAATAGCTGATTCCTTTGGCGGATCAATGATGCCACTAAGTCCAATCATCACTAGCTCATTCGTTAATTCTTCATGTGACAATTCACGATCCTTTAACTCTTTCATTGCAAACGCTAAGACACGTTGGCCTGTTTGCGCTAATTGTTCGTTTTTTTGTAACCACATAGCATAATCTATCTGTTGTTGTCTTCCATCTGATCCCAGTTCATATTGCACTTTATTCAGTAAAACATCTGGCGCACCTTTCACAAATAAGATCCTTTTTCCTGCAATCTCATGGACGGTCGCCATATATTTGTAAGCTGAGTCGAAAGGGATTTTATCAACGACTGGATAAAGTTCGATCGGTTGTTGATTGGTCCATTTTAATAAAGCTAATTCCGTGGCATTACCTGAAGTTGGACATACTCCTTGAGTTAGTTGGGTTTCTTGACAATTATGCATCGCTTCAACAAGCCAAGTCTCATTTTTGGTCCAGTTTTTTTCTTCAAGCATTTCCACCCCATAGTTCGCTTCTCTAGTCGCTAAGCTAACCAATGTCATTTCATTTTTAGTCAGTGTTCCTGTTTTATCTGAACAAATTACTGTCATTGCCCCTAACGTTTCAACTGTAGGTAGATTTTTGACGATTGCTTGTTTCTTTGCCATCCGATTGACACCCGAAGATAAAATAATCGTTAAGATCGAAGGAAGTCCTTCTGGGATAGAAGACACGATCAAGGCAATGACAGCTGTCGCTATATAGCCCCAAGTCATGCCATAATAAAAGTAGGATACGGTAGATAGCAATAAAATCAACGCAGCGATTCCTTTAAATATACTAGTATTCATTTCCTTGATCTTCTTCAATAAAGGCGTTTCTTGTTCAGAGATCGACCCTAATGAAGTGCTGATTTTTCCAATTTCTGTAGCAGTTCCGACAGCGACTACGATCCCTATTCCTCTACCTGATTCCACTTTAGTCCCAGAAAAAGCCATATTTGTTTGTTCCGCTAAAGGTGTCTCAAGCGGTAACGGGTTGGTCGTCTTTTGGATCGCATGGGTTTCTCCAGTAAGAATTGCTTCATCGATTTGTAAATTGAACGTTTCACTCAAACGAACATCTGCAGAAACGATATCTCCAGCAGCCAATACGAGTTGATCACCCACCACTAAATCAGCTGGTGCAATCTCTTTTTGCTGTCCCTTTTCGATGATGACTGCTTTTTCACTAAGTAATTCCGCAATGCTGTCTAAAGATGAAGCTGCCTTTCGCTCTTGTAAATAGCCGATCAGCGCATTTAAGAAAACAACTAAAAAAATCATACTGCCTTCAATATATGCGCCTGTAAAAAGCTTAACGATCGCAGCTCCTAGTAAAATGTACATCAGTGCATCATGAAAGTAAGAAAGAAATTTTTTCCATTCTGGAACTTTAATACCATTTTCTAAGACGTTTCTTCCATACTTAAGTTGTCGTTCGTTCCTTTCTTGTTCGTTCATTGCTTTTTTTACCATTAATTTTTCTTTGATTTCTATGATTGATAAGGTGTACCATTCTTTCATTTTTTTCCTCCAATAATTCTTACTGATCAAATCATAAAGGTTAGAGTGACTCTAAGGTCAAGAAAAATTTAAGCAAATCTATCTATGTAGAATAAGAAAATCAATTCCATTCACATTTCCCCCACGTTTCGTAGTAAAATAACCTTACTTAAAATGACTGATCAATGGAAGTGATGATTTGAAAATCAATGAATTAGCAAAGCTCTATGATATTACAGCCCATACTTTACGCTATTATGAAAAATTAGGTTTGATTACACCGGATTATGATGAAAATGGCTATCGAAATTATTCTTACGAACACATTGAACAACTGAATACCATCCGTGACCTACGTTATTTTGACGTCTCCATTACTGAGATCGCCGATTATTTGAAGCAAAAAGAAATCAGCAAGACAAAAGAATTATTAGCTTTTGAAATCGAGGCACTTCATCAACTCATCAGTGACTCACAAAAAAAAATCGAGCTTTTAAAAGAACGTGTCCAGTTAATTGAAGAAGCAGAGAACATAGACTATCAAGAAGTGCTATTAGTGCAGCAACCGAAAAGACTGATTCTTAAAGCTTCTACGGTTGCGACGGATGAACAAATCGACTTTTCGTTAAAAGAACTTCATAAAAAATACGAACCTTTATTAAGCACTAATAATCAAAATCTTTTTGGTAGTATCATCCATTTAGAAGAAGATCCTTTTACCTATCAAGTATTTTATTTTTGTCCTGACCTTACGATTAAAAATGAGGATGCTGAGATACTCCCTGCTGGAAATTATCTTAGTTATAGTTTTAAAGGTGACTATGAACAAAGGAAGAAAGGAATTGCTACCATCATGAACTACCTGACTACCCATTCGCTTCATAGAGCCAGTCCATTTTATGAATCTTATCTGATTGATTTTCACGAAACGAATAAGCCAGAAGAATATGTGACGCGTTTAGAAATTTTAGTTGAATCGTAGCTTTGGATAACTAAGTATTTATACAAGAAAAAACTACGTCTGAGTTTGACATCAGACATCAAACTCAGACATAGTAACTCTTTTATAAATCAAGAATAAAAATTTGCTACTAAGTGCTACGAATCAATAAATGTGAAGACTTCAAGTAAGCCCCCGCAAGCTTCGTCATTTTTGACCGTAATATGCATGCATCCCATGTTTTCGATAGTAGTGCTTATCTAAAAGATATTGTGGAATAGATTGCATAGCAGGATTAATTTTTTCATTTTCTTTAGCCATTAAGCATATTTCGTCTAAGATCAAGCTATTCTCTACCGCCTTTGCAGGGGTTTCACCCCAAGTAAATGGGCCATGTCCATAAACGAATACACCAGGAACTTCAGTGGGAGCTAATTGTCTCTCTTGAAACGTTTCAACAATCACATGACCAGTGTTTCTTTCATAAGCACTTTTAACTTCTTTTTCAGTTAATTGCCGTGTGCAAGGAATCGTTCCATAAAAAGCATCCGCATGAGTTGTTCCATAGGCAGGCAAGTCTCGACCAGCCTGCGCCCACATGACTGAATGAGTGGAGTGCGTGTGGACGATAGCATTGATTTTTTCAAAAGCTTGATACAAAATCACATGAGTCGATAAATCAGAAGAGGGCTTCATCCCATCTTCTTCTAGCGGATTTCCAGCTAGATCAGTCACTACCATTTGTTCGGGAGCCATCTGTTCATACTTTACACCACTTGGCTTGATCACGATCACCCCAAGCGCTCGATCAATCTCACTGACATTGCCCCAAGTCAACTTAACTAGTCCATATTGAGGTAGTGCCAAATTTGCTTCATAAACACGTTGTTTCATTTCTTTAATGATCGGATTACGCAAACTCATAACCTGCCTCCTTTAGCTTCGGATAAAGATAGCTCTTTGCTGCTGCGATTTCTTTTTTAAAATCCGGATTTTTTTCACTCCACATTTCAATTAAAAATGACCCATTATAATTCATCTGTTTGAGTTTCTTTAACAAACCATCAAAGTCAACACAGCCTGCGCCAAAAGGAACATCACGAAATTGACCTGATGATTCAGTTGTTACTGGATAGGTATCCTTTAAGTGGATGGAAGAAATCCAATTGATCCCTTTTTCTAGTTCACGTTCTGGATCGTTTTCTTGCCAAGCCGAAAGGTTACCAAGATCTGGGTAGACTTGAAGATATGGTGAATCAATCTGGCGTTTGATTTCTAAAAATTTAGTGATTGAATTCATAAATGGATCATCCATAATTTCAATTGACAAGATTATTCCATATTCAGAAGCTATTTTGACGCTTTCTTCAAGTCCTTCAATAAATAATTTTCGTGATAGCCTTGTTTTTTTTTCATAATAGACATCGTATCCGGCTACTTGGATAATTTTGATACTTAAGCGCTGAGCAAGTCGGATCGCTTTGACCATCAATTCTTTGGCTTTTATCCGATACGCTTCATTTGAAGAGCCAAAAGGAAACCTGCGATGACCACTCAGACAAATGGAATTGATCCGTATACCCGTCTCTTTCATGTCTTTGCGTATTTGATTGATCATCTCGTCAGACCAATTGAGTCGAGCTAGGCGTTCATCTGTCTCGTCAATCGACATCTCAATAAAGGAAAAGCCAAGTTCCTTTGCTAATAAAAAGCGCTCTTTCCAAGAGATATCTTTTGGTAGTGCCTTCTCATAAATTCCGATTTGAGCCAAGTCTATTCCCCCCAAATGCGAATCATTTCTTGTTTAAAATCATTGGCTGCTTTTGCAGGATCGTCCGCACTAGAAATCCCTCTTCCAGCTATAAAAGTTTCCACTTCAATCCCTGCGAATAATTTCAATGTTTCCACGTTTAATCCACCTGTCACAGAAACTGCAAAGCCCATTTCTATCAATTTCTTTACTTTTGTCAGATCCCGTTCTCCCCAAGTTTCACCAGAAAGTAATGCATCTCGACTTTGATGATAGATCACCTGTTGGATACCGATCCTCCGCCATTCAGCTGCTTGTTCATAGGTCCAATCCCCATACAGTTCGACTTGCAATGCCTTCACTTCTTTTTGAGCTGCTTCCATGGTTGGCAGAGTAGCACAGCAGATAACAGTCATAAAATCCGCACCGGCATCAGTTACATTTTTGGCTACCGTTCCCCCGGCATCCGCACATTTTGTATCAGCAACAATTGTTTTCCTTGGAAACATGCTACGAATACAGCTGATGGCTTTGCGCCCCTCTTGCAGACATAAAATGGTTCCAATTTCAATAATATCGACAATATCCCCTACTTGAAATACATCAGCTAATGCTTGTTCTAAATCATTATGATCCAAAGCAATCTGTAATTTTGGTCTGCTCATTTTGTCTTCCTCTTTTATTTAGATTTTTGATACAACGCTGATTCAGCAAATTTTTCACCAATTTCTTTGGCTGACATGACATTTTTAATGCCAATCACTGTAATTCCTTTTTTCTCTGCTTGGATAAACATATTCAAAAAATTGACTGGTGTAAAAACGACATCATACTGAGTCGCAGAACTTTTTCCTTCAGAAATTGCACAATGATGGATTTTGGTAATTGACACACCTAGTTCTTTCATTGCCTTTTCGACGCTTCTCATCATCATCAAACTTGTTCCCGACCCGTTTGCGCAAGATACTAAAATTCTCATTATGTTTTCCTCCTATGTGTTCATTTTAATTTTATTGTTGTATTTAATTCTCGTTGTGATATTTTTCTGCATATTGATCATAATCATCGACGATCAAAAAGTACCCGTCTGGATTTTTACGGTATTGTAATTGTGGAATAATCAATAGCCCAACCACGACTAATGCGATACCAACATACCCCAAAAACTTCATCATTACAGTAAATAATGGCCAAGCAGTGGCCCAGTCAAACATACCGAGATAGCCACCATATTTTGACATGCCGATCCAAGTTGCAAAAACGGCCGATCCACCAACTTGAATGATTCCAGAAAGAAATGGGAACAGACAGGCGGCTTTGAAACCACCTCGATTGTTGGCAAAAACTGCGATAACTGCATTGTCAAAGAACAGTGGAATAAAACCAGCAATCACGATGGTTGGTGATTTGAACAAAATGAGTAAGGCAATCATCAAAAATTGACCTAAGGCACCAAACAAGAAGCCAATGGTTACGGCGTTAGGTGAACCAAAACCAAAAGTAGCAGCTACGTCAATCCCAGGAACCGCACCTGGTAGGATTGTATTTGAGATCCCTTGAAAAGATTGTGTTAGCTCATCCACGAAAGTACGGACTCCTAATTGTAAAATGGCTAGGTAGACAGCAAAATTCAATGATGTTGTCATAATATAGAACAAGAAACTTTGTCCTTCTTTCATAAACTGTGCTTGAATCAAATAATCTTTTCCTAGCACTAACAAAATAATTCCAAAAAATAAAAGCATTAATAAAGAAGTTGCTACCATATTTTCATTAAATATAGATAAAAAACCTGGTAATTCAATATCTTCCAATTTTTTATCCACTTTTTTAGAGTGTTCTTTTTTTTGATCACGTTTCTTTAAAAACTCGGCTAACTTCGCAAATATATAGATACCAAACATTTGCTGATGTGCCACAGAAAAACCAGCGCCCTCGGTTAACTCCTGGGTGATACCAACTGTTAAATTAGAAGCTACTGCCCAATAACAGCCTAAAATCAGTCCCATAAAAATCAGAACTTGAATTCTTCCTAAAGAGGGAAAACAAAATAATAATATCCAAAAAGCAGTTGCAGATTGTTGAATCTGAACATTTCCAGTTGTAAAAACCGAACGTAATTTTGTATATTTTTGAAAACGAACGAGTAAGATATTCATAACAAAAGCAATCAAAAGTAAAATCATGACATCCCCAAATGTACGACCAAATGTTTCCTCTAATCCAGAGTCAACGGCATTTTGTCCAAAATATGGATCGGTGACCATCGCATCCAGATTAAACCGTTCTTTTAAACCTACTAAAATGGGGCGGAAGTTGTTTACTAATCCTCCTGAACCAACCGTCAAAATGAAGTAACCGACTGTTGCTTTCAAGAAACCAGCAATACACTCATAAAATGGACGTTTCAAGAGAATGTACCCTAGCAGTACAATAAAACCAATCAGATAAGCTGGTTGAGTTAAGATGTTTGTAGCGAAATAAGTCCAAATGCTCAATAAAAAATCAGCCATTCTTTTTTCCTCCTATAAGTTATACTCTTGCATCACCACTCGATAGTCTTCAATCGAATCGGTATCTGCCAAACGATCAATTAGCCCATCTATCATCAACAACTCAGACAATT
The DNA here is from genome assembly GCF_040887165.1 of Enterococcus sp. C65. Lineage (NCBI taxonomy): Bacteria > Bacillati > Bacillota > Bacilli > Lactobacillales > Enterococcaceae > Enterococcus > Enterococcus sp. C65. Next base: position 203,496 of record NZ_JBFOFG010000003.1, on the reverse strand, counting down.
TTTGAATATTTTCCATATGCTGATCTACATTTTTGGCTGCTAAAGTAAAGAATAAACTTGCTGATTTTTCTTCTTGGTCGAATTGAATGGGTCTTTTCATTTTAGTGAATGAGATAGCTGTTCCATAAACTCCTTCACTATCTGCTGAAGAATGTGGCATTGCCACTTTGGGAACAATCACGATATAAGGACCATGTTCTTCTACACATTGGATGATTTCATCTACGTAACTTTGATCAATCAACTTTTTATCTAATAATAGTTGACAGCTTTCAGCAACAGCTTCCTTCCAATCAGTAATTTCTTTATCGGAATATTTCACCAAGCCTTGATCCAAAAAATATTTCAACATGTTGTTAGCCTCTTTTCTATAAGAATGACGGGAATGGTGTATCGTTTTCTACAGAAAATACATCCTCAAAACCACGGTAGAAATTAAATTCCAGGTCGTCTTTGTTCGTTGGATAGGTAAACTTGCCTCCTACCTGCCAGATATATGGTTTAAAATCGTACTTCAAGCGATCCTTTTTAAACTTCCATATTTCGGTAATTTCTTTTGGATCAGCCATAAAATTTGCCCAGATATCATAATGAACAGGGATGACTACTTTAGCCTTTAATGACTCAGCCATTCGCAACATATCGACAGAAGTCACTTTATCCGTGATACCTCGTGGATTTTCACCATATGCACCTAGGCAAACATCAATAGTATGTTCGTTCCCATGTTTCGCAAACATATTAGAATAATGAGAGTCTCCAGCATGATAAATATTTCCACCCGATGTTTCAAATAGATAATTCACAGCGATCTCATCCATTTCTTGAGGTATTTTCCCTTTTAAAGTTTCCTCTGGATCTTTACAAGTGACTAATGCTGTACGGTCAAATGCTTCTAAAGCAACGATAGTTACATCCTCAATTTTGACTTCATCTCCTGGTTTGACGATTATCGTTTTCTCTTTTGGAATTCCCCAGTTCAACCAAGTATTTACTACTTCTTGAGGACCAATGAATTTTGCATTCGGACAATTTTGATGAACAGCAGCTGCTGTATTGATATCCAAATGATCCGAATGGATATGCGTGACAACTAAAGCGTTTACACTTTTCATTTCAAAAGGGTCAATCACAAAAGGTTGCGTCCGCAAGTTCGGTTGCATTTTTTGAACCCCACTCATTCGCATCATCTGATGCCCTTTTTTCATCATCCCATTTCCATGACTACGTTTACCTGTCCCACACCATAAATCACACAAAATATTTGTCCCTTTATGCGTCTTTAACCAAATCCCGGTACAACCTAACCACCACATCGCAACCGTTCCTTCTTTTACTTCCTCTGCTTCGATCTCTTCATTCAAGTAGGTACCCCATTCAGGAAATGTTTCTAAAACCCAATTTTCTTTTGTGACATCATTGACATGTTTGCTCATTGTAATGCTCCTCTCAAGAACTTTCTTTTGTTGACATCTAAATCATAATATGCGGCGTCAAACATGAAAACCCTTTTATATGAGTGTTTATTATTTATATGATCGTTTTTGTTAGTTAATTGATTTTTTTAGTATGATAGATGTAGTTAATAAACTTTATATGAATTTTTGAAGTAATAAAAATCATATATACAAACGACATATAGGAGGGTAAATAATGAAAAATTCCATTGTCAATATTGAGAAGCGTCAAAAGGATATTTTGGAGCGATTACAACAAAAAGAGCAAATGACAACATATGAGTTAGCTGAATCTTTAAAAGTCTCTATTAGTACAATACGCAGAGACCTAAATTTATTAGAAGAAAAAAATGAGATCATTCGTCATTACGGGTTCTGTTCTTATAATTATGATAATCGTACAGACTTTGATCAATCTGGACCAGAACGACTAAAACAATCAATCGCTCGTGAAGCTTGTAAATACATCAATGATTATGATACCGTATTCATTAATTCTAGTTCTACTGCACTTAAAGTGGTTGAATATGTATGTGCCAATCACCTGACAATTGTCACAAATAACGTAAAAATCACTTACTCCCCTCATAAAGAAAACTGCAATTATATCTTGACTGGAGGTGAGATGCGCTTTCCAAAAGAAGCATTAGTGGGTGATATCGCATTAAATACCATTTCTTCAATGAATGCTGATGTCTGTATCATTGGTTGCAGTGGTGTGTCGATCGATAATGGCGTAACAACTAAAATTCTCAATGAATCAACGATCAATGAAATGATGATTCGTCAAACGTTTAAATGTAAAATTCTAGTTGCTGATCATCGCAAAATTGGTTTAACATCAAAATTTAAAATTGCAGATATTTCTGTTTTTGATTATTTGATTACTGACCAGTTTTGTTCTGAAAAAGTAATCGCTGAAATCAACAATGTTGGGGTGAAAGTCATCCAAATCAGTTAAAAAAAAAGCCGGTGTGAATAGAACAAGATTCTGTCCCAGCCACATCGGCTTTTGCTTATTTACAAATGATGTTCAAACAAAATGACCTGATCCATTAAGTCAAAGCTCTTCAAACCAGCCTTTCAGCGATGGTTCGCTCTTGCTTACTTAATAACAGTCTTTTTATTAAGCGTGATAACGTTCTACACCATCTAGGTATGTTGCTTCTAAAGTCATATCTGGATTCAATACGATAAAATCAGCGTCCCGTCCTTTTGCGATCTTGCCACAAGTATCATCGATCTTGCAGCTGATTGCTGGTACTAAGCTTCCCATCATCACAGCTTGTTCAGGTGTAGCTAATCCCCAGTCTACTACATTTTTGATTGCTTCTTTTAATTTCAAGATACTTCCTGCTAAATTACCTGATTCTAAGCGAGCAGTTCCATCTTTCACGACCACTGGAAATTCTCCTAAATTATAATTGCCATCAGGCATTCCACCAGCCATCATGCAATCAGTGATCAATGCCACATGGTCATGACCTGCTTTTTCCATTAAAATTTGAGCAGCATTTGGATGAACATGATGCCCATCACAAATCAATTCTGAAAAAACATGTTCTAGCGATAGTAGCGCACCAACCATTCCAGGTTCACGATGATTTAATCCACGCATGCCATTATACGCATGGACAAAGACACTAGCACCTGCTTCTACTGCCTTTTGTGCTTCATCGATCGTCGCATTACTATGACCCAATGAAACAACCACGCCTTCATCTGTCACTTGTTTGACAAACTCTTCAACGCCTTTTCGTTCTGGGGCTAGGGCAATTTTTTTGATCAGTCCGCCAGAAGCTTCTTGCCATTCATGGAAAGTATCAAGATCAGGGTCTCCAAAATAACTTGGATTTTGCGCCCCTTTATGTTCTTCCGTAAAGAATGGTCCTTCAAAATAGATTCCTTTAATTTTTGCTCCAGGAGCTTCTTGGTACATTTTTCCAATTGTTTCAGCTACATCTTTTAAACGTTCTTTACTTGATGTTAAAGTAGTTGGTAAAAACGATGTTACTCCACAAGAAAGCAATCCTTCTGACATTGCTTTCACACCTTCTGCATCATTATCCATCACATCATGGTTCATATAGCCATGAATATGCGTATCAACTAGACCAGGAGCGATCCATTTTCCGCTTTGATCAATGATATTGACTTCTCCTTCAGGTGTGTTTTGGGTATACTCCCCAAAAAGACCATCAGTGATTTCAAGATAACCTGCATTTTTGACACCGGATGACAAAAAGAATTTGTCTGCGTAGATAAAAGTTCTCATTCTTCTCTCTCCTTTGATTTTCTATCCTAAAGGTACTCTTATTTTGGAGATAAGTCAAGAATGGTCTACACCATTTAGAGACTTTTTGCTATTTTTTTAACTGATTGTGCCAATTCTTCATAAAAGAGAGCTTTATTGATTTCACCTTTCTTTTTATAAATCAAACTCTTTAAAATAAATAAATCGTTAAGGTAATAATAACTATTTTTATCTTGCGCCCACCGTATTCCTTGATTTACTTGTTCTAAAGATAGTTCAATTTCTCCTTGGTGCAACAAAAAGCTTCCATAGTTATAAAAAATTTGAGTAAACTCACTTTTGGTTCGATCTTGGATCGTCTCTTGGAAGAGTTGGATACTACGACTTAAATAGTACCTAGCTTCCGCAGTTTTGCCAGCTACGCCATAGATTTTGCCAATGCAACTGACTAGCTGGATCTCAACGTCCGTCACTTGTGTTCGATCTTTTAACGTCGAATAGGAGAGCGCTTCTTTTAAATAACTAAGTGCTTGAGTAATATTTTTTCGTAATGTAAATTCACAGACGCCTAAATAATAATAATATTTTTGAAAATCCGCAGCTTCGTACAAATTTTCTGTAACCTCTGGCGATTTTAACACTTGTTCCAGCTTGCGATAATCTCGTTGCTGAAAATACAAGTCTGTTAACTCAAAATTCTTTAAGACCGCTCGAATTTTCCCATGAGATAAACGCATGACATGATCGATCGTTACGCCTAAACGTTGGCAAATTTGTGCCATTACAACAACATTTGGTAGCTCTTCATTATTTTCAATTCTGCTTAAAACACTCTGTGAACAAATATCTTGCGAAAGCATTTTTTGTGTCATCTTCTGTTCTTTTCGAATTTCTTTTATGATTGTACCAAAGGAAGCGACCAACGTTTCCATAAGCATCCTCCTTCAAAATATGCGTATTCGCATTATACCAATATTTTACTTTACGGAAGAAGAAACATCAAGAAAAGTCCTATCAAAAACTTGTCCGACTTTTTTCCTTCCTTATTTTTGATTTAGCTAGTGATTATTTCATCTCTCACACCAAAAAGAGCCAAAACTTGAGTTCGGCTCTTTTGAGTAAAAACATCCATGACAGGCTATTTTTGTCGGTAAGTCGATAAAAATTCACGCATTTTGACAGCAGTCGTTTTCAGATCATCCATCTTTGGTAAATAAACGATTCTAAAATGATCCGGTTGATGCCAATTAAATCCCCCACCATGAACCAGCAAGATATGATGTTCATGTAGGAAATCTAAAACAAACTTTTCGTCATCTAAAATATTGAAACGCTTCGTATCAATCTTAGGAAAAATGTAAAACGCTGCTTTAGGTTTTACTGCAGAAAGTCCGGGAATGTCATTAATGGCATTGTAAATAAATTCTCGTTGCTCATAAATACGCCCACCAGGTAATAATAATTCATCCACACTTTGATAACCACCTAATGCCGTCTGAATGATTTGCTGAGACAATACATTGGAACAAAGACGCATCGAAGAAAGCATGTTCAATCCTTCAATATAGCCTTTAACATGTGATTTATCTCCACTCAACACCATCCAGCCAACACGAAATCCTGCAACACGATGGGATTTAGATAAACCATTCAACGTCACGACAAATAAATCTGGTGCCAAGGTAGCGATTGGAATATGTTCTAAACCATCCATGACTAAACGATCATAAATTTCATCAGAATAAATAATCAATTGATTTTGACGAGCAATCTCCACGATTTGCTCTAAAATCTCTTTTGGATACAATGCTCCAGTTGGATTATTTGGGTTGATGATCACGATTGCTTTTGTTCTACTCGTTATTTTTGATTTAATGTCATCAATATCAGGATACCATTCTGCTTGTTCGTCACATATATAATGAACAGGTTTTCCACCAGCCAGTGATACTGAAGCCGTCCATAATGGATAATCAGGCATCGGAACTAAAACCTCATCCCCATTATCAAGTAGACCTTGCATACACATTGTAATCAGTTCGCTGACTCCATTCCCTGTATAAATGTCGTTGATCGTCACATTGGGAAACTTTTTGATTTGACAATATTGTTCAATCGCTTTTCTTGCTGAAAAAATGCCTTTAGAATCAGAATAGCCTTCTGAATCTCGTGCATTCATAATCAAATCACGTATCACTTCATTTGGCGCTTCAAATCCAAAGGGGGCAGGATTTCCAGTATTTAACTTTAAAATACTGATCCCTTCTTCTTGCATACGTTCGGCTTCTTCTAACACAGGTCCACGTACGTCGTAGCTTACGCCTTCTAGTTTATTGGATTTTTCAAATTCTCTCATAACGCTATCCAATCCCTCATTTCAAAATAAACAGAAATTTCTGATTTTTTATTTTTTACTTATTTTCAATATCATACTCTATCCCTCTAAAATTTACCACAATTTTAAGTAAAACCATAAGAAATTTTAGTTAGTTTTCAAACTCATTTCCGTCGATATTCATTGAATAAATTCGCACCCCAGTCCATAGCAATTCCGCAAATAACACCCAAAAAAATTCCGGCAGACAAATCTTTCAATACAATACCAAGAATTAGCCCAACACTCATTCCTAAGATAGAAAACTCCCCATCATATTTTTCCACTTTTTCTCTCCCTTTTCATCTTGACATCTGCGGAAATACTCGCTATCATTAATTTATTGTTATTATACGCAGACGTGATGGAACGGCAGACATGCAAGATTGAGGGTCTTGTGAGCGTACGCTCGTGTGGGTTCAAATCCCATCGTCTGCATCAATGACTAGTCGTAGAGCATTCCGTGCTCTACGTTTTTTTGTTTTCTTATTCACGTCTTATTAATAAACTTACTGTTCGTTATACTAAACGACCTGACTTCTGATAATTTTACGCATAAATTCTTCTTTCTATTTTACTCTTCCTGTTAATTTACTGCTAATGATTACTATGGACAGTTCCTTCTTATGTTTCATAAGATAGCTTTTTTGATTATTTCTCCTTATTACGATTAAGCAATGAAATCAGTATTGTTTTATCTGCATGCCTTCTATTTTGCCCATCTTGATCATTTTTTATACTTACAACCTATGACCTATACTGTAAAAGAATTATGAGAACGATGAATATTAGGAACCATAATTGAACTCTTATTCAATCGATTCTTTTAAATAGTGTAACGCTTGTTTACAGTTCTTGAATCCTTTTGCTTTCCATTGGACATTTCTCTTTCTTGACTTATATATTTCATTTTTTTCTCATCATCAAACTCGTATTCTTATAAATAAAGATGACATTACCAGCTTATAACCTTATTTTATAAGCTTAAGCAGTATTTTAGTACTAATATAAAAATTAGTTTATAATTAGAGTATGTCAAATATGGAGAGGAGAAATAACAAATGAAAACTTTAGACATTATTGCTTTAACATTGTTGATCGTTGGTGGATTAAATTGGTTATTGGTTGGTTTATTAGAATTTGATTTAGTTGCTACTATTGCAGGTGGATCTACGACAATTCTAGCTAAAGCGATCTATATTATCGTAGGAATTTGTGCTATTTATTGTTTGAAATTCTTTCCACTTATTACAAATAGAGTAGAACGATAATTTTTTAATTATCCTCTGTTCCTAATATAAATAAAGCAGTCATGAGCGTTAGTTTGTATGCTCATGACTGTTTTTATTTATATTCATGTAAGCGTTATTCGAGACAAAAGAGAGATTTTTTCTACAAAAAAACGTGAGATTAACCTTTTCTTAATAACTAGACAGCTACTCTTTTCAGAGACATTATGCTTGATTTTACGACAAAGAAATCGTTTTCGATTACATATGTTACTTCAAATATTACAAAAAAGGTAGATTTGTCATAAAGCTATTACCTATGAAATATATCCCCGTGGTAAAGTATTCCTCGTTGGTCACAACAAAACTATTTTTAAATTTACGAAGGAGCTTTTACATGAAATCACTTAAAACATTACTATTAGGAACAACTTTGACTGCCGGCGCACTATTCTTTATGGGAACATCTGCACATGCGGACGAAGCTTATACCGTTCAATCAGGTGATACGCTATCAACGATTTCTCAAAAATACGTTGGTGATAACTCCTTGATCCAAACTATTGCAGAAAAAAATTCAATCTCAAACATCAACTTGATTTATTCAGGTCAACAATTAACAATCCCAACAGGCGAACAAGCAGCAACAACACAAACAGCTTACCAAGCGCCTGCTCAAACAAAAACAGTGGCTGAACAACCAGTGAAGCAAGAACCAGTTCAACAAGCAGCACCTGCCCAACCAGTTGCTCAAGCAACGCAAACAGCGGCACAAGCAACACCAGCAACAACAAACACAAGCTCAGCGAAAGAATGGATCGCTCAAAAAGAATCTAGCGGTTCTTATACAGCAACAAACGGTCGTTACATCGGACGTTACCAATTAGATTCTTCTTACTTAAATGGTGACTATTCAGCAGCAAACCAAGAACGAGTTGCTGAACAATACGTATCTTCTCGTTACGGCTCATGGGAAGCAGCTAAATCTTTCTGGGAAGCAAACGGTTGGTACTAATATAAAATAGCTTGTTTAAAAAGCGAAGGTCCCTCTTTAGGATCTTCGTTTTTTTTTACTAAGCAAAGCGTAAATGAAAAAAATTGGCAGAAATAGTATCCTTTCTGTCAATTTTTTTGGTAATTTCGATTTTCTAATTCCAGTTTGGCAAATGGTGGTTCGTTCATCGTGTTTTTTGAACAGTTGTGTTTGTCTAACTGCTCAAAATTATTTTTTGTTTCTTTCATGACGTTCAATAAATAGTTGTTCTCTGCTTTCAATCGTTTCACTAATGAATTCAAATAATTGTTTTCTTTATGTAATTCGTCTATTGTTTTACTCTTTTCGTCTGTCATATGATTTGAATAGTTATCTGTTTCTCTTCCTGGTTTCTTCATCCCCACCTCAGAAGGCAACAACGAGTGGTGAAGTAATTTAGTATACAGTTCTTTGTATTCTTGATACTCAGCATTCAATTGTTCTTTCATATGATCATTTGTCGATTTTTTTCGATAGATGGATGTCTTATTTTGTTGAAGAACTGCTTCTAACTTTTTGAGTAATTCTGTTTCTATTTCACAGTTTTTATATTTGGACATAATATAAGCAGAATTGAGACGTCCTTCTTTCATGGGTATTAGGCCAATATGTAAGTGTGGTTTCTCTTCATCAAAATGAACATGTGCATAAATGATATTCGATAGACCGTATAGCTTTTGAAAGGTTTGAACAATTTGTAAAAAAAATAGTTTTGTTTCTCTTACTGATAATTTTTTTAATGCCGATTCTTTAAAGATGATTCGCCATTCAATTAATATTGTCCAATTAGAATGAATCGATTTTGTTGAAGATAAATGGGTCAAATATTTTCTAATGATCTTTTTATAGTCAATAAATTTCTTATTTAAAACATCATAATTTAAAGATGTTTTATCTGGTTGTACAATACTTGATTCAACTATTTCTCTTTGATTATGTCTTTGGACTTGTTCTAATTCATAAAATCGATAATCCGTTTTTTCTAATTTGATTGATTTAATAGTTCTGCCTCCTTACTTTCTTCTTACTATGTGAATCTTTCAAACAAGTAAATAAACAACGTTTTCATCTAAAGTTTAGTTAATTCTATCCGAAAAAACAAACCGAAAAATTCCTATTTCTTGGTAATTATGTACTTTTAGTGAAATAAAAAAGGACCCTCTTTAAAGGATCCCAAGTAAACCAGTTAAAACAAAACCTACTTCGTGAATTTTCGAGTGAACTAAGATAATAAAGCAAGCTTTGGCCCGCCTCTAAATAACTATTTTTTATTATGCTAGCTATGATTCGTTAATCAATACGGAGTGTTCCATCAATGGTTGTTGTATTGATTAGTTCTTTTTCATTATATACTTTATAATATATCTTTATGCCATGCGTACCCGAGGAAGGCATATTCTTGAAAGCAACCGATTCAATCCCATTGTTGGGTGGAATCAATCCTGAAACATATAATTTTTTTTGATTAGATGCTAAATAGTATTCTACTTGTATATTATAGGAGTTGACACCCACATTACGTACATCCACGTGGGCTTTTCTCTCTTTATTTAATTCGACTTCATGCTTCAATACAATCCGAACATTGTCTTTATCGACTTCTTCCTGCATCTTTTTTAATAATTCGCCATTATTCAACTGAGTGATGTTCTCATCAAAATCTGGCAATCCTGTAACGACTTGAGGGGGAGATTGATTAAAATAGAAGTATCCACTGATCCCCAATATCAAAAGTACTACAGAGAAGGTTATCAGGATATATGTGCTTTTTTTTCTTTGTTTTGCTTTATGTGCCATTTAAAAATCTCCCTTTCTGATAAAATCAAAAACAAATCGTCTCAACCAGATGGATAAAAAAATCATTCGTTAAGCATTTACCTTTATTTCTTTTCAAACAATCCACATGTTTTTTTGTTGATCAACTAGTTTCTTTCGTTCCAACAGTTTATACTTTCAATGATTAGCAGAACTCCAACTATTTGGAATCCTGCTAAATGGTATTCTAAGACAGTCATGTCATTGTTACTATGTGCGAAATTCCCTGTTTATTCTGCTGGGGATTCCAATAATATATGATATAAATGAAACAAATCACGCTTTTTTATGATTCAGTATCTTTTAAAGCAGTGAAATTAAACGTTATTTCGTAACTTGGTCTAACCACTTGATTTTCTTTAAATCCTTCAGCGATTTTTCCTTCGAATTTTAACGTTTTAGATGAAGATTTATCTAATTCTGTTAAATAAGTAGGGCTATTAAGAAATTGACCCGCAACACTTTGTAAACGGACGCCCGCTTCATTTGTTGGTGTAAAGTATAAATCTTGTCTTACACCCGATTGACTTTTTTCTTCAAATTTTGATATTTCAATCTTGACTCTACGTGCACTAGAATTATTTGTTACGGTATAAATAGGTGATAAGATATTAGGAAGTGGCTGGCCATCATCTGTTACCGCATTTGCATAACGTACTTTTGTAGGTACAGTGATGTCAACATAAGATACATCTTCCGGTCCGACCGGATCCCATGGACCAATCCAGCCATCCACTCCAATTTGTGCATTATCTTTTCCTTGAATAGTTGCGCTGTCATCCTCAGGGTCACTTAATCCAGGAATCCAGCCTAATTCATTATCTTTAACTGTTTCTGCACTTGCATTCATTGTTCCAATTCCAAATCCACCTAATAAAATAGATGATACTAGTAACACATTTGTCAACTTCTTCATTATTCTGTCTCTCTCCTCGCTGAAAACGTCTCACAACATTTCCATAAAAATAAAATTACATGATATAGTTTTTTTCTCGATTGAGCTCAATCAACATAACCGTTGAGAAAAGGGATACAATTGTTCCAAGTAACATCATATAAACGCTCAATTGTTCACCAGTTTGTGGAAGTCTCACTTTTTTTGAAGAACCTGAATCAGATGGTGTGATCGTTATAGTTGCTTTTTCTTTGGTTCCTGCGTCACTTACGTTATCAATTGTACTGGCATCTGCGTCCGCATCCCATACTCCTATTATTGCTTCAACTTGAATCGTTTGTTCATTTGTGGTTTGTGCATGACAGTTTGTTGTAATGAAAAGACTAACCATTAAAACACCTATCAAGTAATACATCACTCTTTTTATTTCGCTCTTCACCTCCAATACTTTAACGACGCAACCTCCACAATAATATTATCCGTAAAAATAAAATAGAATGAAAACCAAGTTTTACCGATAGATTGGTAAATACCTTTTCCATTAGTAATTGTTATGTAACAAAAAGATGATTAGCTTAGAACATCTAAAAATAATACTTAATTTTTAGCCATATCAGTTGATAAGCGGAAACTTTTCCGAAATTTATAGTTATAGTGCAAACTAACTATCCATACTGGAATTAACTTTTATATGGTAATAATCAACTAATTTATTAATGATATCTTCATCAAAATAACTAGACATCCCAATCGTTGGAATACCGAAATGGTCAGGCGAATATACATCTGTTAAAAGGCAATCGAACTTTTGTAAATAGCCCTTTTGTATTTGAGTAGTAGGATCGAGTATCTCAATTTTGATATTATGTCTAAAATAAAATTGAATTTCCTCTTTGAGCATCCGCATATGATCGTAAGAGCTATCCAATAAAAGTGCTACATTGATACTTGCTTTACTTTCTCTCACGCGTACCCATAGTTCAGACCAAGAAGTTAATAATTTGAAGATGGATTGCTGGATCATTTCATCTAAGTAAGATAAAAATGGATTACCAAGAGAAAAGTAAATATCAAAAAATTCATCTCTTAATGCGGTAACTAACTCAGGACTTACCTTCAACGTATTTTCAAAAAAATCCGTTTTTTTATTGTATAAAATATAAGTAGGTCGCACCGAACTCATGGTCGTCCAATAAATATCATGAATCAATTTATCTCGATTCTCGCAAAGTAATCCAAAACGTTCTTCCAGCAAAGTAATCACATAGCCGATCTGTTTCTTTATTGAGACCGAATCGATTTCAACTCCTTCTGAATGAAAGCGAGCTATTGGATTAATTGGCTGATGGAATTCATAAAATAATTGCTGAAGATTTTCTTTTACACTTTTGATGCCAAAGACATTATGTATTTTTTCTACTAGTTTTTTTTCGTTCATTAGATGTGTAAAATGAAAAGGTATCTCGTTAACTTCTAATTGATAGCCTTGCTTCAATCGTGTAAAACAGACATACAATTGAAATTTTAAATTTCCCAAAAATAAATGATGGTCATTGTTCACAATTGCCCATATCGTATTTTCTTTGATGAATATATCAATGATCTCTGAAATCAAATTTCTTTCTTCTTTTTGTATCAATTTTTCGGGCAAATGATATTTCTCAGAAAAATAGACTGAAAAGAAGTCTCTGATATTCCCTTCGTTTCCGATAATTTTGATTTGATTGGTAATTTGAAAATCGAAAAACCGGATTTCTTGATTGATTCGATTAATTACCCTTGATACCTGAGTTTCTGAAATATAAAGCAAATCACTAAGCTCTTCTTTAGAAGTAACTTTTCCTAGGAAAATCGTTTCCAGTAATGTGTATTCTAGACTCTTTTCAAGAATTTTTGAATAGATAAATGACTTAGGCGTTGTGATATCTTTCTTTAAAATGATTCCTGCTCTAAAAGAAGTTTCAATTGATAGAGGCTCAATCATTTCGTTGACTTGAGATAGATCATTTCGAATGGTTTTTTCTGAACTATCAATTTTTTCAGCTAATTCCGCAGTCGTAATCCATTCCGTATTCCAAAGGATTTCTAAAATATTCAATTGGCGTCTCAAACGCCCGTCTAATATTTCTCTCATTTCTATTACATCTCTCCTCTCCTAACAGATAAATACTCCTTGTTTTATTTTTAGCATATCCCAATCTTTAAAAATAACCTTAATATACCGAGCCCTTGGTAAAATATCTTTCATAATCTTTTATTTTTTCCAACGATCCATTGAGTTGTTCGTGATGCAAAGTAAAAAAATAGGAGACCAAAGACAATCATTCATCTCGGGTCCCTTTACTAGGTAGATCTATGCAACAAACAGAATCGTTTTCACTAAATAGCACGCTCACTTTTTTTATAGTTAATGTAACGATAACTGCTCTTTGGATGTTCATTCGGAAATACTACTATGATTGTTACTGTATCGTTCAGCCTCTTTCTCAATATGTATATTCAACTTGTTTTGCTTTTAGATGAGTATATTCTTTCTAAAAACGTGTAATTCTTCCTTTTTGTTGATCAAAAAATGATGTAGTTTTTTGACAAATTCTTCTCCAAAATAATTAGGGACACCAATAATTTTCACATCTCCTAGATCGCCAGTATTAAAGCCATTGGTTAGGACACAATCATAGTGTTTTAGCTGATTCACAGAATTTTGTGCTATTGGCAATAAAATATCAACTTCATATGTATTTCTAAAATGATATTCGATTTCTTCTTTTAGCATTTTTAAATGCCCGGCTGGTGCATCTAATAGCAATGCAGCGTGGATTTTAATCGTTGGCTTACGTATTTCCGAACGAAATTCAGACCATTGTGAAACTAAAGTATAAATGGATTGATAAATCATATTTTTTTTATCTAGAGAATGAACGGTTAGATCGTCATAAATTTCACTGAATTTAGCTTTCAAATTTAAAACGATATCTTGTCGATCATTCATTAATTCGCAGACAAAATCTTCTTCAACGTTATTTAAAATATGCGTTGGACCGATCGTACGAAGTATCCGCCACATAACGGCCTGAAGTAGAGCTGTTTTGTTCTGGCATTTAATCTTAAATTCATAGCTAACTTCCAAAATCAGATTTTCCAGTCTTGTTTGTAAGATCGATTGACTAGTCCCTAGTTGTAAGCATCGTTCATTTAATTTGAATGGAGCATGAAAATACTCAAACAGGTTAAACAAAACTTCTTCTGATAGTTCGATACCAAACACAGCTTGCCACCTTTTGTTTAATTCTCGATCTCCAGTAATCATAGAATAATTAAAATAATCTTCCTCTTGTTTAAAGAATGAGCTAGATTTACAACGATAGGCAGCCACCCATAATCTCATTCGCATTTTATTCAATAAAAAATGATGTTGATCATCCATAACCATCTTCTCTTTATTTTGTTTATAAAAAATATCAAGTACTGTATCAATCAGTTGAAATTCTTCTGTTTTAAAAAGTAAATCGGGTGAAAGGTATTTTTCATAGAACAAACTAGAGAAAAGTTTACGGATATTTTTTTCGTGACCGATCAATTTCAAATCATTTGTGATTTTTATTTCGTATTTTTTCATTAAAATATTCATTTTATTATGTAATCGATTGAGTTGTGTTTCTGAAATAAAGAGTTGATCGCATAGTTCCCCTCTTTTCATCATGGGATTGATGAATATCATTTCCAACATTTGACATTCGACACTTTTTTGTAAAAAAAGCGAATAAACATATGATTTTGAAACACCTAAGTCTTTACTTAAAAAAACGCCATATTTTACCGAAGTCTCTATTTTTAAAGGTTCAATTATTTCATTCAGTTGTTTGATGTCTGTTCGGATCGTTTTTTCAACCCCACCTATTTTTTTGACGATCTCTGCAATCGTCAGCCATTCGTTGCTCCAGAGTAACTCTAAGAGTGCTAGCTGTCTTAAACTTTGTTTCGTTAGTAATTGCTTCATTTTCCCCTCCTAATCCCTCAAAATTTACAAACGCTTTGTTTTCTCTATTCTCCTCTATTATTAATTTTAATGTACGAAAATAAGTATGTCTACCATTTCATTAAAATATAAGTATAATAATATTAAAAAAGTAGTGATCAACCTATAAGATTCGTGCTTTTCTGCGAGGTAATATTTTAATAAAAATAACACTCAAGATATCTATTATTAAAATATTTACTACCGGATCTTTTAGAGAACTCCATAAAGAGCCTTTCACTAAAATAATCTTTTTATCATTTTCACTACAATAGAAAAAACGCCTAAATTCGAGGACATTTTCAGCCACAGATTTAAGCGTTTATTTTTTTATATTTAATCGTTTTTTTACATAATCAATACACTGTATTTTTTATTTCAATAAATAGGATAAATCACTCGCTACCGTTGGATAACCCATGATCCATTGCTCTAATTCTTCTTTTTTTGTATGTTGACTGATCAATAAATTCAAATCATTGATTAAATCATCTGCCTGTTCACTAAGGACACTGGCACCAATCAAATACCCAGCTTTGTCATAGATCATTTGGGATTTAGCAAGTGGTTCATTCACACGATGATAGGTAAACCAATTGGTCATATCAATTTCTACTACTTCTTCTTGTCCAGTGAGTTGTTTTTTTGTTACCCCGACCTGAGCCAATTTCGGACTAGTAAAAACGATCGTAGGAATGGAAGGATAACTAATTTTTTCTTTAGTATTTCCTAATACATAGTTTGCAACATAATTTCCTTCAAAGGTAGCAACTGGCGTTAATTTTGGCTCTGTCCGTGAGATGATATCCCCGCAAGCAAAAATCATTGGATTACTCGTTTGAAGATAGTCATTAACAACAACACCATGTTTCGTTGTTTCTACCTTCGCCTTTTCCAGGTCTAGTCGCTCAACATTTGGCTGTCTTCCAGTGGCACAAAAAATCGCATCTGCCTGTAGTTCTTGATCGTTTGACTGCAAGGAATAGTGCGTTCCTTCTTGAATGATTCGCTGTGACTCAAAATCAAAAACAAATCGAATCCCGGCTGCTTCCATTTGTTTAACTAGTTGTTTGACCAATTGTTCGTCAAATGCTTTTAATGGTCGTTGATTATGGTGAACGATCGTGACATTGCTTCCTGAAGCATGAGCGATCATCGCTAATTCAAATGCAATATAGCCTGCACCAATAAAAATAATGTCCTGAGGCAATTCACTTAATGATAAAAAGTCAGTACTTGTTTGTAAAAATTCATTCCCATCAATAGGTAAAATCGATGGTCGTTGACCAGTAGCAAGAATGAAATGTTCAGCTGAAATTTTTTCTTCTCCTACCATGATCGTATTTTCATTGATAAAGCGTGCTGTTCCAGCTAGATAATCAATGTCAGCTGCTGCTAATTCTTTTTGACGATTCTTTGAAACTGGATCTGTAAAACTGCGCTTAAATGCTTGTAGTTCTTGCCAATCAACAGTTGGTACTTCGCTGAATCCTTTACCCAACAACTGTTCAATTCGTTTTCTTGCTTCCACACTATTTAGTAGAATTTTTTTAGGGTCACATCCTCGATTAGGACAAGTACCACCCCAAAGATTTTCTTCGATGATCAAGACGTTCTTCCCTGCTTTTTTTAACCCATAAGCCACGCTCATACCAGCTACGCCAGAACCAATCACAACTTCATCATATTCTTTCATTTTCTCTTTCCTTTCTAGATAAATAAGTGAAGATATCTTTTCTTGTAATCTCCCCTAGATTTTCCTCATTTTCTCGAATATTTACTGCTTCATGTTGGATCAATAATTCGAATACTTCAGTCAGCGGTGTACTTAAGTAAACATCTGGAAAATCCGCTTGATGAATTCCTTTGCTGTAATCGTCAGCTACGATCAGCTCTTTTACTGTTTGTTGTTTTTGTTGAATCGTTTCATCAAAAAAGCTCCGTACAAATTCATTTTTAGGCTGAGTCAACAACTGGTCGGGTTGGTCACATTGAATTAATTCGCCCTCTTTCATGACAGCGATCCGATCTCCTAATTTTATGGCTTCATCCATATTATGCGTCACAAAGACGATCGTTGTGCCTAATTCTTGATGTAAGGAAAGTACAAGGTCTTGTAAAGAAGCTCGAGACAAAGGATCTAAAGCACTAAATGGTTCGTCCATCAAAATAACTTCTGGGCTAGCTGCCAAAGCACGGACGATACCGATCCGTTGTTGCTCTCCACCGGATAATTCCTGTGGCATTCTATTTCGATAGATTGTAGGATCAAGTCCGACTTTCTCAAGTAATTGGTCAGCTATTTTTTCTCTTTTTCTTCTTTCCCATCCTAGCATTTCTGGAATAACTTCGATATTTTGTTGGACAGTCATAGTTGGAAACAACGCAATTTGTTGTAAAACATAGCCCATTTTCCACCGCATTTTTTGTAAATCATAGTCTTTTAACGATTTACCCTTGAAGAATATCTCCCCTGCGCTCGGCTGAGATAGACCATTGATCATTTTAAGCGAGGTCGTCTTCCCGCTACCAGAGGGACCCACCAAAACAAAGATTTCCCCTTGTTCAATCGATAAGTTTAGTTCTTTAATTGCATATTTTTCGCCAAATTTCTTTTGGACTTGCTTGAATTCTATCAGATTATTCATTTATTCCCCTCCTTCAGTAGTCCTTCTTTTTCCAAGAATGCATGCGCTACTTCCGCAGGTTGTTGTTTTTCTACATTCACTTGATAATTCATTTCAATCATTTGAGATTCTGTTACTTTGCCAGCGAGCTTGTTTAGAGCTGTAACGATTTCTGGATGTTCCTTCGCAAAGGCTTTGGTCATCAAAGGAGCTCCTTGATAATCTGGAAATAATCCCTGGTCATCTTCTAAGGTGACAAGGTCATATTGTTTTAGATCACTATCAGTCGAATAAGCATCTACTACATTGACATCTCCGTTATCGATGGCTTGATAGCGTAAACTTGGTTCCATACTTTGGACACTTGGAAAATTAAGCTTGTAAAGTTCTTGGATTCCTTTATAGCCATCCGAACGATCAATAAATTCTAATGTGAAACCGGCTTTTATCTGATCTTCAATCTTTCCCAAATCAGAAATGGTTTTTAGCCCATTTTCTTTGGCAAATGATCGCTTCACCGCTAAAGCATAGGTATTTTGATACGCCATTGGTTGAAGAAGTGTCATTTCAAATTGTTCACCTAATAAGCGATTCGCTTGATTATAGGTTTCTTTTTCATTCAATTCTTTATTTTTTAAGTCATCAGGTACTTTAACTAAGCTTTCTAAAACAGTTCCTGTAAATTCCGGATAAATATCGATCTGTTGATTCTCCAATGCACTAAAAAGAAAACTGGTTTTGCCGAAGTTCGGTTTTAATTCAACTTCAACATCTGAATTATCTTCAATTAATTCTTTATACATTTGAATCAAAATATCTGGTTCTGAACCTAATTTCCCAGCAATTGTCACCTTATCTTCTTTAAAGAGTCCGCTTTGATACAAAGATATTCCACCGATTCCCAAAAAGATAAGCAATAAAGTGATAACTGTATATCGAGGTTTCAAATGTTGAAGAAGTCTGATTAAACTACTGAAAATAATTGCTAACAAAGCTGAACTGATTGCACCAATCAGAGTCAAAACTGGCGTATTTCGATCAATTCCTAATAAGATAAACGTTCCTAAGCCACCGGCACCGATCAATGCTGCTAACGTTGCTGTTCCAATGATCAAGACAAGGGCTGTCCGAATACCTGAAATAATAACAGGTAATGCGATTGGCAATTCCACTTTGATCAACCGTCTCATGCGTGACATACCAAAAGCAACTGCTGCTTCTTCAATGGATGGATCAATTTCACTAAGTCCGATATACGTATTTTGAAAAATTGGTAATAACGCATAGATCACTAATGCAATCAACGCTGGCACTGTTCCGATTCCAACGAAGGGGATCAACAATCCTAATAAAGCTAAAGATGGGATCGTCTGTAAAACACTGGTTATCTGCAACAATACTTCTGCCATTTTTTTATGGTTCACTGCCCAAATAGCTAATGGGATTGCAATAACAATCGCAATCAATAAGGCAATTAATGAAATTGATAAGTGCTGAAATGTTGCGGAGATCAATTCTCCTTTTCGCTCAACAAGCGTTTGAAAAAAATTATTCATAGGATCTTCCTTTCCATTCTAATTTAAGTATAAACATAGACGAAAAAATCCCCAACTAAGTTGTCTGAAAAGAACAAAAAAGATGCGTAGTTCATCATTTGTAAATCCAACACCCCGGCAATTCTCTGAATATGCTTCAAACTAGCAATAAAGTCCTTAATCAATAAATGGAAAGAAAGAGGAAATTTATTTCTTCAAACTCTATGTATTTCTTTTATATAAAAAAAGACACATCTCACGAATTTGAACGAGAAATGTGTCTAATTTATTTGAATATAAAAAAACAGCCAGTAAAGCAGAAACCTCGTGGGGGAGATAATTTTTACTGGCTTGTTCATAAATTATTATACTGTAAGTTTTGTTCAAAGATAAAAAAAAGTAATAAATGATCGTTTTAGAGTCATAAACGTTCAATTTTTCTCGAAATTCCTATTTTTTCTCAAATGACTAGCTGGTTTGCTCTTTCTTTCACTCCGTATAATGGGTAAAATTCTTGACCTTTTTGATACAAAATTTCTTTTTCACGATTTTTCATCAAGAAAACAAGCAACTCTTTCATCGGCAGATTGGGTTTATTTGGTTCAAATAAAAACACACATTGAGTCTCACCTTTTTTTTGAATACTCGTCAAAGCCTGCAGATTATCATGAAGATCACAATAGATGCCTTTATACTCTCTTTTCGTTGGAGAAGTTGTGATGAGTGTTAATAGATCAGCTGCTCGCATAGTTACTCCTTTCCTTGAACATCCTTTAAATGTTGAAAAAAATTTTCAAATTATCTATTGAAGATTCTTAACTAATAAGTATAATAAAGAAGTTGCTGAAAATTTTCAAAAGAAAAGAGGTTTGAGAATGAAAAAAATAAATCTATTAATTGATCTGGTTGGTATCAGTTTTGGCGCTGCACTTTATGGTTTAGCTGTGACCGGGATCAATATTCCTGCTAAATTAGCAGATGGTGGTGTAACAGGAATTGCCCTTTTACTTAATAATTTATTCGGTTTTGCTCCTTCCATTACATCACTTATTATCAATTTACCATTGCTATTGGTTTCATTATTCATTTTTGGTAAGCAGGCTTTTCTGCGAACGATTGTCGGAACCTTTGCTTTAGTGTTCTTTTTACATTTGTGGGAAGGACTAAACGTCCATTTTGCTGTCCACAATCTTTTACTCAATAGCCTGATGACTGGTGTATTATCTGGTATCGGTTGTGGTCTGGTCTTTCGCTTTGGTGGAAGCACTGGCGGAACAGACATTATTTACCAAGCCTTTGAAAAATATTTCCATATCAAGATCGGTAAAAGTCTATTCTTGATTACATTTGGTATCTTGGTTGTTTCTTTATTATATCTGGATGTAACACATTTTGTTTATACCTTACTCAGTTGCTCCATCTTATCTTATACGTTAAACAAAGTGAAATATCTCGAAGTAAAAGGTTCTCTCAATCCTTTTTCTGCAAATCGTTCAAAAGAACCTTTTGATACTCTTGATTCTGCAGAACAATTTGAATAACATTCTTAAATGATTGGTTAGCGACTGAAAAGTATATTTCTACTTTTCAGTCGCTATTTCGTTACTAGCAAAACCTCCAGTAATCACTACTTTACCATGTACTTTTCCAGTCTCTACTTCTTTCGTTGCCTGCTTTAAAGTCTCTTTGCTGATGCCTTCTCTGTATACTTTTCCTAAAGTAGTATGGATTTTTTCTTCTTCTACCAATGCTGTCAAATGTTTTAATATTTCCCCTTGTGTCTCGATTAGTTGACCATAATCCGTTTTAGTAAACATATACTCCCATTCAAATGAAACAGATAAATTTTTAAAACTTGCAATATCGATTGGTCCATCAAGTCCTACGATCATCCCAATTTTCCCCATAGGTTGAATCATTTCTGCCAGCTCAGTTAGATAGGGACGGATATCATGTAAAACCGCTACGACATCGACGGTGCTTATCCCAACCTTTTCTAGTTGAGGCTTTAACTCTTGATGGTAATCAATTGGATGATCGACCCCATTTTCTTTTAACCATTGAAAGTTTTTGGGGCTGGCTGTCGCAACCACCTCTAACCCACTCCATTTTGCTAATTGTGTGAGAATCGAACCGACACCTCCAGCACCGTTGATGACCAATATTTTTTTACCTTTATTCGCTGATTCTTTAGGAATCAATTGAAATTTCTCAAATAAGAGTTCATAGGCGGTGATCGCAGTTAACGGTAATGCTGCATTAGCTTCGTCCGTGAGATTTTCTGGTGCTTTTGCCACAATTCGTTCATCTACCAACTGATATTCTTGGTTACTACCTGGTTGTTTTGCTGAACCAGCATAATAAATACGGTCTCCTATCTCAAAATTTTCAGATTGGGGACCTTTTGCAACTATTCTCCCTACCGCATCAAATCCCAAAACAGTTAAAGACTCTTGTTTTGGCGTCTGCATTCTAAATTTTACATCCACTGGATTCACTGAAACCGCTGAAATCTCCACCAATAACTCCCTGTTTTTAGGAACCGGAGTTTCTGCCAACTTTTCTAAAAAACTATTTTTGTCAGTCAATGGTAATCCCTCATAAAACCCTATTTGCTTCATTTGTTTTTTCATAGAAACCTTTCCTTCTTTCTTTATACAAAAAGACCTGGATCAATCCACGAAAGGAGTTATCCAGGCTTTCCATTATTTAAAATAGCTATTTTCTCCCAAAGAATTCCCTTGTTCTTCTATCAATCCTTTTAATGATCTTTCTAAAACACCATGATTTTTATCTTTTCTTTTTGATGTCGCACTGAGTGGTTCTTTCTCAGCTTTGTTAAAAGGTTGTACAGAAGGAGAGCCGGCTTTTTTTGTTTGGTAAGGTACCGGTTCATTATCAAATAACAAATATGAATCTTTCATTTTTTTCATTGAATCAACTAGTTCTGCGTCAGAAATACTAGATACTTTTGGATCAGGAATAATTGATGCTGGCACATACTTAGGTACAAAGTAAGAACGCCCACGACCATTTTTTTGTTGGTTCGATGTATAGGCTTTGGTACTTGTGTGCTGCTCTTGACTCTTCTGACTATTCATTGAATCAGCCGCTTTTCTCGTCCGCTGATTAGTCAATGGGCGATTACTTGCTTGATGCGTATGATAATCAGGAAGCTGTTCTTTGTGTCTGACTAAATTTTCTTTTGGAATTGTTGATTTTTTTGAATTGCTCAAATTTCGACGTTTGCGTTGTTCTCTAGCATCGCCTTGAGCAAAGTGAAATTCTTGCATTTGCTCAAACATTGGTTGATTATTGTTTTCGGTTAATAGATCATCCTGTCCATCAAATAAAACACGCCTTTGGTTTTTTGCTAGTTTGACGCCAATTTCGTCATCATAGGCAGGAAAACGAAAATGTTTCCGTCTAATTTCATTCATTTTAAACCATCCTTCTCATAAATGGAACTTTTCTCAATCATAGCATAATTTTTTCATTTTCCATAGTAACCATAACTAAATTTAACCTCTTTCGACAGTCATCTGGTCGTTTCTCGAATGACCAATTCAGGGAAAAATCGACGGTATCCTTGACTTTCTCCTTTTTCGGTAATTTTTTTTAACAACATTTCACCACAAACTTCACCCATTCGTACGATATCTTGTTTTACCGTAGTTAATTTGGGTGAACTGATTTGGTCTAAAAATACGCCATCAAAGCCAATGACTCCAAAATCTTCAGGAATTTTCCCCTTTTCTTTAGCAATACCTCTTACAATCCCTAAAGCTAATCGGTCAGAGCTGCAAATAAAACAAGTCTTTGGTTTAATAGTTGACCAATGATCGGCAAGATATTTCTCTGCCATTGTCGAATGATTTGGGAAACGTAATATTTGCGGCTTCATGTTGGCTGTTTCCATAACTGAAAGGTAGCCTGCTTCTCTTGATAACTCAAATGGCTCATCCTCGTCAATCCCAATATAAATAATGGTCTCGTAACCGCATTCCATAGCATATTGTGAAGCCTTTGCTGTGCCATAATGGTTATCGCTATCTACATAATCATAGCCAAAACGATTTTCACCAAAAAGGACGACTGGTTTTTCCAATCGGTCGATCCAGTCAAAATCTTTTTCTCTCACCCCTGTAATGATGTAGCCGTCGCAAGACCCTACGTCAAATGCATTATTGGTTACCAACTGCAAAGAATAGTGCGCTTTTCCAATACATTTTGCAATTCCCATCAATAAATTCATATAATACGGTTCTGTTGTATCAATCTCTTCAAGGATGAAAAGTTTGATGATTTGTGACCGATTAGAAACGAGTGCTTTTGCTGCAATATTGGGGCGATAATCTAATTCTGCCATCGCAGAAAAAACTAATTCTTTTAACTCATCCGTTACTTGTTCCGGGTGATTGATGACACGAGACACCGTCATTTTGGATACATTTGCTTTTTTAGCAACATCAGCTAATGTTGGCATAGGTTGCTCCTTTCACAATAGAAAACTTTTTTCTGTTTTCTATCATTATAGCAAACTTGAAAGCGATAAAATGTAGAAATATCGTAAAAATCATCTGCACGCCAGCATCTTTTTAATAAAAGTTCACTAGAATCGAAAGCCAGTTACTCCATTTTATTAGAAAAATGTACGTTATCTCCATCTATTTTCTAGTTTCAGATATGAACTAGAAAATAGCAAAGAATGAGACTAAGCCAAAAATAGCCTCCTCTTCTAGTATCTCTAAAACGAATAAACGGTGTTTAAGGAGCAACAACATCAAAAAATTTGCCGAAATTGACTAAAAATTTGAGAAACACCTAGTAAGTATCCATCAACAGAAAAAACCAGTGTTTGTGTTTCTTGTCAATTTTTGGATATTCTTTCGTATTTCTTGATGCTAAACGCTTATTTCTCAACCTCAACTTCGATTATTTCATAGTATTGTTTACTTCTCTATCTATTTAAATTGTTATAAAAAATTAGAATACACCTGTCTTTTCTATTCTTTGGGTCCATTCATCATTTGCACCAAAAATTTGGTTGCTGTATCCATCAATGGGACTTTTACCATATGCTTTTCGGTTTGCGAATAATCAAAAACAATTTCTTGACCATAACGCTCTTTTTGATTATTTTTCACAAAATCATTGGTTTGTTGAAAGGGAATTTTCTCGTCTTTTTCACCGTGCCAAAAATATAAAGGTCGCCCAGCTAGTTTTTCTGGCTGCAAAGATAAATCATATTTTTCGACCCAAGAAATTAAATCAAAATAATCGTTCGGCAGTATGTATTGGTACTGATGAGCTCTTTTGTAAATTTCTTTAGCATACTGTTCAGGCGCAGGGGAACCCATCAGACAAATACCACCAACCAAATGCGGATGTTTTGTTAACAACGCACAAGTCGTCATCCCCCCCATTGAAACGCCACCTACGGCTACTTTTTCATGAAGAACATCTCGTTTTTCTAAGTGCTTCAATAAAGTCTCAAATTCAAATAAGTTTCCATAAATACTATTCCAAAAGGTAAAGGAAGGAATAGCAGAAACTATTTGCTTTCTTTCACCATGGTTCATTGCATCTGGTAGTAAGACACGAAATCCTTGTTTAGCAAACTTTCTTCCTTGTGTCAAAACTAATTCTTTACTCGTTTGCCAACCATGATAATAAATAATTATCGGAATTTTTTCAGCTCTTAATTCAGTTAGGACAACTTCTAATAATGGAATATTATTTACTTTACGTTTTAATATAATTGGATTCACTTCTTTAGTCTCCGATCTTCATCAAAATAGTCGAACGAAATATTTCCCATCCACTAACCACAATTTGAAATAAACAAATCGTACCAAACAAAATCAAAAATAAGCTCATCGTTCTTGAAAAGAGCAATAATGCTAAAAGACCAGCTAGTCCTAATCCTAAGGTAAGCAGTGGATAAATTGTGAAATTAAAAAAACTAGCAAAGCTGCCAAAAATATTTCCGATAAAGATCACGGAAAATAAAAAAATACTTAAAAGCAAGCTATCGGTCAATGATATCTGAAAGATATTATTATTGGCTACGATGGGCTGCTGAAGTGAATATAAATCTAAATACCCACAAGAGGCAACACTGAGAACATGAGTGACTCCTATGGCTCGGTTTATTATTTTCATTCGTATCACCAACTCTCTTTATAATTCTATTATAATCGTTTTATCATCATTTAGAACAAAAAAGGCTTAAATTTTAATTTTTTCTTTTTTCCAAATAATCGTTCACAATCAAAATGACCTAACAACCTATGAGTACCTCTTGATTTTTTGTCATGCTCCTCATTTTGACTGTCTAGTTCTGAAAAAACTTAATTCTTTTTTCAGGCATTTCATGTTCAAACTTCTCCTTTTTAAAATAGAGAATAAATATACTTTTGGGAAAATCTACATCAAACTGATCTATTATTAACTCATAAGTAATAATCAATGTTGTCACTAAATTTCTTTGTGAATAAAAACATTTAAGTGAGGCACATCATTAGTAAAACCTTTAATTAAATTAGTTTGAAAACTTGTAATTGAAGTTAAAATGAAATTTACCATATAAAAAAAGCCTTTATTTTTTATTTCCATTAAAAAGCATCGACATATACTCATCATTTTGTTATCATATATCTGATTAACACTATTTTTATCAGGAGAATATATGAAAACGAAACGACAGACAAGTACATTTTTGCACATAGGGACGCTTTTCGCCCTATTGACACTTTTTTTGTTCTTATGCTATTCCTATTTCAGATCTTCCGATATACCATGTAATGCCTTTGGCTGGTTATTGTTAGATCACCCCGGTTTAAGTCAGGTAGATGAGAGCCTCTTCTTGTTAATTCTTTCATCTTTGTGTGGTTTTATTTTTTCATTGGCTTTTCGAACATATGTGAAAAAACAAATCCCTAAAAAGATGGATGAAGCTGCTACAATTTTTGTTGCATCTAGGTTGCTCGCATTGCTGACCGTTTTATTCTATTCCTTTAACCAAAATTCATTGTTCTTTTTTATACTGAATGGACTGGTTATCATTTTATCCATCTTTACTTACTTTATTTTTTCACTAATATTCAAAAAGTTACACTTGCCACTTTTAATGCAACTAATCCCACTATTCTGCTTTGTCTATAGTGTCTTTTCTTTTCTTGTATTAGCGTTAGCGCCAACTTTTGATCCAGCAAATATTCAAATCACTAGTAATTTTCTTGAATTACTCTTCATTTCGTGTTTAGGAATGATGATGTGGCAAATAAGAAAAACAGTTCAGGACAAGTAAGTCTAAGTGCCTTGAACTGTTTTTTTTATTTTTCGGATGATATTGCTAATAAAGAATCCTTTACAATAGACATAAATGATTGAACTTTACATAAAAAACATCAAAGCTAGTCATTTCTGATAACTTTGATGTCTGAGGATTATTAACAGTTGAGTCTAAAAATTTTTCAGTTGATTTTTTCTATATAAGAAAAATCTGCTAAATTTAATTCCTTGATAAGACGATCATAGACTTTTCTAGCAATATAAGCATGCTCTTCCACGGTTCTTCCAGCAGCGATTTTGGGTAGTTGTCTTCTGCTGTTTGCCGTTTTAACCAACGGCAATGCTAATTGATAGTTGAGCTGATCATCAGTTTTCACAACTTTAACAGTATTCGACAAGATCAGTGAATCAAAGAAGATACTGGAACGACGATTCTTATATTTTTGAGCTTGGATACGCTCAATGATTACTTCAACTTGATCAAAATAATAAGTTTCGTTGACGTCACCGATCAGTTCTACAAGTTTTAAAAATTCTGATGGCACAGGTAATTGTTTCTTTTGTAAATAAAAATAATTGGCAAGAGAATAAGATAACTTGTTATGATAATTTAAAGAAACAAATCGATAATTCTCATTGCCAGCAACCTGTCTCGTCACAGGAATAAGATCTTCTAAGGTTGCATAAAAATAGGTTGAATTAGACACGAAACATTCTTGCCAACATTCATTTCCCATAACCAACTGTTTTTCCGTTTGCGACAAAGGACTAATAGCTTGTAAAATCTTGGCTGCAGCTTCTTCAATTTCTTTTTGATAAGTTTCTTCTTCAAATATTGGAAAATTCAACTTATAACGACGATTTTCCCGCTTGATTAGATTTTCATCAATCAACTGATCAAGAAAAGCTTCAAATTTCGGTTGATCAAAATTTTTTTTCAACTCTCTCAAAATAATGTCTTCTTCTTGATGATGATGCAAATACTCAATCAAAGTTGGAAAAACAGCATTGTTTACTAGTTTGCTAAGCAACTGCTGGTGATTATGTGAATAAAAATAGTTCATTTTTTCCCCTTCTCGTTTTCCCTAGCTCAATCGGAAATAGGCCGAAGAA
Organism: Enterococcus sp. C65; assembly: GCF_040887165.1. Taxonomy (NCBI): domain Bacteria; kingdom Bacillati; phylum Bacillota; class Bacilli; order Lactobacillales; family Enterococcaceae; genus Enterococcus; species Enterococcus sp. C65. The sequence goes on along the minus strand of NZ_JBFOFG010000003.1, from coordinate 175,850 downwards.
TCCCAAAAATACGAGCAACTATTTTCGGATTCTTCGGCTTATTTTTTAAAGCTGGATCACTTCTGTTCCAACCTCATTTTGATCGAACAAGCTAGGCTGGCATTGTGAGCCTGGAACAAATAGCTGTCAGGCTCTTTAATAAATCGAATAAAAGGTGTTAGCAACCCCTTAGCTAGCTTAGTTAAAAACTGCTGTTAGCTGAGGAACGACTTGTTTCTTACGAGAAACAACACCTTTTAATAAGGCACGATTGTTCGTTAATTTAACTTGGAAAGCTTCTTCGACTTTATCTAATCCTTGACCTGCAACTAATAATTCCGAATCGCTATCTAGGATATTCGTTACCACTAGGACAAAGAGGTCATATCCATTTTTAGCCATTTCTTCAGTCATCGCTTCTTCCAGTTCCGTTTGACGAGCCATTACTTCGCTTAAATCGACTGTATTCACTTGTGCAATACGGACATTAGCTTCTCCCATTGGGAAGCTTTTGGCATCAAGATCAAGTAAGGTTGCAGCTGATTTATCGCTAAGATTTGTACCGGCCTTTAACATATCTAACCCATAGCTTGTCAAATCAACGCCTGCAATTGTTGCAAGTTCTTTTGCAGCTGCCTCATCTTCTGATGTGCATGTTGGTGATTTGAATAGCAATGTATCAGATAAAATTGCAGAAAGCATAATGCCAGCAATCTCTTTAGGAAGTTCTACTTGGTTTTCTTTATATAACTTCAAAATGATTGTACTTGTACAACCTACTGGTTCAGCTCGGTAATAAAGTGGATTTGCTGTTTCAAAATTTGCAATCCGATGATGATCAACGACCGCTAAAATTTCTACTTCTGCAATATCAGAAATACTTTGTTGAAATTCATTATGGTCCACTAGCATCACTTGTGTTGCTTCTTCTTTTGCTGATTGAACGACACGTGGGGCAGATAACTTAAAGTAATCTAATGCATATTGTGTTTCTTCGTTAGGTGTACCTAAAGCTACAGCTTCAGTTTCTTTTCCTAGTTGATTTTGCAAGTGTGAAAAGGCGATTGCCGCTCCAATTGCATCTGTATCTGGATTTTGGTGACCAAAAACTAAAATTTTTGACATTTGTCTCGCTCCTTTATGGTTTCTCCTACTTAATAATAGCAAAAAAACCGAAAGAAGCAATACTGACGCTATAATTTCTAGGATGGAAGAAATTTCGATCCATCTTACTTTTATATCAACGAATCGTAAACAAAATTTTTGATAGCGCGAAGTACCATGGAACAGTCATTTAAAAAGTTGGCCATGCCATTACTCATTTCATTGCAGAACTCTTTGTACTGAAAGAAAAAGTTGGGAAAAGTAAATCATTTATCGTTTTTTTTCTTTACTAGCCTTTAATGACTACTTGAGTTTTGAGCAAACGGTTCAACTAAGCGGTTTTCAGCGATTACCTGTGCCATCCATAAACTTGATTGTTTCGGTAACCGTTTATAGCCATTGTCCAGATCGACACGATAAAAACCATATCTATTTTTATAGGCATTCAACCAACTCCAACAGTCAGCAAATGTCCACATATGATACCCAAAGCAAGGAGAACCTTCTGAGATTGCCTGCTGCAGTTGCGTCAAATGTTCAAATAAAAAATCAATTCGGTAGTTGTCGTCAATCATATTCTCTTTATTGTTGAACCGTTCTTCTTGCGACACACCCATCCCGTTTTCTGAAATATACCAAGGGATATTGCTATAACTGTTTTTTAACCGCATCGCAATATCATAGATTCCCCGCGGATAAATCTCCCAGCCACGATGTGGGTTAATTCGTTTCTCCGGCCAATCATAACCTCGGAATAAATCTCTTAGTCCTGTGATTGGTCGTTTCTTTTCTTGAGGTGCTTGAACACGTAACGGCTGGTAATAATTACAACCAATAAAGTCTACTGTATTCTCCGCAAAAATTTCTTTATCACCTGTTTCTGTTTTAGGAAGCAAATCACTTTCTCGTAATACCTCTACCAGCTCTTCTGGAAAAGTACCTCGTACCGCACAGTCCAGAAAGCTGCGAATATAAAACAGGTCTGCCCATTTTGCAGCAGCCACGTCTTCAGCTTCTTCGCTTTTAGAGTAAACGGGTGCTAAATTGAGAATGATAGAAATTTGTCCGTCATTAAAAGAAGAGCCCCGGTACTCCTTTACAGCTTTCGCATGCGCTAGTAGTGTGTGATAGGCAACTTGTATAGCTCGTTTAAAATCATGCACCTTGGGCCAATGTGCATCTCCCATATACCCACATTCGATGTGTACAAGAGGCTCATTGAACGTCGCCCATTTTTTTACTAAATCGCCAAAAGCTTCAAACGCAGTCTTTGCGTAAAATGCAAAATGATCCACTGACTCACGAACTTCCCAGCCACCTTTTTCCATCAGCCACCAAGGCATATCAAAATGGAACAAATTGATGATCGGCTCAATGCCATTATCCAGCATTTCCTGAAAATAGGCTCGGTAAAAATCAACAGCTTGCGGATTTAATGTCTTGCCATCCGGTAAAAGACGCGTCCAAGCAATCGATGTCCGATAGGAATTTAAATTCATTGCCTTCATACAGGCAACATCTTCTTTGTATTGATAATACGTATTAGAGGTATTTTCTGGTCCTGTTCCGTTATAAAACAATTCTGGTTCTATTTCAAACCACTTATCCCAAGTTGATGGGCTCTTGCCATCAACCAAAGCAGCTCCTTCTGTCTGAGGGGCAGAAGCCGCTGCTCCCCACAGAAAGTTTTGTGGAAATGTATCCATTTAAAATTTCCTTCCTTTTCTATCGTTTTATCCACTGATTCCCTTCAGTCAGTGAACCCAATGATCATCGTTCATGTTGGTTCATTCTTTTTCTCATTTATATTTACCATGATTTGGCAAAATTATTTAGTCAGTGTGATACTCGTTCTCTTTGATCTTTATCATGAAACCATTTGTTTGACCATCATCGCTATGCTAGTTGCTAATGATCTCATTTTGGTTTCTCCAAACTCTTGATGTTTTGTTCAAACAAAGCTAGACGCTAGGAACATCCCAAACGTCCACTTTGATGTTAAAGATGATTATTCGGTTTTAGCCCAACGATCATATGCTTTTTGATAAGTGCTGACAAAATCATTTAATCCCATTGATTTTAATGTACTGACATATTCATCCCATTTAGCCAAACTTTCCACACCTGTAATAAATTTAGCTTCCATTTGCTCTACATAAGTCCGAATGTCCGTCGCGTTGATCGCAATTTGATCTGCTTCATCTTTCGTCATATAAACAATTGGGAAAGGTACCTCGGTATTGGGCATGATTTTCTCGTTGATTTCTTTCATGCGAAATTCCGTCCATACACTAGGATCAGGATCGTTGACATTAGCTAAAACACTTTGGGCATAATCGTCTTCTAATCCCGGTACGACTAAGCCATAATCCATTGCAATTTTCCCACGGTCTTCTTCCATCTTTTGTTTATTTTCACCTGTATATACCCGAACTTTTTCTCCAGAATCGTTTGTTTCATATTTCCAAAATGCCCCTTCTGGACCTTTTGTCATTAAATCTTGTCCTTCTTCTGTGTAAAGATAGTCCGCCCATCGCATTGCTGCCTCTGGACTTTTACATTTATTGGTAATCGCAAAAGTTCCAGTTGTTACACGAGGATGACCTGGTGCTAAAGGTGTTTTTTGAATACTTGAAGTAACTGGTGAAAACATTGGATCTGATAAAGACTCCTCAGGCATTTTACCAGTAGCCATATATGAAGCATACGCGCCAAATAAACCGACTTTATCTGTTTGTGTGTTTCCTTGATACTTTTCTTCTGACTGCGAGAAGACTTCTGGGTCCAGCAATCCTTCTGAATAAAGTTTATTCATATACGTTAAATATTCCTTATAGTTAGCTGATGCAGCAGCATAACGCACTTTTCCGTTAACTTCTTCGATTCCTAAAGATTTCATACCAAAAGCAGGTAGCAACCACGTACGAATAATTGCCAACTTGTTGCCGTCTGATAACGGAATCTCATCTTGTTTGCCATTACCGTTGGGGTCTTCTTCTTTGAATCGCTTCAACAATTTATATAACTCATCCGTGTTTTTTGGCAATTCGGTTACCCCTAATTTTTCTAGCCACTCGCCGTTATACCATAAAGGTGAGATATAAAGAGGGCTAGAGGTATCTTCTGGATATAATCGTGGTAAAGAATAAATGTGACCATCTGGTGCAGTAATTGATTTTTTGAACTCTGGGTTCTCATCAAGGATTTTCTTTAAATTTGGCGCATAGTCATCAATCAAATCCTCCAAGGCAATTAAAATTCCTTGTGATCCATAATCTGATTGTTTGGCATTTGAAAGACCACTTCCTGCACCAAAAATAACATCTGGTAACTCACCAGAAGCAAAAGCCAAATTCAATTTCGCTTCAAAATCTGTACTTGGCGGAGTAATATAATCAAAATTGATTCCAGTTAATTCCGCTAACGCTTTAGCCGAAGCTAACTCATCCCATTCTGCTTCTCCACCAGGCGCCATCATCGTCATGTTGATTTTTTCTTTGACGATTGGCATTCCGGTTTTTTCAACGGCAATAGTTTCTTCTTTTCCAGCAGTATTTCCCTTGTTCCCACAAGCACCCAAAAGAGTTGTTGTCAACACTAATGATGCAATTACTAAATAACATTTTTTCATTCATTTCACTCACTCTCTTATTTATTTTTTAGTTAGCCTTTCAAAGAACCAACCATGACACCTTTAACAAAGTACTTTTGTAAAAACGGATAGATCATAATGATTGGTAATGTCGAAACGATCATTACTCCATATTTAATGACTTGTGCAAGCTGTTGTTTACTATAAGCCACTTCTGCTGCCGCTGCTGTCATCTCTGTTGTTCCTTTTGTTAAATCTTGATTCACTAAAATCTCTCGCAGGATTAATTGAAGCGGATACATTGATTTGTTTGTTAAATAGATTAACGCGCTAAAATAACTATTCCAATGGGCCACTCCGCAAAATAGTCCCATTACTGCAATAATTGGCATTGATAATGGTAAAACAATCTTCATAAATATCTGAAAGTCAGAACATCCATCAATCAATGCCGCTTCCTCCATTTCTCTAGGAATGGTAGATTGAAAGAAAGTACGTGTAATTGCAATATTATAAACTGAAACGGCCCCTGGAATAACTAACGCCCAAATCGAATCATTCATCCCTAGATTTTTAATCAATAAATAAGTAGGTACCAAACCGCCACTGATAAACATAGGAACCATCAAAAACTTCATAAATAGATTTTTCCCATAAAATTCTGCTCTTCCTAGAGCATATGCACAAGGAAGTGTACATAATAAATTGATAAATGTTCCTAGTAATGTGTAATAAATCGTGTTCCGGTAACCTTGCCAGATACTTTTATACGTAAAAATCGTTTTGTAACCATCCCAAGTGATCTTTTTTGGCAATAACCACATTTCTCCAGAATTGACGGAGGTCGGACTAGATATAGATGCGCTTATAACATAAATCAACGGATAAATAACCAACAAAAGGGCAATGGCAATAAACAAGTAGATGAGAAACATGAAAAATTTGTCACCTTTCGATGATCGGATCGCTTTTGAATACATTATTTTCCCTCCATTACCATAAACTTGTTTCGCTGACTTTACGCGAAATTTTATTTACTGTGATCAATAAAAATGCGTTGATTGCTGCATTGAACAGTCCGACAGCTGATGCATAGCTGTACTGTGCGTCAAGCAACCCTTGTTTGTAAACAAACGTGGCAATCACATTTGAAGAATCCATATTCAACGCATTTTGCATCAACAGGATTTTTTCATAACCTAATGACATCAAACTCCCCACATTCATGATCAGTAAAATAACCATAGTAGGAATGATAGTCGGTAGGTTGATATACCAGATTCTTTGCCATCTCGTTGCACCATCAACAGTTGCAGCTTCATGAAGCTGTGTATCAACACCAGATAATGCAGCTAAATAAATCACTGAACCCCATCCTGTTCCTTGCCAAACCCCAGATAATACGTAGATCGTTTTAAACCAACGAGGATCTGTCATGAAACTAATTCGCTCAAAACCTAGAAAAACCAGTAGATGGTTAATAATACCGGTGGAAGGCGTCAAAAAAGCAATTAACATACCGCAAACGACAACGACTGAAATAAAATTAGGTGCATAAGTCACTGTCTGCGTAAATTTTTTAAATTTTCCATCTTTCAACTCATTTAGTGCTAGTGCTAATATAATCGGTAGCGGAAATCCTACGACCAAAGAATATATACTGATACCTAACGTGTTTTTAATTAGATCCCAGAAATAGTAGGAATCAAAAAAACGTTGGAAATGCTTAAATCCTACCCAAGGACTTCCAAAAATTCCTAATGACGGGATATAATCCTTGAATGCTATAATCACGCCGTACATGGGACCGTAAGAAAAAACAGCAACCACCACCAATGCTGGAATGACAAAAACATACAGCTGTCGGCTTTTATATAATTTTTTTTTGATCTCTGACCATTTTGTTTTCTCTTTTTCTTTATTGACATCAAGTAATGCATCAGCCATTTTTTAACCTCCTTTTATGAAGTTCACTCATCTCTATCCTTGTGGCTTTTTTAAAATTTCAAGACCAATCAGCCCAATTGCTGGTTTCTCTAATTCACTGCTGAGGATATATATTTGATCTTCTTCCGTATATACTTCTAATTCTTTTTTTGTAGATAAATCTTTAATCACATGATATTTATCGGCCTCAATGTCAGCTAAAAATATTTTTTCTTGTGTAAAGCGAATACTTTGAAAGGCATAATGTATGGTTTGATCTTTGCTGTATGTTAATTTCCACTGATTTTGCCATTCTTTAGGTCGTGAGCGAGTTTCATAGATTCCTTCTCCATAGATATTTAGCCAATCCCCAATTTCCTGTAAGATTTTGGTTTCTTCATCAGTAAAGGTACCATCTGGTTTTGGCCCAACTCCTAAGATCAAATTCCCACCTTTGCTGACCACATCGACAAAAGTTTCCAATAGTTCTTGGGAACTCTTAAAGCGATCATTTGGTACATAGCCCCAATCATCACCAATCGGGATATTACTTTCCCAAACTTTCTTGGGAATTTCAGCTAGTTCTGGCACCTTTCGTTCAGGGGTCACATAGTTCTCATGTCTGCCCCCCATCATACGATCCACAATAATTAATTCCGGTTGCTTCTCACGAGCGATTTCTGCTAATCGATCCATTTCCAGGTCTTCTTTTTTCTGTCCACACCAACCAGCATCTAACCATAAAAGATCCACATGACCATAGTTATGCGTGATTTCTTTAATCTGATTATGAACAAAACTTACGTAACGTTGCCAAATTTCTGGGTAACGTTCCGTATCATAGCTCGCATGACGCCCCTTAATCGTATCGTCATCCAACCAATAAAACGGCGAATACCAATCGGCTTTTGAATAGTAGGCTCCTGTTGCTATTTCTTCCTTACGAAAAGCCTCAAAAACTTCTTTTAAAATATCTCTTTTAAATGGGCTTTGTTTACCGCCAACCTTATATTCTGTTTCAAGAGTATTGTACATATTAAACCCATCGTGATGTTTCGTTGTAAAAATACAATACTTAAAGCCTGCTTCTTTACATATACTTGCCCATTTCTTTGCCTGTAATTTTTCTGGGTTAAACTCTTTAATCAAATTCCAGTAGTCTAGTTGCAGTTGTTTAAAATCTTTCCGAAACTCACGCCCTTCTCTTGCCCAAAGGTCTTTTTCAGAAAGTTGCCAAGATTCTACGATTCCTGCTTGAGCATAAAGTCCGTAGTGAAAAATCACGCCAAGTTTTAAATCTTGAAACCATTCTAATCGTTCTTTTAGCATTTCTGTTTCTGGATAAGTCCTATGATCTAATTCAACCTCTTTAGGTACTTCGATATCTCCGCGTATCGCCATTTATGAAACCCCTTTCATGTTTGTGCTTTAAATTTACAAAAAAAGCAAGGCAACAGCAATATGTAAAAAGCATAAGCTATGTAAAAACAGCATAAAGCGTAACTTATTTAGAGGATATCTATATCTTATCTCTTAGTCGGAAAGTAACTATGTAAAAGTAGAAAAAGCTATGTAATAATCGCATACTGATAGAAAACATAAATAAACCTTACTATAATAAAAAGAGCTGTATGACTAATACAAGGAGGTTTTAGCTATGAATCAACATAAACGATCACCACATTCTATTTTTGATTTCACCTATTCTTTAGGAAAATTCTTGCTTTTTCTCATCAAGCTCCAAGTATTTTGGTTTTTATCGGTATTAAAAGGTTGTATTCTACTAGGAACTTTTCCCGCAAGTGTTACCGTTCTCAAATTTTTCTATCATTTATTTGAAGAAAAACAAATTCCTCAAGTCTTATATTCAGATTTTCAAGCAAGCTTCAATAATCTGTTTATTTCAACAAATCAACTAGGCTATGCTGCTGGCATGTTACTAGGATTTCTATGGATGGATCTGAGAATTGCAGCTGTGTATTTACAAAATCCTTTCATTCATATGGGGATCTTATTATTATTTATCGCAACTGTCATAGTCATTCTTTATTTATTCCCAGTATTTTTACGTTATGATTTGTCATTCACACAATATTTCAAACAAGCATTATTTCTATCTTTGTGTAGCTTGATTGAAACCGTAGCGATTATTCTGGGGATCTTTGTCGTGACGGCTGTCTCTACCTTTTTCCCAATTTTGACAATCGTGGCTTTTGTGCCTTTATTCTGTTTGCCATTAAGTTGGTTCTCTTTGCAATCAATGATTAAAATTGAAGAAAAAAATCGTACGTTAACGCAATAACAAAAAACAAACCTTAAATCAAACAAACAGCTAAAAGCTGCAACAAAACTGCAAGGAGATTTTACAAGGAAACCTCAATAATAGCTCTTTTTTTAACTTACAATCTACAATGCGATTCGTCAGCCCTTTAGGTAAAAGCCAAATGTCTGTTTCACTCCTTATTCATAATTGTCGCCATCAAAGGGAACCTTCTGCCAATCGTTGACTCAAGCCTTTTTTCAATTTTTGCTAAGGCTACTACCTGTTACTTATCCCTTTCGTTTTTTCTTTCATTTATTATTTTCCAGAAGCTGATCGACTATGTATATTCATCAACTTTCACTATGTCAAATAAACAGATTATGTACTTTCAAGCTAGTTATTTTCTTTTTTTACAAGTGCTATATACTGAAAATGAAAACGATTACTTAAAGGAGGTTATTATGCAAGTTTCAATCGAACTTACAGATGTCATGCGTGATTTTTTTGAAATTGCGACAAACGAATTAGCGTTAACTATTTCAGATAATGGAAAACCATTCCAACTGATTCAGCGCAACGGTTCATTAAAAATTGAAAATAAAGAAAACGAAACGTTTATCTATTTTCAGGAAAAAGCCCATCTTTTTCGAGCGCTGTCACTCTGGTTAGATCGCTGTGAAGAAGAATTTGTTTATGAAGAGTTTCCGCAATTTGAAAAAATTGGGCCCATGGTAGATCTTTCTAGAAATGCTGTGATGACTGTTGATCAGCTGAAACACTTTTTTGTTCTTTGTAGCAAGATGGGATTAAATAGCTGCATGCTTTATATGGAAGATACGTATCAAATCCCTGATTATCCTTATTTTGGTTATTGTCGTGGTGCCTATTCTCTTGAGGAATTAAAGGCGTTGGATGCTTTTGCAGAGACGGTAGGGATCGAGCTGATTCCTTGTATTCAAACGCTGGCTCATTTAACTAATCCGCTAAAATGGGGATTTGCCAATGGCATGAGAGATACAAGTGATATTCTCCTTGTGGAAGAGGAAAAAACATATCAATTTTTAGATCGTGCAATTTCTGTGATCGCAGCCGCTTTTAAAACGTCAAAAATTCATATCGGGATGGACGAAGCTCATGATCTGGGACGTGGTCATTATTTAACCCAGCATGGTTTGATCGATCGCTTTGATATTATGGAAAAGCATCTGAAAAAAGTAATGGAAATCTGCAGGAACTATCAGTTACAGCCCATGATGTGGAGCGATATGTTTTTTAGAATCGGTTCAAAGTCAGGAGACTATTACGATAAAGATGTACATTTTCCAGAAGATTTGATTGCAAAGATTCCTGAAATTAGTATGGTTTATTGGGATTATTACCATCATTCAAAAGAAGAGTACCAATTGCATTTTTCAAATCATAAAAAATTGCAACGGCCGATCGTTTTTGCGGGCGGTATCTGGACGTGGAATGGTCTTGCACCAAATTATGGAAAATCATTTGAAACGACAAGAGCTAGTCTTTCTGTCGCAAAAGAGGAAAAAATCAACGAAGTTTATGCTACTTTATGGGGCGATGATAGTGCTGAAACACCGATCCTCGCAAGTTTGTTAGGATTACAACAATTCAGCGAGGAACAATTTGCTCCTGAAGTAAGCATGGAATTGATTAAGGAGCGTTTCCGTCTCTTCCACCATCTTGAGGCTGATGATTTTTTACTGCTAGATGCTTTTGACCAGACGAAAGGTGTAGCAAAAAATAACCCTGATGGATCAAATAGTAGTAAGTTGGCACTTTATCAAGATCTATTATACGGTCTTTACGATGTTGATCTGCAAAATTTAGAACTTCCTTCGCATTATAAGGACTTAAGTGAGAAACTATCTAGCGTAACAGCTAATGAGGACACACAAACGATGTTTACTTTTTATCAGAAATTAGCACAAGTCCTTTTTATAAAAACAAATTTGATCGGTCGCTCTTATCGAGCCTACCAATCAAAAAGGAAGGACCAGTTACAACTAATCCTTCACGAACTGGAAGTTCTCACCAAAAAGATCAATGAGTTGCAACACCTCCATCGCCAGCTATGGTTTGAATGGAATAAACCCTTTGGCTATGAAATTATCGATCTTCGTTACGGTGCCTTAAAAAGTCGGATAGAAACAACCATTTGGCGACTGAATAAATTTTTAACAGGAGAAATCAAGCAATTGCCTGAGCTTGAGCAAACGCCTTTACCCTTCGATGCTCCTTTCAAAACAGCAAGCGGTGTCGGGCGAAACTTGTTCCATGGAATTTATAGTGCTAGTAAACTATCAGATATCTAAAGGCAGGGATAAAAAATGAAAAAGAGAACTCTTTTTTTGGTCATTCTGAGTATTTTTTTGTTGGTCACTGCTGCTTCTCAGCTTGTCAGAAACGTGCCTCGTGTCGAAGCAAAACAGACATCTACTAAAATCACTGGGAAAATCAATAATCAAAGAACTGCGAACATCTGCCATCAGCTTTTGCAACAAAATTTAAAGGCTGCAACGGATAAAAATCTGAATGACTATTTAGCAACACTAGTCAAAGATGCACATAACGCGACCGCAAAAGAAATGCAGCAATTTTTTAAAGACTATGATGTCAGTCATGAACTGCTTTCTTTCGAAGTAATCAAACAAGCACCTCAATCGATGTTAGTAGCGGCAGAACAAAAAACAGTGAATCATGGGAAGAAGGCGTATCGAGATCATATCACAACGGCATGTCACACCTTTATTTTGGAAGAGAATGAATGGAAAATCAAAGAAACAACAATGACAAATACACAATTTTTAAATTAGGAGTGTTCATATGAAAAAATTCAATAATTGGCCCACCGACTATCCTGATCCTAACTGGTTTATCCATGATCGTTTTGGTTTGTTTATCCATTTTGGCTTGTTCAGTGTGGGAGCTAGACACGAATGGTTTATGACCACAGAACAAGTCTCTTTAGAGGAATATTCAAAAAAATATTTTCAGCATTTTAACCCTGATTTGTTTGATGCAGATGCTTGGGCAAAAGAAGCCGCTCGTTGTGGGGTGAAATACATGGTATTCACGACAAAACATCATGAAGGCTTTGCCTTATGGGATACGAAACAAACTGATTACAAAATCACCAATACTGCTTTTGGACGAGATCTTCTGGCAGAGCTACTCCCGGCTTTTCGCAAAGTCGGGATCAAAATCGGGTTATACCACTCACTGATCGATTGGCGCCATGAACATTTCCCACTGGACGGACTGCATCCTGAAAGAGAGAACCAGAAACTGCGAGAAAAAAATTCCGAAAGAGATATCAAGATTTATCAACGCTATCTTTGCGAACAAGTCAAAGAACTACTGACAGAATATGGAAAAATCGATTATTTATGGTTCGATTTTTCTTACAGCCACCGCGATTGGGGTTGGTCAAAAGGAAAAGGGCACATTGATTGGGATAGCGAAGCACTAGAAAAGCTCTGCTTAGAACTGCAACCTCATCTCCTATTGAATGATCGACTTGATTTAGGCCATGGCATCACTACTCCAGAACAGTTTCAACCTGATAAACCATTAGAGAAAAACGGCATGCCTGTTATCTGGGAAGCCTGTCAGACAATGTATGGCACTTGGGGGTATGACCGTGACAATATGGAATGGAAAAGTAGTGAGATGCTTTTGAAAATGCTGATTGATACCGTTTCAAAAAATGGGAATTTCTTGATGAATATTGGTCCTAATCCACGAGGAATGATTGATACGAAAACGTTGGAACGGCTTCATGCTATCGGGGATTGGATGACCCTTCACAAAGCATCTGTCATTGGCTGTTCATATAGCGCCTTTGAAGCTCCTGACGATTGCCGATATACACAAAATGGAAACAAGCTTTATCTGCATCTCTTTTCTTATCCTTACCGCAACCTTCATCTTAAAGGATTAGCAGGTAAAGTTGAGTTTATTCGTCTGCTCAATGATGGCTCGGAAATTTTTTATCGAGGATTTGATCCGGACGAAGTGATTACTTCTACAGAAGCAGTCATTGCTCCAGAAGATCTTGTCATCACCTTGCCAATCATCAAGCCTGATGTGCTGATCCCAGTAATTGAAATTACCTTGAAAGACGATTAAAGAGCAAATATAAAGCAGATGATACTTCCTTCGTCGATTCACAAAAAATACTGGCATCGAAAGCTTGTAAAAACATACTTTTAGTGAGAAATATCGTAAAACATTTGAATAACTACCCAAGTTGTATGCTGAAAAAGCAACAATTTGGGTAGTTATTTCAGTCTTTTACAATTATTTGCTTTTGTTTTTTTTAGTTAGAAGCTCAAAACTGGAAATAAAATAACTGCTTCGTCCTGCTCCAGTTCGATGTTTCCCTTAGTTTACTCCTATTTCTTGCTTATAAAGTTGACTTATAAACTTCCTTCTCTATTCATTGTTCGGTATTGACCTGGAGTCACACCAACGTTCGTCCTGAATTTTCTCGTATAATTTGAAACATCATAATATCCATTCTTTTGAATAATCGTTTTTATTGGCAAATCAGTTTCTATTAAGTCTTGCTTGATTTTTTCTAGCCGCAATTCTTGCAGATATTTTGAAAAAGTAGTACCTGTTTCTTTTTTGATAAAACGGCTAAGATACGAAACTGAAAGTTGAAATTCATCTGCCAACTTTTCCATAGATAATTGGGAAGAAGCATAGTTTTTGTGAAGATATTCGAACAATTCTTTTTTCAGCACAGACTCTTGATTTTGTGGCTTAACTTGCATAACCTCACAGATCATTTTTGCGAGCATTAATAATTGTTGCTTCAATTCGAGTAAATTACTAAACTTGGCACTTCTTTCTGCTTTTTTCAAAATTGTTTTATTTTGCAAATTACTACTTACTTTAGCAACTGCATTTAATAGATAAAAACCATACATTTTTTGTCCACTATAAGAAAAATGTTCTTTAATCCCCCGCTCAATCAACGATTCAATCGTTTCCGCAGCGATCGTTAAGTCTCCTTGACGCAGACTTTGAATCAATTTCAGTTTTTCTCCATCTGGGTAATTAATGCTAGTTGAAGACTCTTCACTTGGAATTTCATTATAGAAAACAAAGTTATTTTCTACTGTTGAATAGTCTAATGCGGCCAAACCTTCAATATAAGAAGCATTGATCTTCGTAAGGTTTTCAGTACTATTTCCTACTCCTATCCTAAAAGTACCGTAACACACTTTTTTTAGTTGCTGAATCATCTCTATTACAACTTTCTTGTGACTAGTTTTTTCATAGGTACTAAAGATATAGGCGGTCACTCCTGCAGATAGGATCTCTGTACCATATCCCGAAAAGTTCTTTCCACTTACTTTCAGCGGTAACTCATTAGCTGTGTCGTCAATGCTCTGGATAGGATAATCAACTACGACGACAAAATAGCAAGTACCGGTAAAATGTACTTGGACAGAGTTCAGTAGAACTAATGAATCTTCTGGAGACTTAAATTTCCCTCCTAAAATTTTTCTAAGGACCTGTTCTCTCGCATGGGGAGTCTGTCGTTTAATTTCTTTATGTAGCTCTTCATGTTCGTTCAAAAATTGCGCCAACGTTTCATAGACATTCCCGTTGGAAACAGCTACACCGATTTTATTTCGATAATATTGATCAATCAATTTTTCAATGTTGCGGATCGGCTGTGAAAAACGAGTACCTATAATCACTACAAGCACTAGACCAAACACAAATATCACAAAAAAAAGTTTTAAAAACTTTTGGTGGATGGTATTGATCTTTGTCAAAGCTTGTGATGGATCCATTACAGAAACAAATGACATATTCAAATCCCTGCTATTCAAAGACTGGACAAGATAGTTTCGATGGTTGTAGTAAAAATTATCCTGTTGCAAGATCATTTGAATTTGCTTGGGCTGATGCAAATGCGCCGTTAGTTTGTTATTACTGGTATCTGCTGCTAGAATACGATACGAGTCATCAATCAGATAGTTGGTACTGATACCATCACTATTGGAAAGATTCAACAGCTTATTCAAAATCGAAAGATTGATTGAATAGATTGCTGCGCCATAAAAATGCATTTCTGCATCTTTAATTGGAACAATGTAAAAAAGTTGTGTGGAATTAGGTTCTTTTTTCAGGGTTAGTCCAGTTGGAATATCGTTATCAAGATGTGAAAGCAGCTCTTTTTTATCAAGCGAATGATTATTGATTTTTCGTTGCAAAAAATTGTCCACTGTCAAGCTACCGGCAGATGAAAACAATGTATTTGGGTTTTCTTTGTAGTAAAGATAAATTTCCTCAACAAAATCATTACTTAGCTTATATTGTTGCAAGCTAAGTTGTCCTTCACGAGCATAATAACTATGGGAAAGCCTTCCAGGTGAAAGATTGGTGTTATAAGGAATATGTTGAGTGATATTATCCAATTGCAAAAACTTATTTTCAGATGAGTACTTCAATTGGAGTAACTGGTTCTTGGCTGTCAAAACAACTTGCTGATTAATGCTTTCTTTAGCCGTATGAAACCAAATTAACGATACCATAAAAAAAGGCACTAGAAAGACAAAAAGATAAGATAAAATCGACTTAGAAAGCTGTCTGTGCTGTTTATTTTTCCCGTTAGTAGCAACTTCTCGTACCATATGTCCCTCCTTGATTCTTTAGCTAATCCTGTCGTGTTATCTAGGGCTTTAGTTATAAATAGCAACTTTTCATTTCTATAATTACTCCTCACAATTCCATCCGCACTGGTCAATGAATAGATATCTACAGGCTGCTGATCCCGATGAAGATACCTAAAAAAGCTGATCCATCAACTTCATAGAACCATTTTCTTTATCCTGACAACCCAGCTTTTTGCCGCCACATTTTATTTACATATATCACAAATCTAATTTTTATCAGTTATTCTTCCATCGTTTCCTTTTATTCCAACGTATGTATGCCTCGATTATAAAGCGCTTTCTAAATAAAGGAAATCCTTGCTTAAAATTTTGATCATTGTTCAAAAATTAGCAAGATTTTTGTTCAACTCATTCATTTTTATTCAAAAGCATTTTATTCGCAAAAAGAAAGCGCTATAATAAAAGAAAAACTTGGAGAAAAAAATGGAGACTAGACGTACAAGCGATCTTTTAAGCTATTTGGTAAAAAAGAAACAAGCAACTTCCAAAGAACTTTGTACTCACCTTCACTGTAGTATAAGTACACTTCGCAGAGAATTACTTGAGCTAGAAAAACGAAAATTGATCCGTAGAACTTGGGGCGGGGCGATCTTGAACGAAACGACAAACATGGAATATACTTATCTTCAAAGAGAAGCCAGTAATATCCCGGAAAAAAAGATCATCAGTGAATTAGCACGAGATTTTATTGCACCAGGTATGTGTATTTTTTTAGATTCCAGCAGTACGGTTCTACACCTTATTCCACTACTTGTTAAGATACCTAACTTAATTATCATTACCAATGGTTTGCGTACAGCTTTAAAGTTAAGTGAATGTCAGAACGAATCTTTAAAAATTTATTTGACTGGCGGTGAAGTCAAACTTAATGCTAGTACAGTTATTTCAAATACACTTGATCCCATTACCAGTTCCTTTCGTTTCAATGCTGCCTTTTTATCTTGCCGGGGGCTCGACCATGAAGGGATTTATGAAGCAAACTTCAATCAAGCACAAATCAAAAAAGAAATGATGAATAAAGCACAAGAGATTGTTTTATTGGCTGACGAAACGAAATTTGACTCTACTCATTTTTTCAAGATAGGTGATTATTATGATTATGATGCGATTGTTACCAATAAAAAACCGCCTAAGATTTATCATAGAATCATTGAAAAAAATGACATTCACTTGGTGTATCCCACTGAATGAGAAATATAAATGGACAAAAAACGATTGGAGCATCCAATATTTCTCATTGTCCAACTTGTTGATAGAACTTTTGCAACCAGCCAAACAAACGCCCTTGTTACTCACCCTTTTTCTTCTCAAAAAGCAGGTGACTCAAACAGCACTTATTTGCTTCATCAAAAGAAACAGCACACCTACATCAAGCTATTGGTTGACCTGAAATCACAGATCCTCAAACAAGACAATCCGCTATAAAAAGTGTTTTGGTATCACTAAAAAATGAACATACAGTATTGAGGCCATTGCTTAATTGGCTCTATCATTTATGTGACTGGAGGATTCTTCAGTCACATTTTCGTGCGCTTTGTGCGAAACAAAAAATCTGAGACAGAATGAGATTCATTCTGACCCAGATTTGATTTTACACAGCTACTCAGTTCTTATTGCTGAGATATCCTCGATAGTCTTCTGTGTGAAGTAGTCGTTTGGCATTCTCGACTCTTTCTTTTGTTGGCGGTTCAATACCTTCTAGTGGATAATCTAAGCCAAGTGTTTCCCACTTATATTTCCCCATCGTATGGTAAGGTAGAATCTCTACTTTAGCTACATTGTTCAATGTCTTGATAAAGTCATCTAGCCGAATCAAGTATTCATCATAGTCACTGCGTTCAGGAACTAATACGTGTCTGATCCACACTGGCTTATTGATTTCAGAAAGATATTGCGCCATCTCCAAAATATTTTCATTATCCCAACGTGTTAACTTTTTATGCTCTTCGTTGTCGATGTGTTTGATATCAAACAGTAACAATTCAGTATACTTCATCAATTCTTGAAAACGAGAAAAGAATGGTTCGTCACGCGTGAAAGGCTTCCCACAAGTATCTAGCGTAGTATGCATACCACGCTCTTTCGCTTTCTTGAACAGTTCGATCAAAAAATCGATCTGTAATAAAGGTTCGCCTCCACTAACAGTGATACCGCCTTCTGAACCCCAATAGGAACGATAGCGCTCTGCTTGGTCTAATAGTTCATCCGCCGTATATTCTTTTCCTCCGCCTATATTCCATGTATCAGGATTATGACAAAATTCACAACGCATGCGACAACCTTGCATAAAAACGACGAATCTAACGCCTGGTCCATCTACAGAACCAAACGTTTCGATCGAATGAACATAGCCAATTGTTTTTTCTTCCATAAGGATCACTTCTTTTCTTTGATTTCATTTTATTTCAAAAGACACTTGAATCAACCGATTGCTAGGAAAAGACGAGGGCAAAGACCACCGCCTTGCCCTCAACCTTTTTCAATCGTTCTTTTTAATGATAGATCGTATTATTTATTCCGCTTTACATTCTATCGTGTGATGTTCTCATCAATACGTCTAATTGTTGTTCTCTCGTTAGATCACGGAATTTAACAGCATAACCTGAGACACGGATCGTCAAGTTAGGGTATTTCATTGGATTTTCCATAGCGTCACGTAATAGATCATTACTAAATACATTGACGTTCAAATGGTACGCTCCCTTAGAGAAGTAACCATCTAATACATTACGCAAGTTGCCGATACGTGTTTCTTCATCTTTTCCAAGACCGGAAGGATTGATCGTTTGCGTATTAGAGATCCCGTCACGTGCATAACCATAATTGATTTTAGCAGTTGAGTTAAGACTTGCCAACAATCCATTTTGTTCTGCATTGTAACTTGGGTTTGCCCCAGGAGCAAGAGGTTTACCTGCTTCACGTCCATCAGGTGTGTTACCAGTGTTTTTACCATAAACCACGTTTGATGTGATTGTTAATAATGACGTTGTTGGTGTGGAGTTACGGTAAGTTTTATGACGTTTGATTTGTGTCATAAAGTATTCTAAGATCCATTCTGCTAACTCATCTGCTGCATCATCATCATTTCCGTATTTAGGGAAGTCGCCAGTTACTTCGAAATCAACGGCAATTCCTTTTTCGTTACGGATTGGTTTCACATCTGCATATTTGATCGCTGACAAGCTATCCGCTGCATGAGAGATTCCAGCAATCCCTGTTGCAAATGTACGTTTCAAATCTGAATCCATCAATGCCAGTTGAGCTGCTTCATAAGAATATTTATCATGCATATAATGGATGATGTTTAATGTATTCACATATAACTCAGCTAACCAGTCCATCACATTCATAAATTTGTGTTTTACTTCTTCAAAGTCTAATACATCAGCTGTGATTGGACGATATTCAGGGGCAACTTGGGCACCAGTTACTTCATCAACCCCACCGTTGATTGCGTATAATAATGCTTTTGCTAAGTTCGCACGAGCACCGAAGAACTGCATGTCTTTTCCAACAACTGTTCCAGATACACAACATGCAATAGCGCAATCATCTGAACCCCATTGTTCACGAAGAAGATTGTCATTTTCAAATTGGATAGATGAGCTTTCGATTGCAATTTTACTTGCATAAGTTCTGAAGCCTTCTGGTAAATGTTCTGAATATAAAACTGTTAAGTTTGGTTCAGGAGAAGGACCCATGTTAGTCAATGTGTGCAATAGACGGAAATCATTCTTAGTTACTAATGAGCGTCCATCTAAGCCCATTCCAGCGATTGAAAGAGTCGCCCAGATTGGGAATCCTGAGAATAATTGATTGTATTCTGGTGTACGGGCAAATTTCACCATACGTAATTTCATGACTAAGTGATCGATCAATTCTTGTGCTTCTTGTTCGGTGATCACGCCATTATCTAAGTCACGTTGGATATAGATATCTAAGAAAGCAGAGATACGTCCGATTGACATTGCTGCACCATTTTGTGATTTGATTGCTGCTAAATAACCGAAGTATAACCATTGTACTGCTTCTTTTGCATTAGCAGCTGGTTTAGAGATATCATAGCCATATTTTGCAGCCATTTCTTTCATTTGTGCTAAAGCACGATATTGTTCTGTGATTTCTTCACGAAGACGAATGACTTCTTCATCCATTGTATGGAAACCTGTCATATCATGGTCTTTTTTCTTTTGTTCCATCAAATAGTCAATACCATACAATGCGATACGACGGTAGTCACCAATGATTCGTCCACGTCCATAAGCATCTGGAAGGCCTGTAATGATTTTGTTTTTACGTGCTGCACGCATTTCAGCTGTGTAGGCATCAAATACACCTTGGTTATGTGTTTTACGCCAATCGCTAAAGATATGTGTCAACTCATCATTAGGTGTGTAACCATTACTTGTTAATGCATTGTTAGCCATATTGATACCACCAAATGGCATAAATGCTTGTTTCAATGGTTTATCTGTTTGTAAACCAACGATTTTTTCAAGATCTTTGTCTAAATAACCTGCATCATGTGAGGTAATCGTTGAAACGATTTCTGTGTCCATGTCATAAACGCCATTGCGTTCAAATTGAATATCATTTAGTTTTTGTAATTCTGCCCAAAGCTTTTCTGTTGCTTCAGTTGGTTTTTCTAAAAAGCTGTCGTCTCCACGGTATTCAGTGTAGTTATTTTGGATGAAGTCTCTTGTATCTACGCCTTCTTTCCATTTCGTTCCTTTAAATCCATTCCATTGCTCCATTGTATGGACCTCCCGTTATCTGTTTTATGTAACAGTTTTTACGTGATTAGTATAACACAGACGAGCATCTTTGCAAGGGTTTTCTTGTTTTTTATTTAACAAAAGATGGCGTTTTTATTCACTTATATCAACAAACGCTAATATACCAAGCTTTAGCAATTGTGAACACTTTCATATTTTTTTATCTTAATATTTATAATTTTTTAATAATCAGAAAAAAGAAGGTAGTTCTGTATTAAAACAGATCTACCTTCTTTCAAAAAAACTATAACAGTTAATCGGTAATGGCTACTTCAGGTGGCTCAATAACTTTGATCACTTCGCCGCCTTTTTTCTCGTCAACTGCAAATGAGCCATTAGACGTTCGATCGCCAATCGGATAATCCGTTGGGTCAATCATTAGCTCTTGACCTTTTTGATTGATGATCATTATTTCTTTGGCGTTTCCTTCAGACATATGAATAACTCGATGTGGGTTTTTCTTTAGTTCACGTAGAACCGTAACACCACGTTTTGCTCGAGAGGTTTGACTAATTTCTTGCGCAAGCATCCGTTTTACCGCACCACGTTGAGTGACGATGATGATTGGCGTATCTCCTTCTGTCAAAACGAGTAACCCGTTAACGACAGTATCTTCGTCTTTGAGGTTGATTGAACGAACGCCAGCAGCTTTTGCTCCTACCACAGGTACTTCTTCTAATGGATATCGTAACCCCATCCCTTGGTAGGTGACTAAAAAGAGATCTAAATCCGTTTGACCTTCTACCAAGTAAGACGCAACTAATTCATCATCGTCACTTTTGAGTTTCATGCCACTTAACGGACGACTCTTATAAGTACGCCATGGTTCAAATTCGGTCATTCGAGTTTGTTTCACCCAGCCATTTTTACTGATGAAGACCAATGTTTTTTCTGCTTCGATTTTTTTGTATGGAAAAACAGCTAGAATCGATTCATCAACCGAAAGATTGACAATCGTTTGTGAAATATGTTCTCCAGCATCTTTCCATTTTAAATCTGGCAATTCATGGACAGGACGATAAATGACATTTGCCTTATTGGTGATCAACAACACATGATCCAAGGTATTTAGTTCACCAGAATACAAGAGATAGTCCCCTTCTCTCATGCCGATTTCCTCTGGTTTAGAAGCACTATATGAACGTAGACTAGTCCGTTTCACATAACCTTCCTTCGTTACGCTGACAATCACATCTTCTTGTGCTACTAACACTTTTGTATCAATTTTGATTTCTTCGATTTCGTCTTCAATTGTCGTTAAACGTGCATTAGCATACTTTTTCTTGACCTCACGAAGTTCTTTCTTCATGACTGAGAATAATTCTTTATCATTAGATAGAATTTTGTTCAATTCAGTGATTTGTGCTATTAAGCTTTCTGATTCTTTACGTAATTCCGTAATATCCGTATTTGTTAGACGATATAGTTGCAACGTCACGATTGCTTCAGCTTGTTCTTCCGTAAACTGAAAAACTTCGACTAAATTTTGCTTCGCGTTTTTCTTATCTTTACTTTCTCGAATCGTGGCAATGACTTCATCCAAGATCGACAAAGCTTTCATTAAACCTTCTACGATATGCTGGCGCTTTTGTGCTTTTTCTAAATCAAATTGACTTCGTTTCGTGATCACTTGTTTTCGATGATCAATATAACTACTTAAAATATCTTTTAACCCCACTTGATGCGGTGTCATGTGATCAATAGCTACCATATTGAAGTTGTAATTGATTTGTAGTTCAGTATTTTTAAACAGGTAATTGAGGATACCTTGTGCGTTAGCATCTTTTTTCAATTCAACCACGATCTGTAATCCAGTGCGGTCACTTTCATCTCTAACTTCTGCAATGCCATCGATCTTTTTATTTAAACGGATTTCATCCATTTTCTTCACTAATGTGGCTTTATTTACTTCATAAGGGATCTCGGAAATCACGATTTGTTGCTTGTTCCCTTTAATCGCTTCAATTTTAGTCTTTGATCGTAGAATGACTTTTCCACGTCCAGTTTCATAAGCTTTTTTGATTTCTGCTTTTCCTTGCAAGATTCCCCCAGTAGGAAAATCAGGACCAGGGATATAATCCATTAGTTTCTCTAAACTCGCTTGGGGATGATCAATGAGGTAAATCGTACCATCAATGACTTCTGCTAAGTTATGGGTAGGGATCTCCGTAGCATAACCAGCGGAAATTCCCGTTGAACCATTGACTAATAGGTTTGGATATCTCGCTGGCAACACAGTTGGTTCTTTTTCAGTATCATCAAAGTTCCATACAAGATCAACCGTATTTTTTTCAATATCTGCCAACATTTCACCACTTAATTGGGAGAGCCGTGCTTCTGTATAACGCATAGCAGCTGGTGGGTCACCATCCATACTACCGTTATTTCCGTGCATCTCTATAAGTACTTCTCTTAGCTTCCAATCCTGACTCATCCGAACCATGGCTTCATAAATACTACTGTCCCCATGAGGATGATAATTCCCCATGATATTTCCGACAGATTTGGCAGATTTACGGAATCCTTTATCAAAAGTATTGCCATCTTTATTCATCGCAAATAAAATTCGTCTTTGAACGGGTTTCAATCCATCTCGGATGTCTGGCAATGCTCTTTCTTGAATAATATATTTTGAGTAACGTCCAAAGCGGTCACCCATCACTTCTTCTAGGGTTAGTTCTTGGACTTCTTGACGTTCTTCCATTAGGTGACCTCCTATTCTTCTACTAATTCAGATTGTTTCTCTTCATCGAACAATTCATTGGACGTAGCTGTATTTTCAATATCTTCTTTTTTATCTAAGATACTACCATCTTCTTCTAACGTGAATTGCACATGATTTTCGATCCATTTTCGGCGAGGTTCAACTTTGTCCCCCATTAATGTCGTCACGCGACGTTCCGCTTGAGCAGCATCATCTATCCTCACGCGAATCAACGTTCGAGAGGCTGGGTCCATGGTAGTTTCCCACAATTGTTCTGCATTCATTTCTCCAAGTCCTTTATAGCGTTGCAACATATAGCCTTTACCAATTTTTTTGATGGTCGCTGCTAATTCATCATCTGTCCAAGCATATTCGACCACTTGTTTTTTTCCTTGACCTTTAGAAACCTTATAAAGCGGTGGTAATGCGATATACACTTTTCCTGCTTCAATCAATGGTTTCATGTAACGATAAAAGAACGTCAGTAATAGCACTTGAATATGTGCACCATCGGTATCCGCATCGGTCATGATAATAATTTTGTCATAATTGCAATCTTCAATTGAAAACTCAGGTCCAACACCTGAACCGATCGTATAGATCATCGTATTGATTTCTTCGTTTTTCAAGATATCTTGCATTTTTGCTTTTTCAGTGTTGATCACTTTCCCACGAAGAGGCAAGATGGCTTGGAATTTACGGTCTCTTCCTTGTTTTGCTGAACCGCCAGCAGAGTCTCCCTCCACGAGGTATAATTCATTCTTTTTCGGATTTCGTGATTGAGCAGGTGTCAGTTTTCCTGAGAGTAATGATTCACCTTTTTTACGTTTTTTCCCATTACGGCTTTCTTCTCGAGCTTTTCGGGCAGCTTCACGAGCTTCTCGGGCTTTGATTGCTTTTCGCACCAGCATTTGGCTCATTTCACTGTTTTCCTGTAAATAAAAGCCCATTTGTTCTCCAATGACATTATCTACTGCCGTACGGGCAATTGGTGTACCCAATTTTTCTTTTGTTTGCCCTTCAAATTGTAAGAGATTCTCAGGTACTCGAATGGAGAGAACAGCTGCTAAACCTTCTCTAAAATCACTACCTTCGAGATTCTTATCTCGTTCCTTCAGTAAGCCCACTTTTCGAGCATATTCATTATAGGCTTTTGTCATTGCTGACTTCATACCGACTTCATGGGTGCCTCCATCTTTCGTTCGGACATTATTCACAAATGACAACACGTTTTCTGAATATCCATCATTATATTGGTAAGCAACTTCGACTTCGATACCGTCTTTTTCACCAGAAAAATAAACAACTGGTGTCAATGTATCTTTTTCTTCGTTTAGGTAGTCAACAAATTCTTTGATCCCTTCTTCGTAGTGAAAAACTTCCTTAATTGGTTCTTCACCACGCAGATCAGAAAGTGTGATTTTTACTCCTCTTAAAAGAAAAGCTGATTCTCGCAAACGTTCAGATAAAATATCATAAGAAAATTTAGTAGTGGAAAAGATCGTGTCATCTGGTAAGAAATGAACTGTCGTTCCATTGGATTTCTTGGTTTTCCCGATTTTTTTCAGTGTACCATCAGGCTTACCACCATTGCTGAATTTTTGTTGGTATTCAATCCCATCACGGACGATTGTAACAACCAACCATTTTGATAAAGCATTGACCACACTTGCTCCGACACCGTGTAGTCCCCCTGAGGTCTTGTATCCTCCTTGACCGAACTTTCCGCCGGCATGTAGTACAGTAAAAATCACTTCAACTGTGGGGATACCAGAAGCATGCATCCCAACTGGCATACCACGACCGCTATCTGTCACAGTGATACTATTGTCTTCATGAATGGTTACATCAATTTCATTTCCATATCCAGATAAAGCTTCATCAACCGCATTGTCAACGATCTCATAGACTAAATGATGTAAGCCCCGGCTATCCGTTGACCCGATATACATTCCTGGTCGTTTTCTAACTGCCTCTAATCCTTCAAGAACCTGGATCGATGCATCATTATATTCGTTCTTTACTTTTTTTGCCAAGGCAAACGCTCCTTCAATAATACTTTACGGTTAAAACCGCATCACGATAATCATACTAGAAATACGCATGAAAAAAAAGAGGTTAGGAAAGAATTAAAACTTAATTACTAACTAACCTTTGAGAATACTATCTTTTTTATCCTATTGTTCGCTTTTGTCTTGCCGATTAAATATTTCACGTTATTTAAAATGCAAACATTTAGTTATCTTTTTCGTTCATATTGTTCCACTCGATTTTTATACAACGATCCATGACGATGTCTTTGCGATTTGCTGATTGAAGCTTGTTTGCTGCTTCTTCATTTGCGATACCTAATTGCGCCCAAAATACTTTTGCTTGAGTCTGTAAAAAGTCAGCAGCTACCTCTGGCAAAAATTCACTACGCCGAAAAATATCCACGATATCGATCGGTTCTTGGATTTCCTGTAGCGACGCATAGACCTTTTCGCCTAAAATGATCTCTCCTGCTAATAATGGGTTCACCGGAATGATACGATATCCCCGTTCTTGCAGAAATCGAGCAATTTGGTAACTTGTTCGTTCTTCCTTATTACTCAAACCAACAATTGCAATCGTTTTTGCTGTTTTTAAATAATCGAAGATTTTTTCTTGTGTTGGATTTTCAAATGACATAAATAATACTCCCTTTCGTTCACTCTTTCAAGTATTTCCAATTGTTCACGTACTTTATTCATGATAAAATAAATATTAGTTTCAAATTGAAAGAGGTAGAACAATGAAATTAATTTTATTATTGGTACTTGCCTATCTTCTAGGCTCGATTCCTTCGGGGGTTTGGATAGGTAAATTATTTTTCAAAAAAGACATCCGCCAACATGGTAGCGGAAATACTGGCACCACCAATACTTTTAGAGTTTTAGGAAAAACAGCAGGTACAATTGTGTTGTTCATGGATATCTTGAAAGGAACCTTGGCAACTTGCTTACCAGTTATTTTCCACGTTACAACCATTAATCCCCTATGGTTTGGTGTTTGTGCGATCTTAGGTCATACATTCCCTATTTTCGCTGGCTTCAAAGGAGGCAAAGCAGTTGCAACAAGTGCTGGAATGTTACTTGGATTCAATCCTCTATTTTTTATCTATTCCAGTATCATCTTCGTTGTTACGCTCTTTTGTACTAGTATGGTAAGTTTAACAAGTATGATCAGTGCAACTTTGATCACTTTATCAACGATTATCCTTCCTTACATCGCACCTGGTATCTTACCTAAGCAAAACTGGCTATTGACGATCATTGCATTTTTGGTTTCTGCCTTTATTTTCTATCGCCATAAAGAGAATATCCTACGAATCAAAAACCATACAGAAAGTCGTATCCCATTCGGATTGAATAGTAGTAAGAAAAAAAATTGACCTGAGAGAAAAACAGTTGACTAATCAGCCAACTGTTTTTTTAGCTTTTAAATGATTGATTCGTTAAGAAGCGAAAAGAAACGATTAGCAAAATAAAGGGAACATGAATCATTATACCTGATTTCCTCTGATTAATTGAAATCAAACAACTTTAGGATAACCACTATTTTACCGTAATCGAATATTTTGTTTGAAAAATTTCATGTGCGCCTAGTTGATTGATTCCAGCTTTTTCCATCAATTCTCCCGAGCTGTTTACTGTATCTGCGATACCACACCAAGGTTCGATACAAACAAAAGGCGCTTCTTTTGGATAAGGTGACCAAATCCCAACATATGGCATATCTTTATAACTCAATGTCACACTGTGGCTAGATTTTTCACTACGGATGGCATAAGCGTTCAATCCTTTCGTTTCAAATACTAGTGCATCATTTTCAAAAAGATCGTGTACTAATGCAAGGTTGGTATTTGTTTGTCCAAGTGTTTTTTGTTCCATATCGATATATGGCCCACTTAAAGGTAAACGCAAACGTGATTTTTTAGGTGAAAACGCAAGATAAAAATCATCAAAAGTCAATCCTTCTTCCAGAGGAACATTAAAGGCTGGGTGACCCCCAATCGAAAAGAACATTTCTTCTTCTCCAGTATTAGCCACTTGATAATGAACGGTGATCCCATCTCCACCTAATTCATAAGAAATCACTAATTCAAAATCAAAAGGATAATTTTTTTTGGTCTCGGGTGTGCTTCTTAACAAAAAGCTGGCTAATTCTTGACCATGTTCGATTACTTCAAAATCCATATCTCTCGCAAAGCCATGTTGCCCCATTGAATAAGTCTTTCCTTGGTACGTGTATTGGTCATCCTTTAATCTTCCAACAAATGGAAATAAAACGGGCGCATGTCTTCCCCAATACGCTGGATCAGCTTGCCAAATATACTCAAGATTATTATCCTTTGATTTTAAACTGACCAATTCTGCTCCATGTTCAGCAATTTCAGCAATCAATTGATCATTTTGAATGATTACAGTCATTATAATTCCTCCACCGTTAAATCTTAGGACCTGAGATAGCTAGTCTCAGGTCCTAAGCTATTCTTATTTTTTCCAACAAGAAGTATCCGAATCATCCTTGGCATTACTCGTGTGTTTCAGCGAAAAGAAAACCTAAAGGAGACTCTTTTTGTTTACTTCGTTCCTACTGAATAGATTCATCTAATCAATCGGTCATAGATTTTTAGTAACTGTGTTTTGTTAATTCTTCTTTGAATCTGGAATTTAGAACTTTTAAATACGTCCCTTTCATCCCAAGGGAGCGTGATTCAATGATCCCAGCTGACTCTAATTTACGTAATGCATTGACGATCACTGAGCGAGTGATCCCAATTTTATCCGCAATATTGGATGCTGTTAAACGTCCTTCATCGCCTTCTAAGGCATCGAAAATCGCTTGAACTGCCTTCAATTCGCTGTAAGACAAAGTATTGATCGCCATTTGGACAGCTGTTGCACTTCTGACATCCGCTTCAATACTACGTGATTTTTGATAAAGGATCTGCATACCGACTACCGTCGCACCATATTCAGCTAACACTAGGTCTTCATCGGTAAAGGCTTGTTCCATCCTTGATAAAATAATGGTTCCTAACCGCTCGCCAGCACCAAAAATAGGGACTACTGTCGTCAAACCAAATGGGTATTTTTCTCTTGCTTCAAAAGGAAAAGCAGTCATTTCACTACTGATCGGAATATTGGCTTCCGTTTTGTTCAATTGATCAACTGTGTCAGTATAAGAATCGGGAAATTGCTTTTCAACAAACATCATTTTTATCCGTTCATTGTTGACATCATGACGTTCATCATAGCCTAATAAGACTCCTTCACTGCTGATGATATAGACGTTACTATTTAAAATAGCACCTAATGTCACAGCCATTTTATCATAAGGTAAATCAGCTCGCAGATCGAAAGTATTTTTTTGTTGTAATAATTTGTTGATATTGCGGGTTTTTGTTAATAAATCCGTCATTTTCTTCCTCCGATTTTATAAAATAAAACGACTTAAATCTTCATTTGCTACAATCGAACCTAATTTTTCTTCTACATATGCTTCCGTAATCGTGATTTCTCCCATTTGCATGTCAGGTGCTTCAAACAATAAGTCTTCTAACAATTTTTCTAAGATCGTGTGCAAACGTCTAGCTCCGATATTATCCGTATCGCGATTTACATCATAAGCGATTTGAGCGATTTTCTCAATTGCTTCTTTCGTAAAGACTACTGAAACATTTTCTGTGCCAATCAATGCTACGTATTGTTTGATTAGTGCATTGTTTGGTTCAGTCAAGATCTTAATAAAGTCATCTGCAGTTAAATCATCTAATTCTACACGTATTGGAAACCGTCCTTGCAATTCTGGAATCAAATCACTTGGTTTTGATAAATGGAAGGCACCAGAAGCAATAAATAAGACGTGATCCGTTTGGATAACTCCATACTTCGTGTTCACTTGTGAACCTTCAACGATTGGCAGGATATCTCTTTGGACGCCTTCACGTGATACTTCACCAGATTGTTGTGATTTTGAAGTGATTTTATCGATTTCATCAATAAAAATGATCCCGCTTGATTGTGCTAATTGAATGGCTTCACTATGGATGTCAGCATCTTTGACTAGTTTACTTGATTCTTCTTTGATCAACAGTTCAAGTGCATCTTTTACTGCTAACGTGCGCTCAACCTTTTTCTTCGGTGTTAGCGCCCCTAATGTTTCATTTAAATCAATGCCCATCTGTTCCAAACCATTGTTCATCATCGGAGCTGGTTTCTTTTGTTCTTCTATTTCGATTGTTACTTGACGGTTATCAAGTAAACCTTTTTGTAATTGTTCTAGAACCGTTTTCCGATTGACACGGATTTCTTCAGTCACTTCTTCTTGCGGTTCTGCTGTATTTTGTTGCGCAACATTGAACATGTTCATCATTTGTTCAAATTGATTTCCTGTTTGTTTTTGTTCTTTTTTAATTCCAGGAACCAGCACTTTTACTAATCGTTTTTCTGCTCTTTTCTTAGCTTCAGTATATACACGGCTATATTGTTCTTTTTCAACGATCTGGATCGCATTTTCTACTAGATCACGAACCATCGACTCCACATCTCGACCAACATAACCTACTTCTGTAAATTTCGTTGCTTCTACTTTCACGAAAGGAGCGTTGACGATTTTTGCCAATCGGCGAGCGATCTCTGTCTTCCCTACCCCTGTTGGTCCGATCATCAGCATATTTTTAGGTGTGATATCTTGTTGCATTTTTTCATCTAATTGTAAACGGCGATAGCGATTGCGCAAAGCGACCGCAACTGATTTTTTAGCTGCTTGTTGTCCAATGATATATTGATCTAATTCATTAACGATTTGTCTTGGTGTTTGTTTTAATTCATACATTCTTCTTCACCTCTATAATTCTTCCACAATAATATTATGATTTGTAAAGATACAAATGTCTGCTGCAATATTCAATGCATTTTCTGCGATTTCTTTGGCACTCATGTCGTTTTGTGCGTAGTTCTTCATTGCTCGAGCAGCAGCTAATGCAAAATTCCCTCCTGAACCAATGGCCAAAATTCCATCATCTGGTGCAATCACTTCCCCAGTACCTGAAACTAATAACATTTCTTTTTCATTCATTACGATCAACATTGCTTCTAGTTTTTGCATGGACTGTTGTGTCCGCCATTCTTGCGCTAATTCCACTGCAGCTCGCTGTAAATTACCATTGTATTCATTTAATTTGCCTTCAAATTTTTCTTCCAATGTAAATGCGTCTGCGACACTTCCAGCAAATCCTACGATGACTTCATCATTATAGATTCGACGGACTTTTCTTGCGCTTCCTTTCATCACCACGGATTCGCCCATTGTAACTTGACCGTCACCTGCCATTGCAAATTTTCCATCTTTTTCAACGGCACAAATCGTCGTTGAATGAAATTGTGATTCTACCATAGTTATTTCCTCCCAATTAAGATTACTGATCCTTTTCTATTACGCTCTTGGATGAAACGAGCGATAATTTTTTTGTAAACTTTCTTTTGTCACGTGAGCATAGATCTGTGTAGTAGATAGATTAGCATGACCCAACAGCTCTTGAACTGTCCGCATATCTGCACCATTATTCAGCAAGTGTGTAGCAAAGGTATGCCGCAGCATATGTGGATGGATCGAACTATCTAAACTACTCTTTTTAATCACTTGATTCAATACATACTCGATCCCTGTTGGCGTAATTGGTTCACCATGATGGTTCACAAAAACATAGTCATGACTCTTGTGGTATTTATCCATCAGCACCTTTCGCCCTTTTTCAAAATACTCTTGTAAGGCATCTTGTGCGAATGAACCAAGTGGTGCATACCGTTCTTTATTCCCTTTACCATGAATCAACATGACTTCGGAGTCGAAATCGATTTCTGCTAGTTTCAAATTACTGCACTCGCTTAATCGAATCCCCGAACCGTAAAGAACTTCTAATAGCGCTTGGTTCCTCAAATCTAAAGGTTTTTCTCCTTTGACACTGTCAAATAATACTTGCATTTCATTCTCATAAAAAAAGCGAGGTAGTTTCAAATTTTTCTTTTTTAGGTGGACATAAGAAAAAGGATTTTCTTTGATCACTTCTTCTTTTAAAAGGTATTGATAAAAAGAGCGCAGACTTGCAATCTTACGACTGATCGAATTTCTGCTATATCTTTCATCAGTTAGGTAACTTAAATACACTCGAACATCTAAGTGATTGATTTTTAATAAATCATCCTCTCCTGATTCTGTAAGAAATCTTTCAAAATTAGTGAGGTCTTCCTCGTATGCTTCTCGTGTTTTTTCAGAGTAACCACGTTCCACGATTAAATAACGTAAAAACTTATCTTTCCACGTTTGTTCTAGCATTTTATCACCTTCCTTTTAATCCCAGAGATAAATTTAGCATAGCAAAATTAAAAAAACAAATAAATTGTCAGAATTTAATCAATATTTCTAAGTTTGTTCACAATTGAAACAATTAATTTGACAAATTTCTTAGATTACAACCTTTTTTTTAATCTGATATTTACTCATTTTTTACCAAAAGAAAAAATTTTTTTTGGAACACTGCAAATAAAAGATGTGTTGTATATTTATTTTATGCCTAGTAAAGAGCCCGGAACACCTTTGTCCCGGGCTCACTTCATGTTACTGAGCTGTTACTTCATCAATTAATTCTTTTTTTATTTGTTCATTTGCCTGAAGTGCTCTTTGAGCAATCGCTTCATAACGTGTTTTTTTGTCACGAATGCGCTCTGGTAATTCAGGGAACAAACCATAATTCGCATTCATTGGTTGGAAATGTTTTCCTTCAGCATGTGTAATATAATACGCCATACTCCCAATCGCTGTTTCTCGTGGAAACTCAATCGGCTCACTTTCTTTAGCTAAACGAGCAGCATTGATCCCTGCAAGCAAACCACTAGCTGCACTTTCAACATAACCTTCCACACCAGTCATTTGTCCTGCAAAGAACAAGTCTTCACGCTTCGTTGATTGATAAGTTGGTTTCAATAATTCTGGTGAATTCATAAAACTGTTGCGGTGCATTACGCCATAACGGACAAATTCTGCGTTTTCTAAACCTGGGATCATACGGAAAACCCGTTTTTGTTCTCCCCATTTTAAGTGCGTTTGGAAACCAACGATGTTATACAATGAGGCAGCGGCATTGTCCTGACGTAACTGGATCACCGCATAAGGGCGTTTACCGGTTTTTGGATCTTCTAATCCAACTGGTTTCATTGGACCAAACAGCATTGTTTTAAAGCCACGCTGAGCCATCACTTCGATCGGCATACAGCCTTCAAAGTATTTTTCTTTTTCAAATGATTTAAGTTCGGCTACTTCAGCTGTTGTTAAAGCTTCGTGGAATGCTTTAAACTCTTCTTCAGTCATTGGACAGTTTAGATAAGCTGCTTCCCCTTTATCATAGCGTGATTTTAAATAGACTTTATCCATATCGATCGTTGCTTTGTCTACGATCGGTGCTGCTGCATCATAAAAATAGAATCCGTCAGAACCATTGAATGCTTTAATACTTTCAGCTAACGGGTGAGAGGTTAAGGGACCAGTAGCAATGATCGTGATCCCTTCTGGAATTTCAGTGATTTCTTCATTGATGACTGTTACTAGCGGGTGTTCTTTGACTTTACGTGTGATCGTCTCAGAAAAAGAATCCCGATCCACTGCTAAGGCACCGCCAGCTGGAACAGCTGTTTCATCAGCTGAAGTGATCACGACTGAATTTAACCGTCGCATTTCTTCTTTTAATAAACCTACTGCATTTGCTAAACTATTCCCTCTCAAGGAGTTGGAACAGACTAACTCTGCAAAATTACTTGTATGGTGTGCTTCTGTTGATTTCACTGGGCGCATCTCGTATAAACGAACAGGAACACCTGCTTGAGCGACTTGCCAAGCTGCTTCACTTCCAGCTAATCCTGCACCTATTACATTAACAGTTTTCAAATAAAGACCTCTTCTCATTTTATTTTTGAATGTCTTCTTCATAGTCGCCATTGATACATACGACTTGTTTTCCGCCTTTGACTTTCTTTTCAACTAAATACTGGTCACATTTCGGACAATTTCGACCTACTGGTTTGTCCCAAGAAGTAAAGTCACAGTCTGGAAAACGTGAACACCCGTAAAAGATTCGGTTTTTCTTAGACTTGCGTTCAATCACCTGACCCTCATGACAAACTGGACAAGTCACACCGATCTCTTTAACAATTGGTTTCGTATTTCGACAATCAGGAAAATTACTACATGCATAAAATTTACCATACTTTCCTAATTTTATAACCATCGGATGCCCACAAATATCACAGTCAAATCCAGCCGGTTCATCTTTGATTTGAATTTTTTCGATTTTTTCTTCTGCATTGGTCAATTCTTTTTCAAATGGTTTGTAGAAACGATCCACCACTTCGATCCATGCTTCTTTTCCTTCTTCAATTTTATCCAAATCACCTTCCATTTCAGCGGTAAAATGGATATCGACGATTTGGGGGAAGAAATCACAAATCAAAGAATTGACGATTTCACCCAATTCAGTTGGTTCGAAGCGTTTTTGTGTCAATTTAACATAGTAACGTCGTTGGATCGTATCCAGCGTTGGCGCATAAGTGGAAGGGCGTCCCACACCATTTTCTTCCAAAGCACGGATTAAAGTTGCTTCACTGAATCTTGCTGGCGGTTGCGTAAAATGTTGCTTCGGTTCAATGTCCACTGATTGAACAATGTCCCCTTGTGCTAGTTCTGGTAAGATATTTTCTTTATCTTCTTTCCCATCATCTCTGCCTTCAACATAGACTTGCATGAACCCTTTAAATTTAACTTTAGAGCCATTAGCAATAAAAAGTACGCCATTTTGTTCTAAGGTAACTTTCATGGTATCTAATATCGCTGGTGTCATTTGACTAGCAACAAATCGTGACCAAATAAGGGTGTAGAGTTTTAATTGGTCCTTGTCTAAATATTGTTTGATTTCCTCAGGAGTACGTAGGACACTTGTCGGGCGAACTGCTTCATGGGCGTCTTGCGCACCTTGCGCATTTTTGATTTTACGTTGTGCATGACTAGAAAATTCTTTCCCGTAAGTTTCTTCGATGAAGGTAGCCGCTTCTGCTTTCGCAGTCTCAGCGATCCGTGTTGAATCGGTACGCATAT
The DNA here is from genome assembly GCF_040887165.1 of Enterococcus sp. C65. Lineage (NCBI taxonomy): Bacteria > Bacillati > Bacillota > Bacilli > Lactobacillales > Enterococcaceae > Enterococcus > Enterococcus sp. C65. Next base: position 141,625 of record NZ_JBFOFG010000003.1, on the reverse strand, counting down.
AAGTGATCAAACCTACAGTCCCTTGCTTACCTAAGGAGATTCCTTCATATAATTGTTGTGCAACCATCATCGTTTTCCGTGTTCTAAAGTTCAATTTTCTAGCAGCTTCTTGTTGTAGGCTACTCGTAGTAAATGGGTTTGCTGGATTTCGTTTCCGTTCTTTCTTTTCAACTTTTTGAACGGTGAAATCTGGTCCATCAATACGATCAGTAACTTCTTTTACGGATTGGGCATCAGGCAATTTCTTTTTCTTGCCATCAATTCCCCAAAAGTTTGCTTTAAATTTTTTACGTGCTTTTTTGAAATTACCGTCAATGCTCCAGTATTCTTCTGGAATGAAATCACGGATTTCTTTTTCACGATCAATGATAATTTTTAATGCAATAGACTGTACTCTTCCAGCACTTAATCCTTTTTTGACTTTGCGCCATAGGATTGGACTGATGGAGTAGCCCACCAAGCGGTCTAACGCCCGTCTTGCTTGTTGGGCATCCACTAAATCCACGTCGATCGTTCTTGGTTCCTTGAAGGCTGCTTTTACCGCTTCCTTAGTAATTTCGTTAAAAACCACACGATTTTTTTCTGATAAATCTAAACCTAGTAAATAGGCTAAATGCCAAGCAATTGCTTCCCCTTCTCTATCCGGGTCACTTGCAAGATAAACTTTTTGCGCTTTTTTTGCTGCTGATTTTAAACTTTTGATCACATCGCCTTTTCCGCGAATTGAAATATAATGGGGTTCATAGTTGTTTTCGACATCAATTCCCATTTTACTTTTAGGTAAATCACGTATATGACCGACACTGGCCATTACTTTATAATTACGACCAAGATATTTTTCAATGGTTTTGGCCTTTGCAGGTGATTCCACAATCACTAAATATTTATATGCCATTACTGAATGGACTCCTTTCCATTGACATGTTCCTACTATATTAAGCGGACTCATACAAATCGTAGCTTATCATATCCATTCAGAAAACGTTTGTCAAGAAAATCAAATGAGAAGTTCCTGTTATTCTTTCAACTCGAACAATAAATCTTCACCAGAAATCACACAAACAGCACCATCTTGAATTAGTTGATGGGAGCCAGTTGAGTATTGTGTCAAAATATTTCCAGGTACAGAAAAAACAGTTCGACCGATTTCTAACGCTTGTTGTGCTGTTATCAAAGAACCACTCTTTTGCTTTGCTTCAATGACACAAGTGCCTTGTGACAAAGCAGCAATGATTCGATTTCTCATGGGAAAGCGGTATTGTTTTGGTCCTTCGTATGGTGGATATTCACTAAGTAAAAGATGATTCTTTCCAATTTCTGCTTGAAGAAATTGGTTTTCCTTTGGGTAGGCTTTTTTAATTCCTGTACCGATTACCGCAATCGTCTTTCCAGTATTTTTAATCGCAGCCAAATGTGCGTATGTATCGATTCCTTTGGCACAGCCACTAACGATGACATAGTTAGCATCTATGACCGGAGTTAAAAGTTCATGTACAACTTTTTTTGCCAAGACCGAGGTCTTCCTGCCCCCAACCACACTGAGCATCTTTTGTTTTAGTAGAGAAAGATCACCAGAATAAAATAAAAGAATCGGTGGTGTCGCAAGATGAAAAAGTTGCGGGGGATAGCACGGGTCAAGACAAGTAATGAATGACTGAGCTGTTTTCAATTTCGCAAAATTTTGATTGATTTGCCGCCAACTTTCTTGAAATTTTTCTCGATGACGAACAATTTTTGCGATTTCAATGATTTCATAAGAAGACAACTCGCTTGTTTGAGCTTCCAATAAAGCCTGGACAACCGCCCATTTTCCTTGACTGCTAATTCCTTTCGCATAAGCTAATTTAAGTAAAAATCCTTCAATCTGATCCATGAACGAAAACCGCCTCTCGAAGTTACTTTTAAATAAAATACGCAAGAGACGGTCAAACATCTTAAGATAAATAATTTTTTATCGGTGCAAAAGAGCGCCGATGAATAGGGGTAATTCCTTGTGTTGCTAAGCCTTGTAGATGTTCTTTCGTTCCATAACCAGCATTATGGCCAAACCCATAACCTGGATATAGTTCATCATATTTTTTCATTAAATCATCACGATAAACTTTTGCAATGATACTTGCTGCCGCAATAGAAACTGAACGAGCATCTCCCTTGATCAATTTTTCTTGCTGGATTGGCAAATCCAGTGTCATGGCATCAATTAAGAGATAATTTGGACGTATCGCCAGCTTTTCTACAGCTTGGATCATTGCTAGTTTGCTTGCCTCATAAATATTGACCTCATCAATCTTTTTTTCATCAATGATGCCGATACCGATAGCAAGTGCTTTTTGTTGGATTTGGTCATAAAGCAGTTCTCGTTTTTTTTCTGATAATTGTTTCGAGTCATTTAATCCAAGGATCGGTTCGTCTTTAGGTAGGATGACAGCGGCCGCTACTACTGGCCCTGCTAAAGGCCCACGCCCTACTTCATCAATCCCCGCAATCCATTCATATCCTTGTTCATATGCCTGATTCTCAAATAATGACATTTCCAAATATTTTTCTTGGATCAATGCCGTTTTTTTTACTTGTTTCTCAAAGGATAGAAGCGCTTGTTGTACCCCTTTTCGCTGATCTTGCTTTAGTTCGGCAATGAAGGGATCAGTTAACGACGTCACTGTTTTTAATCGTTCCTTGATACTTTGGATCGATTCACTCATCGCTTGTTTTCCCCATTTCTTCACATCGATCTAACGTGTAACGCCCAAGTTTTCCTTGACGGATATCGAAGACTACCACTTCACTACCACGATCATAATCATCTTTATAGCCACGCTTTGCAGTAATCGTCATCAATAATTCAGGTGCTAATTGTTGTTCTGCTTCTTCTGGCAACTGATAGCGCTCTGCGATTCTTCCTGGATAGTATCGAGCGAAAAAATCTAAGCCATAGATAGCGAGATCATCTAAATGAACTAACTGGTCTTTAATGGCTCCGGTTAGTGCTAGTTTTTTACCAATCTCTTCATCTTCAAATTTAGGCCATAAGATTCCTGGCGTATCTAATAACTCTAATTCGCTACCTAGGCGCAACCATTGTTGTCCTTTTGTCACACCAGGTTTATTACCTGTTTGCGCAATTTTTTTCCCAACTAAGCGGTTCATCAATGTTGACTTCCCGACATTTGGAATACCTAAAACCATGGCTCTGATTGCTCGTGGTTTGATCCCTCGAGCGGCATCACGTGCCCTTTTTTCTTTTAGTGCTTCTTTGGCTGCTGGAATCAACGCTTTGATCCCTTTACTCTCTTGAGCGGTAATCGCTAATGCTTGATGACCTTGTTGTTGAAAATACGTTTGCCATAACTTCGTTTGTTGGGGGTCTGCTAGATCAGCTTTATTTAATAATACCAACCTTGGCTTTTGTTGGATGATCTGATCAAGCATTGGATTACGTGAAGACAAAGGTAATCGCGCATCGACTAATTCAAAGACGATATCGACATATTTCATTTTCTCAGAAACTTCACGACGGGCTTTTGCCATGTGCCCTGGGAACCATTGGATCGTCATAGAATAAATTCATTCCTTTCATATAAGGATTTCAAACCTTATTCTTACATTATCATATTTAACCTTAGTAAATCTATGCTTACAAGTCTACTACCATCGAGTAAGTTGATTGGGCTCATTTTCCTTATATTATTCAAAGCAATTATTGGGTAGACTCTTTCAAAAGCAGCTCTGCAACTATCCATACTACCATGAACCTTAGATCAGCGATTATTTTTATGCATTTATCCTGACTTTACAATCTTTTAAAGTGGATACCGCTTTTTATTCATCAGTGGTTCGGCAGAATAATCCTTCTATCATAATACTAAATCCCAACGCCTTAGGGTATTTTTCTTTATCAAACATGTTTTGTACTTTTATTACTATTAATAAAAAGAAAATACATCATTATAAATAACAAAAAGGCGCCTGTTCCGTATTTTATCATATTTCCCTCCTAATCGCACTCTCATTTTGGCATTTTCCATTCTCTGGATTCTTGATTCCTCCATGCAACAAATTGGTGAGATAACACATCCTCTAAGACCTCTTCGTGATCCATTACTCAATATAATTTGAGATATTTTTTCACTTAATTATCAACTCTGAGTTTTGGAATCATCAACTATTGATTATCCTTTTTCAGTTAAAAATGAGCGGACTCCCCCAACCTGCTTTCTAACGTTTAATCGATTGAGTTATTTATTTTTTTATTTAACTCTCTTGCTTGCTTTTTGCTCTCATTATTTGCGTATAGATAAAAAGCAATGGTGTGTAAGATCAAATTTAAAATAAGATAAATTGCCAAAAGATTAATTGATGAAATTTCCATAGGCAGTTTGAATGAAAGCAAATTGAAAATCGCTAAACCCGCAACTGTATTCCCGACAGTCGCAATCAAAATATTACTGACTGGTTTCAGTGTAAGATGATTCCAAAGCGCATCATACATCACACCAAAAACTAATGCACAAACTAGACTAACACCCATTACGTGCCAAAGAAAATAAACATGGATCATCTGTCCTTTCGCAAAGAAGCTTGTTATTATAAATATCAACCAGATGCTGCTTAACGAGAACGTTTGAAAAAAATTATGTTTTATCTGTTTACTCATACCCACATCTCCTTAAATTTTTTTACATAGTGACGATTCACAATAAATTTAGAACCATTTTTCATTTCAATTTCAACCCGTGCATTATCCGTAGAACGAAAAGCTTTAATAAAAGATCGATTAACCAGCGTACTAATGTTGATCCGCACAAATCCGTAACTTGTAAATTGCTTCTCAACTATTTTTAACCGTACAGCTAATAGATACCTCTCATTTGATGTAAAAACGACATGACACATCTGTTCTTTTGACTCGATTGAGGAGACATCACTTAATAGCCTGGAAACTTTCTTATTTGTTTTTGCATCAATTACTACGATTGTTTGCTCCGTAGTCAGAATAGCTTCTTTTATTCTCCCCCACGTTTTTTCGCAAGAAGAATGGGTAGTTACCTTCACTGTATCCTGTGCAATGTGATTATCAATTCCAAATTTTATTCTCAAATTTTCTCCTCCTTGCTTTGATACTCTCAGTTTAAGCCGTACGCATACCATATTCAATTCCTTTCCATGAGGTTGCACTTTTTCGCAAGAAGATTGCAAGAGATAGGAAACATTTCAATACTTCCTCCCTATCCAGGTGTACCCTGCTTCTTCAAATGAAGAATGTTCCTGTCTTTAATGATGAACGACATTCGATTGGGTTTAATCGTTTTTTCTAGTATTCTGCCGATAAATATATTCAATGAACGTTTATAAAACTGTAAAGAAGAATTCTTTCAGCACGCATCTTTTGACAACGTTTACATTTTAATAGATGATAGGATAAAAGAAAGGAGAGGTACAAATGAACAGTATGGTTTTTGTTAATTTCCCCGTTGAAGATGTAGACAAGTCTGTTGCTTTTTATGAAAAATTGGGCTTTAAGAAAAATGAAGAATTTTCAACTGACGAAGCAAGCGCTGTGGTTTGGGACGACACATTTTGGATCATGTTACTCTCTCACGGTTTTTACAAAAAATTCTTAAAAGACAAAGAAATTGCAGACAATAAAAAAACGAGTGGTGCTTTGATTTCTTTTAGCGTAGCAAATGCGGATGAAGTTAAAAAGTTTGCGAATACGGCGAAAGAAAATGGCGGAAGCTACCATGAAGTCGATATGGGCATGTCTGAAGAAGAAATGTTTTCACTTGAAGTCCAAGATTTAGATGGAAATACATTAGAGCCTGTCTGGATGAAAATGTAAATTTTTTAAAGCCCTCCATTAGAAAAAGAGATGGAAGGCTTTTTTAGATAAATTATCTTGGTCTCCTATACACTTATTTTGGCTTGTTTGACTAAAATAGTAGTGCTAGTAGATCTTCGTTATTAAAATGAAAGATATAATCTGAAACAGTCATATCATTTAATGCGTTTTTTATTTCTTCATAAATAAATTTTTGACCAAGTAATTGTTGTTCAAGAATACTTACATCTTTTTGTCCAAAAAAATCACCATAAAAACGAATCTCATTGATTCTCCCATGCAGTGTCGACAAACGGACATCCACAATTCCAACTTTTGGGAGCCTGATTCTGCGTTTCACCGAAAACCTTGGTGTTTCACCATAGACCCAATCATCATTGGCATAACGATTCTGGACGATTTGTTCAATGTTTTGTTCATCTTTCTTCGTCAAATCTACCCTTTTATCTTCAATTTCTTGCAGATCATTGACCTGATAGACCTCACAAATCAGTGCATCTCGAAAATCAGCGTTTTTTTCAAATTGATATTCTTCCTTTAAAAATGGTTTAAGATTCGTCACACTTTTTTTTACTGATTTCGTTGCTTTAGACTCAATCTTTTCTTTGGAAACCGTCAAAATTTTATCAAGAACGGACAAATCAACGTCGTACATCAGTGTACCATGTGAGTATAACCGATTTTTTTTCGTATACATGGCATTCCCTGAAAATTTCATTCCTTCGATATACATATCATTACGTCCACCAACTTCTGCTTTGGTTGCGCCCATTTTTCTTAATGCTGTGATAATAGGCGAGGTAATGGATTCATATTCACCAAATTTCATTGCATTTTTGCTGGTCACAAAGCTAAAGCTTAGATTTCCTAAGTCATCATATACAGCACCTCCACCTGAGGTTCGCCGAGTGAGTGTCACGTTTTTTTCCCTTAAATACTTGAGATCGATTTCTTCATAACTATTTTGGTTTCGTCCAATAATCACACAAGGTTTTTGAATATATAATAAAAACAAAGGTTCATCACTGTCAAAACTGTTCATAAGATATTCTTCTGTTGCTAGATTTCTCCGAATATCTAAACTTTCCATGATATGATAGCGCACTTTTATCCCTTCTTACTTTTTCTCCTATCATCTCTTTTAGAACATAAAATGGCAAGAAATTAGTTCATTTTATATCTTAATTGTACTATTTTAATCAAGTAAAAAAGCGACCTCCAAAAGTTAGACCAGAAAATCTAACTTTTGGAGGTCGCTTCACTCTAAAACAAATTAGCGGTGGCATTAGCGCCTTGAAATCATGCTGAATGATCTCTTTTCTTTACCCAATCCATTTTATCTCGTTCAAGGGATAGTAAACAAAGCGAGCCTTACCCAATATTTCGCTTCCTGTAATCATACCAAAGGAGCGACTGTCTTTCGAAACACGTCGATTGTCCCCTAAAACAAAGTAACTGTCGGCTGGCAACTTTGTCTTATTCGTTAATTCTTCCAGAGTAAAGTCCGTTGTATAAGGACTACTTTCATGATCTGACTTTCTATTTTTCGTTAGAAAAGGTTCTTCGACCACTTTTCCATTCACTTTCAGCTGATCATTCTCATAGCTAATTGTCTCTCCTGGCAACCCGATCACTCGTTTGATATAAATCGTTCCATCAGCCAATTGAAAAACAACTACGTCAAACCGTCTGATTTCAGAAAATTTTTCCATTACAACCATGTCACCTTGTTTCAAGACGTTTTCCATCGAATTACCTTCCACTGGCACTGGAATAAGAAGAAATCCTCTTAAAATAAAAGCGATCAAGATGGAGCAAAGTATATATTTGATTATAAGCCAAAAACGGTCGATATAGCGTTGTTTTTTTGTCAATATCCATCATTCCACTCTCAAGGTTATCGTTCTTTCTCTATTATAGAAAAAAAAAACAAAAAATGCGACTAGATGTTTCCTTTTTGATCTTTTCTAAAAAATGAAGAAAACAAACGCAGAATCAATGGCTGTTTTCTAAATATTTTTCCCACACCTCATCAAATATATCCATAGATGACAAATAATCCACATTCAATTCTAGATAATCGGAAATTTCTTCATAACTCGTACTATGTTTAGGAAACTGGATATCTTTCCCTGCTTCTGTGGCGAAAACAGATTGTTGATCTGCTTGTTTACCGCCACGAAGAGTCATTAAATAATGATAGAAGCTTTGATTCACATTCTTTCCTCCCAGTTTTCTTTGACGAAAGCCGCTCTTCTTGCATGGTTTCGCTCAAAATTTTCAGGATTTTTTTTATAATAATCTTGATGCTCTGGCTCAGCCAAATAAAATGGTTGTGCTTTTTCAATCGTGGTCACGATCGGTTTTGTAAACCGACCACTAGCCGCTAATCGATTTTTACTTTCTTCCGCGATTCTCTTCTGTTCATTTGTCGTAAAGTAAATAACCGGCCGATAATTCTCGCCACGATCTTCAAATTGCCCAAATGCATCCGTTGGATCGGTTTGCTGCCAATAAATTTCCACTAATTCTTGATATGATATTTTCTCTGGATCATAGATGATCTCTACCGCTTCTGTATGACCAGTCGTTTTAGATTTGACTTGTTCATAGGTTGGAGATGGCACATGTCCACCTGTATAGCCAGACATGATCGTATGAATCCCTGGTAGCGTATCAAAGGGCTGAATCATACACCAAAAGCATCCTCCAGCAAAAATTGCTCTTTCCATCCTTCTCTCTCCCATCAATGACCCACTGTTTACTTCGTTACACTCGTGTCGGTGGTATCAGTATTCTTTATCGTTTTATTGCTCGTTGTCTTTTCACCAGTTTCTTTAGGTAGATATAGACTAAAACGAATGTCATCATTCACTAAATCAATTTTATCTGCTTTGATGTACATACCATTTTGCATACGGAAGCGATCTAAACGTAGCATGATCGTCAAATCATCCGTATTGATTTCAATCCAATCAGGCAACTTATAATTTCGCTTGATCATATTCATGATATCTTTGATCGGTAAACTCAATGTGCCGATCGAAAGACTTTTCGCTTTTAATTGGACATTTCCATTTTCCATCACATATGGATCAAAGTACAGATAAAAGTTGATTGGAAATCCTAATACTTCAAACGTACCATTCAACATCGCTTCATTTTCAAGATAAAATTTATATTGAATACCTTGGTCTTTTTGATAATCTGTCAAGAAAAAACTGATCATTTGATTGACCTTTTCTTTATTGGTGTTGATGGTCAAGACTGGATCTCCTTGTCTTTGGGTGATCGCTGGCACCTTAGCAAAATCCGGTTCTCGATTCGCAAAAATCCGAGTACCTAAAAAGATGCTTGATCCAAGAACAACCCCTAAAAGGATCAAAAAAGCCCATTTCCAATAATTTTTCTTTTGAATTTCAGTATTCGTTTCTGTCGAAACCTTTTTTGAGCGTTTTTCCATTATTTCTGATCCTCCCTTGGCAACCATTGGTCTTGCGTTTCAATTAATTCATCTCGTACAGCATTTGCCATCAATTGATAGCCTAAGTTATTAGGATGAAAATGATCTTCTTCATACAATACATTATTTTTGCTATTTGACGTACTTTCGCTAGTACTTGACTGATTCGTTCCTTCTTCAGTTACGCCAACTTTTTGGTTTAACCCTTGATATAGCAAATCATTGATTGGGATAAAATAGCAGTTGTCCGCATTTTTGACAACAGACTCAGTCCCAGCATTCCAGTTGTTCACAATCGTCTGCATGTCTTTAATCTCAGGGAAATTCAAATAGAATGGATTATAAATACCTAAGATGTAAACCGGTGCGTGACCATTTAACTTCCTAATTTCTTCGATCAGTTGTTCAACATTTTTCTGATACTTTTGTAATGGTCGCTTAAATGATTGGATACTGATCCCAAATAGATCGTTTTGAATCACTTTCATTAAGTCATTTCCACCCACTGTCAAAGTGATAAAGTCAGCTGATTTAATGTTTGTTTGAATCTCTGAATTTTTCTTGAGCCGTTTTAAAATTTGATCGCTCCGTTCACCGTTTACCCCATAGTTTTCAATTTCAACAGCAGTCAGATCATAGCGATCTTTTAAATCGTTGGCTACTAATGGAACAAAACCACCTTGTTTCGTTTGATCTCCTATTCCTTCAGTTAACGAATCGCCGATAGCTACATAATGGATTTTTTCTTTTTGATCCGTCTTTTGACTAACTGTCGCTGCTGGTTTTAATAGCGGTTTAGCTTTTGGAATCGATAAAGATAGTCCTAAATATACAAATATAGCGATAAGTAATGGGAACAAAACGAGCAATAGTTGTCGTTTTGTTAATTTCATATCATTCACCTCATATTATTCGATTGTTTCTTATGTTATCAAAAATTAAAATAAAAAGGTAGTGTTTCTGAAAAAAATAAGAATTATTATAAAGAAAAAAAGGATAAAATCAATGGCTAACTGACCAATGATTTATCCTCTTGATTTAGTCAACGTAATACATGATTGCAAAGGCGTTTTTCCCCGTATGTGTTGCAATAACTGGATTCGTGTGTAGAACAGGAATCGTCATATCAGGAAATAATTCTTGTAGTCCTTCTTTAAATTCTTGAGCAAGCTCTTGAGCATCTGCATGAGAGATCCCAATTTGCCGAACATTTGGTAGTTCTTTTAATTCTTTCTTCAAATTATTGAACCATTTGTCAAAGGTTTTCTTTCCTCGACCCTTAGCAACTGGGATCAACTCTCCATGAGTGAAATTCATCACAGCACGTATGTTCAATACACTTGACAATAAACCAGTTGCTCGGCTAATGCGCCCACCTTTGACTAAGTTATCTAATGTGGAGATCCCAATATATAATTTTGTATTTTCTTGTACTTTTTTGATTTCTTCAAGAATCTCATCAGCACTTTTTCCTGCTTGTGCAAGTTCAGCAGCACGGATCACTTGGAAGGACAGCCCCTGATCGGTTGTATCACTATCGATGACAGTCACTTTCGTTTTAGTCAGATTGCTTGCCTGACGGGCCGCTTCAACCGTTCCACTCAAACCTTTAGTCATATGGATCGAGATAACTTCACTGCCATCTTCGCCAAGTTGATCATAGGTTGAAATAAATTCACCGATTGGCGGTTGACTCGTTTTTGGTAATGATTTAGCTTGAGCCATCATATCCATGAATTTTTCTCCACCTAATTGATCGTCATCAGGATAGACCACGCCATCGATCATGATAGCTAGCGGCATCACCTGGATATTTAAGTTATCTCGCACACTTTTTTCCATTGTACAAGAAGAATCTGTTACGATTTTTACATTTGTCATACTATCTCACTCTTCCTTTAACAAGATGCCTTTTGGTTTACAACAAGTACTAATAAAGGCAATTTCTTTTTTAAGTATAACAGACAACAGACGTTTTTTCATTAAATACCTCTACGAACGATTCCGTTTTCATCCAAAGATGGGTATTGATCCTTTCAACTTTATTAAAAAAGATATTTCCCAAAATGTGCTAAACAAGCTTTCAGGAAATACCTTTTTTCATCGGTTATTTATTTTCTTTTTCGTTGATATGTTTCAAATTGATGGGCATATGGATTTTTTTCGTCCATCTCCCCTTGGCTGATATTGATTAATGACCATTGATCCCAATCAACTTCTGGAAAATAAGTATCCCCTGTAAAAGAATGATGGATGACTGTACGATACAGCACCGAACAAAAAGGAAGAAATTCTTTATAAATAGCTGATCCTCCCGCAACGAACAAAATGCCATCGTTTTCCTTTGCATAATCCAATACTTCTTCAATCTCGTGCATAACCATGACATTGTCAGCTTGGTAATCACGATCTCTTGTCATCACGATTGTTTGACGGTTAGGCAACGGACGACTTCCCATACCTTCAAATGTTTTTCTTCCCATAACTAAAGTATTCGCTTCAGTCATTTGTTTAAAAAACTTCAGATCATTGGGTAATCGCCAAGGCAGTTGGTCTTCTTTACCGATCAACCCATTTTCATCTTGTGCCCAGATAGCAGCTAACATTTCATCATCCTTTCTGTGTTCATACTGCGATTGGCGCTTTGATTGCTGGATGAGGTTCATAGCCTTCAACCTTGATATCATCCATTTCAAAGTCAAACACAGATTTTTTTTCTGTATTTAAAACTAATTTAGGAAACGCACGCATTTCTCTTGAAAGTTGTTCTTTCATTTGTTCCACATGATTTGAATAGAGATGAGCATCACCTAAAGTATGGATAAATTCACCAACTTCTAATCCAGTTTCATGCGCAATCAGATGAGTTAACAAAGCATAACTGGCAATATTGAAAGGCACACCTAGAAATACATCACCACTCCGTTGATACAATTGACAACTTAAACGACCATCATGAACATAAAATTGAAACATCGTGTGGCAAGGCGGTAACGCCATACTAGGAACATCTTCTGGATTCCAAGCAGACACAATCAAACGTCTTGAATCAGGTGTTTTTTTGATTGCTTCGACCACTTCCTTGATTTGATCGATAAACCCACCATCTTTCGTTTCCCAATGGCGCCACTGGTACCCATAGATGTGACCTAAATCGCCATATTTTTCAGCAAATGCGTCATCAGTTAAAATTCTTTCACAAAATAGCTGACTTTGTTCTTGATATTGTTTATTAAACTCAGGATCAGAGATGCTTCGATGGCCAAAATCAGTCATATCTGGCCCATGGTATTCATCACTTTTGATATATCGTTCAAACGCCCATTCATCCCAGATATGATTGTTATTTTGTAAAAGATAACGGATATTCGTATCACCTTTTAAAAACCATAACAATTCACTCTTAATCAACCCAAAAGGAACCCGTTTCGTTGTTAATAATGGAAATCCTTTTTGTAGGTCGAACCGCATTTGATAGCCAAAAATGCTGCGTGTACCGGTGCCTGTTCGGTCGCCTTTTTCATGTCCTTCTTCTAGTAGTTTCCTGCCTAAATCAAGATATGCTTGCTCCATTTTTTTCCTCCTAGTCTTCTACCCATTCGCTTAAGTATTCCCAACGAGCCATTTTCTCATCTAATTTGCTTTCTGCTTGTGAAACGTTTGCTTGTAATTCTTGTAAACGAGTAAAGTTATCTCCTTGATGATTCATTTCTTCTTGCAGCTCTGAAATCTGTTCTTCTAATTCAGCAATTTCATCTTCGATCGTTTCCCATTCTTTTTGCTCTAAATAAGAAAGTTTCTTTTTTGTTTCCTTTTTAACGTCAGCAGCCGGCTTCGTTGGTTCATTCATTTTTTCTTTACCTAAAGGCGCTGTATCTTTTTGTGTCAATAAATAACTCGACATATCCCCATAATATAATTCTTGCTTAGCATTTCCTTGAAAAACTAATAATTTTTCTGCTACTTTGTCTAAGAAATAACGGTCATGTGATACAGTAATCACGGCACCTGGGAAACTCTTGAAATAATCTTCTAAAATGGTCAGTGTGGCGATATCTAAATCATTCGTTGGTTCATCCAAGAGTAAAACATTAGGTTGTTGGATCAGCAATTTCAATAGATATAGTCGACGTTTTTCGCCACCAGATAATTTTTTGATCAATGTGCCATGCATAAATCGAGGAAATAAAAATCTTTCCAATAATTCAGCCACACCAATTTGCATACCTTCTGCCGTTTGAGCTTCTTCAGCTGCTTCTTGCAAATAAGCAATCATGCGTTTTTCGGGATTCATCTCTTCATTTTCTTGTGTATAGTAGGCGATACGAACAGTCTCACCAACCGTAAACGTACCATTATCTAAAGGAATACGTCCCGCTAAAATATTCAGTAAGGTTGATTTACCGGCACCATTTTTCCCAGTGATCCCTAAACGTTCTCGTGATTGAATCAACAAATCTAAATGGTTGATCAGCAGTTTCCCTTCAATAGCATATGTTCCATCTTTGATCTCTAATACTTTTTTTCCTAAACGTTTCGTTGCGATATTCAATTCGAGGTCTGCTTCATGATTGACTTGATACAAGTTTTCTTTAAGATCCTCAAAACGATTGATGCGTGCTTGTTGCTTCGTTCCGCGTGCTTGAACTCCAGCTCTCATCCAGGCTAATTCTTGTTTGTACAGGCGCTTTCGTTTTTCTTCTTGTTCCACTTCCACACGATCTCTTTCAGCTTTTTCTAAAATATAAGCTTCATAATTTCCTCGATACTCGTGTAGTTGTCCAAATGATAGTTCAAAAATGCGATTCGTCACTCGATCCAAGAAATAACGATCATGGGTGACCATTAATAACGATCCACGATACTGTTTTAAGTAATTTTCTAACCATTCAATCGCTTCATAATCCAAGTGGTTCGTGGGTTCATCTAATAATAATAAATCAGGCTCATCGATTAGGACTTGTGCTAAACTTACACGTTTTTTTTGTCCGCCTGACAGTGCGCCAATCTTTTTGTCTAATTCACTGATGCCTAATTTTTGTAAGATAATCTTAGCATTTGTATCTGTGCTCCAAGCATCTTCTTTGTTCATTTGTTCTTCTGCCTTGGCATAACGTCTCTGAACGCTCTCGTCCTCGCCATTCTCAGCTAATACAAGCAAAGCTTCCTCATATTCTCTCACGGTACGGATTAATGGACTATTTCCTTGAAAAACCGCTTGAAGTACAGTCAATTCATCAGAAAATTCGGTTGTCTGTGACAAATATCCAATTCGATAATCATTCGGATAAAAAACTGTTGGTCGATCTCCATCCCCACTGTCGATACCTGCTAAAATATTTAATAAACTTGTTTTTCCAGTTCCATTAGTTCCAATCAAACCGATTCGGTCTTTTTCGTGGATCAAAAAAGAAATCTGGTTAAATAGTTCTTTTTCACCATACGTTTTATTGAGGTCAGTTACTTTTAATTCTTTCAATCCATTCCCTCCTCATCTTGGTTATTGTATCATAAAATAATTTAATTACGGATATTTTTCTATTGTCATCTTAGACAAAATAAAGGGAGAAAATAAGATAGTGTTGATTTTTTCATTAGAGTGGGATAATAGTTAGAAAAAATCTGATTATTGCCTCATTTTTTTAAGGTACACAAAAAGCACACAACCTTGTATGATTAAAGTGCCTAAACAAAAATCAAAGGAGTGTGCTTTTTTTGTATCTATAAAATAAAAAAAATTTTATATTTTGACTATCTATAACGTTCCTATTATAAAAAATAATTAGAAAGATGTTAATTATTCGATTATAGCTACTGCTCTAACCCAACCAGCACTAGCATTTTTAATTTTTATCGGATAACAACTGATTTTAAACCCCGTGGAAGGTAATTGATCAAGACTGGTTAATTTTTCAAGCTGACAATAAGATTTCTCGATTCCTGCAAAATGCCCTTCCCAAATAAGTGAAGGGTCTCCGGTCTTATCAAATTCTTTTGCAATGAATGGTAAAGGTCTGTCCCATGACCAAGCATCGGTACCTACCACTTTTATTCCTTGTTCGAGTAGCCATAAAGTTGCTTCTCTTCCTACACCGCACCCACTGATTAAGTAATTTGATGTTCCCCAATATTGATCTGCTCCAGTCCGAATTAAAACAATGTCCTTTTCTTTTAATCGATAGTCCATCGCATCTAAAGCTTCTTTAAAATCCTCGATTTCTAATCGATATCCGTCTGGTTTGTTTGAAAAATCAAATACAACACCATTACCGTAACACCAATCAAGAGGAATTTGCTCAATTGTCCAAGCTGGCTTACCTTTATCCATTGTTGGATGGTAGTGATAAGGAGCATCTAAATGAGTACCTGAATGCGTAGTCAAGTGAATTTTTTCGATCGCCCATGCTAAACCAGCAGGCAAGTGTTCTTTTTTTGCTGTTCCAAAGAAACGAAGCATATCGTTGACGCTTTGTTCATGATCAATGTATGAAATTTTAGGTATCATTTCCTCTGGATCACTGGGCAAATCATTTTCTATAGTGATACTTAAGTCAACTAATTTCAATGTCTAACAACTCCTTGAATGATTATCTAAGTTTTAATATTAACTAAAAAAATTTTTCTATTTTACTTTTTTTTGATGATTTTTGAATTTATTTTTTATAGTGATAGTCTGATGGACAATCATTGAATTATGTCATTAAATAAAGAATAGACATTAAGAACGATGCTTTTATCAGTTTACAACGATTAGAAAGGTGAAGAAAATCTTGAAAAATAATTGTCATTTATCCTATTGATTTTATAATGTGGAAGTCCAACATAGTATACTTTACTTGATTTTTCGAGACTAGAAGAAATATCTTCTTTACATTAATAGAAAAATATATTACAATTTTTTTCGAATATCGGAGGATCCTAAGGGATTGGATAAGATTACTCTTATCCAATCCCTTTTTTGTCTTCTGATATCTAATTTTTCTTAAGGAGGTACGAAATGGAGAAGAACTGGTTTTACGTTATCTTCGGAGGTTTTTTAGAAATTTTTTGGGTACTTTGTTTAAAAAAATCAGAGAATTTCCATCATTTTTTCTATTCCATTTTGACGATTTTGCTCGTTGTTATTAGCTTTTATTTATTTGCTAAAGGTATGGAAAGCTTACCTACTGGAGCAGCATATACAGTGTTTACTGGAATAGGTGCAGTTGGAACAATCATTTTTGGTATTTTATTTCTGAATGAAAGTGTATCTGTGCAAAAAATATTGTTTTCTGCATTATTAGTTATAGGAATTTTGGGTCTAAAAATCACAACAAAGGAGGAATAATCTGTGGATATACTTTATCTTATACTAGCAGGAATAGCAGAGATCATAATGGTCTTTTCTCTTAAAAATTCACACGGATTTAAAAAAATAAATTGGAGTATTATAACTATTATTTCTGCAGCCTCTAGTTTACTACTTTTATCGCATTCAATGAATACATTAGAAGCTGGGGTTAGCTATAGTATTTGGGTAGCTTTTGGTTCCATTGGTTCAATGATCCTTGGAGTATTTTTATTTAAAGAAAAAATGAACTGGCTGCAATTTATTTCCATGATTATTATTTTATTTTCTGTGATTGGCCTAAAACTAGTTAGCTAATTAAATTGAAGAATCTATTGTCATTTGTGAGACTGGGACAAAACTTGTCTCAGTCTCTTCTACTATCACTAAAGCTGTTTTGCTAATTGAAAGCCATTTTCTTTTAAATACGCTTCAAATGCTTCTTATGTGATTTGAGTTTCATTCGGATCAAGCTTGGCACAAAACTCTCCGTTTTAAGCGATTATCTGGGCTTTTCCTTCAAAGTAAGGTTTTTCTTGATGTTCCTGATCTTTTCTTGCAATTGGTAGATCATAGATGTTGTTGGGGTTTGGACTCTACCTAAGGACAAACTTACTGGTATACCTTTTTGCTGCAAGAGTAAACTATACCATGGGTTATCATTCATACCATCAATGAATCAACGTGAAATAACAAAAAATCTGAGACAGAATGAGGTTCATTCTGACCCAGATTTGATCACGCTGAGCACTTACTCAACTTTTTTAGCCGGAAGCGAACGTTTTCTTGCCCGCAATGCGAATTTAAATGAAAAATCATCAACTGGCTTATTCATAGTATAGGATTCCAGTAAATTAATATTTTTCCGATAACTATTAGCAGAAAAAGTCGTGATCTTCTCAGCTTCTTCATACTCATCAACGATTTTGCGCTCTAAGTAATAGCCACGCAACATTTTTTTGGAATAAAGACTGTCTTGTTGGATCATCCAAGAGGAGATCAAATTTCCTGAAGCCATTTTGATGCCTTCCATTTTTCGTTGTTGGATGAAAAAGTTGACCATTGTTTCATCATAAACATCGGTTAGGTTTTCTAAACTCTCAATGATCAATTGTGTGTTTTTTTGATAGGTTTCCCGAATTTCTTGAATATCTTTTTCGGAAATCAGTGTCTTTCGATCTGATTTTTGTCGTTGCCAGAACATTTTGGGATGTAAGATGATCCGAATCAACCGTCGAACAAAAATAAACCAGAAGCCGACAAACGACAGTACCTGACTAGTAATAGAGTGTTCAAAATTAGCAAGAAATCGTGAATAAAAACGATAGCCATTTGAGGAAAGCTTACCAGAACGATAACTTTTATCTAATCCATCACGTTCGATGGATAAAATCAATGCTTGAATTTCTTGTACTTCTTGCTTTTCATCATCAGAAAGATCTTTTAAATATAGATCACGGATACGCTCTTGATAGTTTTCGATCACTGCTTCAGTTGCTAAATATTCTTTTGAATCTTTATCTAACGTTTTGATTTCAGATTTCAATACTTCAATGACTTCTTCTAGGATCATTAAAGCATTCAAATCTGTTTTCACTACCTCTTCCGTTTCTGTCAACAGGGGTAAAACCACAATGCCTACGATCAGTGTTACCAAAATAACACCTGCCGTCAAAAATAATAATAAAGAGCGCTGATAAAAAATCATTTGGTTAATCGTGAAAGGTAAGATGAAAATCGTTGCTAAACTAACCGTTCCTTTCACACCACCAAAAGTTAAAATCAAAATCTCATTCAATTGTTCCTTGAATTCTTTTCCTTTATATTTAAATAAATAAAAAAGACTGATCGAAACAAAGCGAATCATAAATAAGATCATTGAGATCAACAAAATCGTGATTAACAGCAACCAGTTTGAATAAAGCCCATCTCCCCAAACTGGAGAAAATACTTGGGTTAATTCGATTCCTAAAAAAATAAAAACTAACGCATTCAGCGTAAATGTGATTGTTGTCCATGTACTATCGGACAAACTTGATAACTCCGCATCAAACACCGAGATTTTTCTAAATCCCGAAGCTTGCAATACCCCAGCTACTACTGCGGCAATAATCCCTGAAACATCAAATACTTCTGCTAAAACATACGCTAAAAACGGTAATAGCAATTCAATTAACAAGTAACCTGTCACATCTCTGGCAGAAGCCTTCTCAATCAGATTAATCACTTTTCGTTTGACCCAGACAAGTAAAAAGCCAACGACAGCTCCTCCTATACTAGAAAACACAAGTGTAAATCCTGCGTTGGCTGCAGAAAAAGAACCCGTGATCAATGCAGCTAATGCAAATTGAAAGGCGGTAACACCTGAAGCATCATTCAATAATCCTTCGCCTTCTAAAATATGCATCGCTTTATTTGGGATATTCACCCGTCCAGAGAGCGAGCTGACAGCGACAGCATCGGTTGGTCCAAGAGCCGCTCCAAAAGCAAAACAAGCAGCTAATGGCACGCTGGGTAATAAAAACGACAGCGTGAAACCAACCCCGACTAATGTCAGGATTACCCCTCCAAAAGCCAGAAATAAAATCGTATCAAAGTTTTTCAGGATCGAGGATACATCAGCTTTTTCTCCTTCACGAAAAAGCAACGGCGCAATGATCATCACTAGAAAGAGTTCTGGTTCAAAGTTGATCGATTGGCCCCATTCTGTTAAGCCTAAGATGATACCAAGAAATATTTGGATCAGTGGAGCTGGGATCATAGGTAAAATGCGGCTAGCTATATTAGATAAGGTGATCGTTACAGCAAATACGATCACTAACTCAGCAAATTCCATGGTCCGTCCCCTTTATTTTTTATTTTGAGCGAGTACCTTTAGAAATTGTTCTTTTTTCTTCAATATTTTGTTTTCTACCACTTCTGCTTGTACATTGTTTCCTTCTAATTCACACTGTACTCGCTTTGATTCTAAACGTAGCAAATCATGTTTCAATCGCTCAAGCTGACGGTACATGATGATATTTTTCTTCCGCAGCTTACAAAGGATTTGCCGACGATCTTCCATTGAAAACGCACCATAACGATCATGCAACAGTTTCTTTTGTTCTTCAAAGCTCTTCCTCATTTTTAAGATCTCCTAAATGCAAACTTGATCTTCATGAAACACTGAACGTTAAAAGGAAAAGGATTCCCCTTTATTAGACAAGTTCAGCTGGATTCGAAGAATAAGTTTGCTTGAATTTCAGAAACTCATTCTATTCCAAATGGAAGAAAATATCAAGTGCGGAAAACACACCAAAAAAGGAGCTGGGAAACCATTTCCGCTCCTTTCTCAGCTATCCATTAAACTTTGGTTTTATTCAAAAAACTCGCCATAGATATCTTCAACACGTTGATCCGGATTGATCACGATGTATAAATTACCTGTTTTTTCACTGATTTTAGTTGATTGGTATTGATTATCCAATCCTTCTGTTCCTTTATCAAGATAAGGGAAATAAACTAGGTCAGGTGTACCATTGCGATAAAGGATCTCCATCCGCTCAATATCTTCATATTTTAATGCACGGTTGAACATGCCCATTTCTAATCCACCTAAGTTGATGTCGTGAGTTGCTACGGAATCACCTTCGTGAAAAATTTCGATCTTAAATCCAGCACAAGGATGGATTTCCATAAATTCACTACCATTGATTCGTCCAAAACTCGTTGTTATTTGTTTGATCCACAAATCACCAATATGGCGACGATTGATCGTCCACGTTTCGCCGTTTCGGAAATAAAATTTTAGCGCTGTCATTTCTTTACTCATAAAAAAATCCCCTTTTGACGTCATTTATTCTGGTTCCCTTTTAGTTTAGCACACATCCCACGTGAAGGTCACATCTAAAGTTTTTTCAAAGATGTGAAACTTTAGAAGCGTTCCACTATTGACAAAAAAATCCGGAAGCAACTCCCCAGCAATAAGCGAGGATTTTCTAAATAGGAGAAGTTTTTAAATTCCTCACTTATTACTCAGAGCTGATTGCTTCTTTCAGAATCTCTATTAAAGCGCGACTTCGACATTCATCAAAATCTATAAATGGTTATTTTGCTGGAGATAATCAACAAGGGCACTTGCTTCATTTGCTAAATCTCCCTCTACCACTGCTCTTTCTGCAGCTTGAAGTGCATCACTGACCCATTTCCCTGGTTTCTTGTCACTCACACTAAGAAGTTTCTTCCCATCAATTGCTAATTCTCGCATGGATGTAATCGGTAATTGATCATAGCGCTTTGCTACTTGATCTAGTTGAGGTGTTTCACCAAAATAAATCATGAGTTCTTCTGTCTTCAAAGCGTTCTCTTTTCCCAAACAATAGAGTACCATTGGTTCCAACATCTGTCTTTTACGTTGAATCAATCCATGAACGATCATTTGAACTTCTCGAATCATTTGGTTGGAACATTTCCATTCCTTTAAGAAAGGTCGGATCTCACTTTCTTGAAGCCCTAACTGATCGATCAGCAATACCCACGCCTGACTTTCAGTTTGCAATGGTTCATCTGGTAAATCGGCAAAACGTAACAAGGCTTCACCATAGTCTCTTAAACCTGGACAATAAATATAACATTGCGTCTCAACGAATGTTCTCAATCCTGTAGAACGCTCTTTCCCTAATAACATTTTGATGAATTCCACATTAATCCGTTCGACAGAAATTTTTCCTAATAATGAATGGTTGGCCTGAATGGCCGCAGCCGTTTCTTGCTCGAGTGTAAACCCAATTTGACTAACAAATCGAATCCCACGCATCATACGCAAAGCATCTTCATGAAACCGTTCCTGTGGATCGCCTACTGCTCGAAGGATCTGGTTTTCTAAATCAGCTAACCCGTCAAATAAATCAATGATTTGACCATCTTCTTTTAATGCAAATGCATTGATCGTAAAATCACGTCTTTTTAGATCCTCTTCAAGTGAACGGACAAATTCGACATGATCTGGACGACGATAATCTTGATAGGTCGATTCTGTCCGAAAGGTCGTGATTTCATATTGTTCCTCTTCAGCCAAGACCAAAACGGTGCCATGTTCAATGCCGATATCAATGGTTTTCGGAAAAAGTTGTTTGATTTCTTCTGGGAATGCACTTGTTGCGATATCTACATCATGGATGGGTTGATCCAACAAGATATCTCTGACGCTTCCCCCGACAAAATAAGCTTCAAAACCCGCTTGCTCCAATTTATTCAAGACAGGAATCGCTTTTTGGTATTCTCTTGGTAATTGTTTTAGTTTCATTGTTTTCCCTCTTCCAACTTGATGGCTTACGCTTTTTTATCATCCTTATTTGCTTCTTTTCTTTCAAAGCGATTGTGATCTCTGCGATTAAATTTTTCCATATTTTTTTCAAATACATCCGTTAAATCGATTTCCAGGGAATTTGCCATGATCATAGTGACAAATAAAACATCACCTAATTCTTCTGCTACAGAATTGTTGGGCTCCGTTTCTTTCTTCGCTTTTTCACCGTATGTATGATTGACTTCTCGAGCCAGCTCCCCGACTTCTTCTGTTAAGCGTGCCATTTGAGCTAATGGAGAAAAATAGCCTACTTTAAACTGTTGGATATAGTCATCTACTTCCTGTTGCATACTTCTTAAAGAACGTTCTTTTGTCATTTCTTCTCCACCTTTCCTATTTATCTTACCAAAAACTACGTCCAAATCCTAGGCAAGAGCGATTGAGAAAATAAAGATTACGTGCTACATTGAGTAATGTGATGTAAAAAGAATGAAATATTGCGAAAATATTAGTCGGTTTATCGAAGGAGTGGTTTGATGATCTCAATGAAAACAGTTAAAGAAGTCGTAATGATTATGGTTGGTACAAGTATTTATGCGTTTGGACTCGTTTATTTAAATATTGCGAATCATTTAGCAGAAGGTGGCGTTTCAGGGATCACTTTGATCTTACGCGCACTTTTTGGGATTGATCCTGCCTACTCTACGCTATTGATCAATATACCTTTGATTTTGATTGGTGGAAAAATTTTAGGAAAACGTTCACTCGCTTATACCGTCTTAGGAACAGTTTCGTTGTCTGCATTTTTATGGATTTGGCAACGTGTTCCTTTACAAATCAATCTTCAACATGACTTACTGATCGTCTCATTATTGGCTGGCTTAATTGCCGGAACTGGAAGTGGTCTGGTCTATCGGATGGGTGGAACTACCGGTGGAAGTGATATCATTGCTCGTATATTAGAAAAGAATTATGGGATCTCAATGGGTCGATCTTTACTGATATTAGATGTTATCGTTTTGTTGGCTTCATTGACTTACATTGACTTGAAACGCATGATGTATACGTTAATTGTTTCTTATGTTTTCAGCCGTGTCATTGATTCAATCTTAGATGGCGGTTACTCAGCTAAAGGGATTTTAGTCGTCTCAAACAAAAATGAAGAAATTGCCCCACTGCTGATGACTGGATTAGAACGTGGCGTTACTTTTTTAAGTGGTGAAGGTGGGTTTTCTGGTCATTCTAAAAAAATTATCTATATGGTGGTTAGTTCGAGTGAATTGAATGAAGTGAAACGAATCGTCCATGAAATCGATGAAAAAGCCTTTCTATCGATCATCAATGTCCATGAGGTCGAAGGAGAAGGATTCACTTATCTTAAACCACAGACTAAGTTATTTAAGCGAATATAGCTCTCTCCTAGTTCTACTCGTTTTTCTGGAGTGAGTTTCATCTTTCTTTTTGGCATACAAAATCCCCCTATACAGGACTTTTATATTTCAGTGTCCTATATAGGGGGAGCATATCAACTTTCCTCAGTCTCTTTTAGTATCTTTAAAAACGAATAAACGGTTAGATAAAAGTATCCTTAGTTAGGATTCTTTCCTGCATGTTCGCCTTTTACTTGGTTCTTGCTTAATATTTCACGATTAACTTCATCAGACAATTCCAGGAAAGCATCTTTATCCCCTTTTTCAAGCGCTTGATCAATCTGTAAGTAAAGCATTTTGAGATGGGCTGCTTGTTCTTTCTCTTTGAGATATTGCTCGACTAGTTCAAGATCTTCTTCACTAATAGAGTCGTTCCAAGATGCAAAGGGGTTCTCTTCTAAAACCATTAAATACTCTTTTGTCTGCCAAGCATTTTCAAAAAGGCATTCTACATATAGCGGTCTTTTCCAATTTAATCGAATTTCATGAAAAATTTGATCAGTATCGGTAAACTCTTTCCCCTCGAGAAATAATTTCATTGGTTCTCCATCGAAAGAAAGGTCACTGATTTGTAATCCCCGATTTGCTTGATTCGCTCCTTCAACAAAATGAACATTACTTAAGATTGCTTCATGATTAGCCAAGTAATTCAAAATCCAAAAAACCTCTCTGCGACTAAATGAAACATGATTGACCATCCAAGTTAAGAAATTCTTTTTTTCCTTTACATCTATTAGCATTTTACTCACCTCTCTGCTAGGTCGTCTAATACTGATAATGCCTCCAAATCTCCAGGTTCCAATTCTAAATAATGAGTAAGTAGATCTTTTGTTTTTGTCAATTGTCCTTCTTCTCGTAAGAATAAGGCGTATTCTTTTAGAAAATCAGGTTCATGCTCCAATTCGTGATACGCTTGTTCATAATGAACAGCTGCTAGCGTGAAGTCCTCTAATTCATTGTAGGCATGGGCTAAATTCCATTCCGCATATGGATTTGCAGTTTCTTCCATTTGCTCGATACTCTTGATTACATCTTCGTAACGTTCTTCATCTAAATACAAATTACTTAATGTTAATAATGTTTCGTCTTGTTTTTCACCTAATTCCAACGCATTTAATAATAGTTTTTCTGCTTTTTCTTTATCATGTAGGCGATACGCATTTTCAGAAGCTAAGTGATAGAGTTCTACTTGATAAGGATTTTCTTTGATCCCATCTTCAAGAACTTTCTGCGCTTCTTCAATCAATTCTTCTTCTTGCAATGCTTGACCTAAATAAAGATAAAGAGATTGATATTGGGGATTTACTTCTCTCAATTCTTGTAAATAATTGATCGCTTTTTCATTTTCTTTTAGCTGCAGATTGGTGAAAGCTAACTGGAATAAGCGATCATCTGTCCGTTCTTCCTGCAATGCTTGTTCCAATGGTTCGATTGCTGCTTCAAACTCTCCTTGCATGCTTAGAGATTGTCCTAAACGTTCCTGCATAGAGATGCCAGAAATCTCATCAATATTACTTGATAATAATAGTTGATAGATCGTTGCAGCTTCAGCAAAACGATCGACTGAAAAGTAAAGTTCGGCTAAAGCAAATTGGATCAATGGTTCATCAGGCAACAACGCAGCTGCTTCCTTTAATTTCGCTTCACTGACTTCAGGAATACCGATTACTTGATATAAATCAGCAATTGCTAATAAAGCTTGAGGATAGTAGTCACTTTCTTTTGAAATGTTTTCCAGATATTCAAATGCTTGATCGATTTCATTATCTTCAATCGCAATTTCCGCCAATGGAATGAATAACTCATCATTTTCGGGGTACTGTTTCACTAACTGTTCAAAAATTTGCTTTGCTTCTTCTAAAAAACCAATCGCTAAGAGTTCTTCCCCTAATTCAGCCAAAACATCGGCCGGATCTTCTTTCAAAGCTTGTGTCAGATATAACTGAGCTTGCGCCAAATCTTCCTCTGACAATGCTTGTAACATTTTTTCACTATTTGTATTCATTTAAATCCCTCTAATCTCACTAATAATCTCGTCATAAGATTTCATTGTTTGTATTAATTCTTGTTCCTTTGGCGATTGATATTTCTCTATTATACCAATTTTTTTCAAAACAAGAATTTTTTTGCTTTTTTCCGCTAGAAGTAAGACATTTTCTAAATAATCAATTTTTGATAATTGTTCTGGCCAATCGATAGGATAACCCAGATGTTTCAACCAGATAAAAAAATTTTTCAATTGAAAGGACATATCCGCTAGTCCTACATTCCAAGTAAGATGAAAAAGCATTCCTAATAGTTTTTTCATACTAGCTGATAACAAATGACCATTTTCTGTTAGGTAAAAAGCTTGTTCAAATAGTTTACCATAATTTGAGAGATTTTCCGCATCTACTTGGTAAAAAGTAATCATTTCTTCCAGCATCCCCGTAAAAGCCCGCTGAGATAACTGCCTTGGTTGCGGATAGTTTTTATAGAGATTTTGTAAAAAATGATAATCACAAACTAAACCACATGTTATCAAAGTCAAAAAATCTATTTGTTTCCCTTCCCCTTGTTTTTCACTGATTGTTTGATCGTAAACAATTCGTTCTGGAAGGTTGGACGTTCGCAAGACGACTTGATTTGGCAATTGTAAAATATTTCGTTGAGGAGTTAATGCCCGGGCCATTGAACGAATCGATACTGGAATTAGCCATAATGTTGATGCAAGTGAGGTATGCTTCTGGAAAAAACCTGCTAAATCCATGATTCCCTCATTCCCAAACCCAATGATAAGTAAGGATTGGTTTTCAGGATATCGTTTTGCAAATGTCACAAGATTACTTAGTTCTGTTAAGTGATTACATTGAGTATTGGCACAGATATACCAATCAATCTCACTTGGGTTAGGAAACTGTTGGTTGATTTTCTCAACAAACAAATCGTAATACCGTTGGTTCGTCAAAAATAAAACAGGCTGATCAATCGTTATTGTTTTCAGCTGGCTGACCAACGTTTCCCCATAATAGATTTTTGTTTGTTCTTCTTGTCCTTGATAGTCGATTTCCATAAGCACCCCTCCTTTTCTTTATTTTACCATTAGTAAGTAAAATCGGAAAAGAATAGGGTAAATTCTTGGGAGAATATAGAAAAACTTCGTAATTCACCTACATTTAAGAGCACCTATTTAAAGAATTCTTGTGTAATAAATCGGGCATGGTATACTGTAATACGAAGTAAAAGATTATATAGGACTTTGCTTTTCATTTTATAAAACGGAGAAATGGATTAAGCAATTTTATTCAACTAAATTTCATCAAAAATGAGGGATAAGTTTTGTCAAAAATAAATAAAAAATCAGTTACAGCAATTTTAATTATCTCCCTATGTGCTTTTTTTATGGTTTCACCTCAAATTTATAAACATGCACTCATTGTTTCAAATGACTGGGTATTTCATATGAACCGTTTCTATGACACGGCTATGCAATTAAAAAATGGCACGTTTAATTATTTCCAATCCATCTACGGTTTTAGCCAATCGGGAAGAGTCATCAATGCCCTTTATGGAACCGACTTTGCCTATTTACATGGACTGTTACTTTTAATTTTTAAAACTTGGTTCAGATTCCAACTTGTATCTACTTTTCTGTGTTACTTCACTGCCGGTACATCGATGTATTTCCTTGGACGGTACTGCCATTTAGAGCAAAAAATCGCTACTGGGATGGCTATTTTATACATGGGTACACCTACCATTTTTTACTATACTCTTGCCCAAAATTTTTCTGGTTGGGGTGCTGCCTTTTTACCTCTTATTTTTATTCCAGCTGTTAGAATGATAAGAAATCGGGAAAACCCAATCCAACCTGTGGTGCTAGGAGGAACCATTTCATTATTGCTATCTGTCCATATGTTTTCAACCTTACTAGCCGTAGCCGCTTTGATTCCCTTTTTCCTTGTGGGTTTTCTTCACTCGAACAAAAAACTAGTAATAATCAAACAGGCTCTGCTAGCAGTGGTGATCGCTATCGGTCTTTCTTTCAATACGTTTACTGCTTTTCTGGATTTGTCCAATGATACCTTGATTCCACCATACGCAGTAACTGATCTATTATCGAATAGTACTTCACTTTCGTTTGGTTCAATTGGCTGGACAAACTTTGGACTAATCCTTTCTATGATATTTGTTTTTCAACTTGTGTTTACTATCGTCCACTTTAATAAACTCAATGTGTTGGAAAAAACAATCAACTTAGTCGGAGCATTCTTTTTACTTGTCTCTTCTAAATACATTCCTTGGAATGATATCGGCAATTATTTTACATTTGTTCGCAAAATGCAATTTCCACAAAGACTGGGTTGCATCGCATGTATCTTATTAATACTAGGGTTCGGTTTTACCATTCAAAAAGCCTTTGTAACTTTAGAGAAACAATCGGTTTTAAAAATCAGTGTGCCACTATTACTGACTTTTTCATTGTTAAATTTAACAGGTGGCTATGCTTTAATTTCGGATACAGCAGCTATCTGGAATAGTGATGCCCCACTTTCTAAAGACACCAGTGCTGCTGAAACCTTAGAAAGTAATGCAAGTAATATTCGTCACCTATTTGGAGGCAATGCTGATCTATCTGCTGCTTTACAAATACACAGAAAACCGATGGCTGACTATTTACCTGCTAGTGGTGGACAATTGGAAGATCCTTACAAAGCTTATAAAGAGGACGTTTTACACAATTCTATCCCTCTTAAAAGATCAATTGACAAACAAGGGAATATACATCTAACTTTCACTGCTAAAGATACAAATAAAATAACTTTACCAGTAATCATTTACCACAATAGTTCTCTCATAATCAATGGAAAATCTAGAAGTGAAGCACAATATTCACTGACTTCAATAGGCGCTCTAAGAATTTCTCCAAAGATTGGTACAAATGAAATTATTGTAGGATATAAACCAGGTAAACTATTCAGATCAGCTATTTATATCCGAATATTAACAGTGGTTATCATCATTGCTTACTATATGAGCAAACGATGCAAATTTTTCAGTAAAAACAAACGCACGCAATAACCGATGAGCAAAAGATTTTTTCTAAACAGCCAGATAGAAAAATGAGACAATGAGCGAAGCAAGCAACTTTGAATAAATAAGAGGTTGTAAAAATAACGACTATCTTATTCATTAGGATAGCTTGAAAAAATAGCTTTTCGTCAATAATGACTGAGAAGTTTTGTATTAAAAAATCTGAGGCAGAATACGGTTCATTCTGTCCCAGATTTTTTTATTATTGTTTAAAGCAAGGTTGTGAAAAGAGCGTAAATCAGAGGTTTTGCAAGCATCGGGAGCTTCGATGACAATGAGAAAAGATTTTTTGAAATAGCTTCTCCTATTTTAGAAAATCATCGCTTATTGCTGAGAAGTTGCTTCTTGTAGACCATTACTCATTTTAAACTAAAAAATAAGATTTATATCTCAGATTCATAAATAACGGAGACGCAAAGTACCCTTCGTCTCCTAATTTCTTCACTCTAAAACTCAAAACAATAGGAAATATAAAAAAGCACTTGCAGCTTAAAGCCACAAGCGCTTTTTTATGAGCCGTATTATTTAACAGCGTCTTTTAATGCTTTACCTGGTTTGAATGCAGGTACTTTGCTAGCTGGGATTTCGATTTCTTCACCAGTTTGTGGATTACGTCCTTTACGTGCAGCACGTTCGCGAACTTCAAAGTTACCAAAACCGATTAATTGAACTTTTTCGCCGTTAGCTAAAGCATCTTGAATAGTTGAAAATACAGCATCGACTGCTGCAGTTGCATCTTTTTTAGTTAAGTCAGTAGCTGAAGCAACTTTTTCGATTAATTCTGCTTTGTTTGCCATGGATAGATTCACCTCCTCCACAAGAGATATGATGTAAAACATCAGTTTAGTTAAAAACATTCTGAGTGGTCCAGAAGTTTAAAAGAAATATTGATCTAGTTCAATATTCTGTTATCACGATATCATATAAACCGCTTAATAGCAAGGTTTTTACCATTTTTCACGTGCTTTTTTTAGTCATAAAAACGTAATAAACAAAACCACCTATTTTTTTTGAAAAAAATCTGCCGATGTGGTAAAATGCCTATTTTCGTCTTCTTGGAATGATTCGGATCGAAGTTCCTTCGAAAGTAAATGCTTTACGAATTTGATTTTCTAAGAAACGTTCATAAGAAAAATGCATCAACTCTTCTTCGTTAACAAAAACGACGAAGGTTGGTGGTTTTACAGCCACTTGCGTAGCATAGAAAATCTTCAAACGCTTCCCTTTATCTGTTGGAGTCGGGTTGATCGCTACTGCATCCATGATGATATCATTCAAGACAGCAGACGGCACACGCAAGTTTTGATTCATGCTTACTTCTTCGATCATTTCAGGTAAACGTTCTAAACGTTGTTTTGTGACTGCTGATACGAAGACGATTGGCGCGTAATCTAAATAACGAAATTCTTCACGAATTTCTTGCTCAAAATCACGCATCGTATTGGTTTCTTTTTTGACAAGATCCCATTTGTTTACCACGATGATCACACCACGTCCAGCTTCATGAGCGTATCCAGCTACCCGTTTGTCTTGCTCACGGATTCCTTCTTCAGCATTCAAAACCATCAAAACGATGTCGGAACGGTCAATAGCACGCATCGCACGCATCACACTGTATTTTTCGGTATTTTCATATACTTTTCCACGCTTACGCATTCCTGCAGTATCGATCATTAAAAATTTCTGTCCATTATCAGATACAAAGTGAGTATCGATAGCATCTCTAGTTGTTCCTTCTATATCCGAAACGATCACTCGTTCTTCTCCTAGAATCGCATTAATCAATGAAGATTTCCCAACATTTGGGCGGCCGATCAAACTAAATTTGATCGTATCATCCTCTTCTTCTTCCCCATCATTTGAAAAGTGTTTAATTGCTTCATCTAATACGTCACCGATCCCTAAACCGTGACTCCCTGACACTGGATATGGATCACCCAATCCTAATGAATAAAATTCGTAAATATCATTTCGCATTTCGGGATTATCCACTTTGTTAACTGCTAAAATCACAGGTTTATTACTACGGTATAAAATTTTTGCTACTACTTCATCTGCATCGGTGACCCCTTCACGTCCGCTGACAACACAGATGATGACATCTGCTTCTTCAATCGCGATTTCTGCTTGATGCTTGATTTGATCCATGAATGGTTCGTCACCTAAATCAATCCCACCTGTATCGATCACACTGAATTCTCGACCTAACCATTCGCCTTTAGCATAAATACGATCGCGAGTTACTCCTGGAGTATCTTCGACAATCGAGATACGCTCGCCAGCGATGCGGTTAAAAATCGTAGACTTACCGACGTTCGGGCGGCCAACGATTGCAATTGTTGGATTTGCCATATTTTTTCCTC
The DNA here is from genome assembly GCF_040887165.1 of Enterococcus sp. C65. Taxonomy (NCBI): domain Bacteria; kingdom Bacillati; phylum Bacillota; class Bacilli; order Lactobacillales; family Enterococcaceae; genus Enterococcus; species Enterococcus sp. C65. Next base: position 110,843 of record NZ_JBFOFG010000003.1, on the reverse strand, counting down.
CTCACAAGTTTCCAATCTTACTTAGTGTAACGAAAGCTTTGCGAACTTTCAAGCATTGTTCGCTAAAATTACGCAAGTATTTATTCATTGGACAACTTTTTTTCATAAAACATCAAAGTGAATATTGAACCCTAGGAAACCATCTTTTATTCTTGTTTCTTTGGTTAAAGAACTACATTGTTCAAATAACCCTAAAAACCATATTCAGAACCGCTAGATGAGCGTTAGCCTAAATATTCACACACTACTGAACTTAAAATCGATCAGTGACATTTGATTATAGCATAATTTGTTTCTCTCGTTTTCATTTTCTACTCTTTTTATTGTTTCATGATATGTGAAAGCTCTTTTCTTCACTCTCATTCTTTCAACGATCTTCATATTCTCAAACTCTCAGTTTATCTAGCGCAATATCCTAATTCCTTATTCTAGCCTGTGTTTTCTTATGGTCACTTCATTAGTCCCACTGTGCCTACAATATAGCCTGATGCCCAAAAATATTGATTTTCAAACTCAAATTATTATTTTCATGTTTACCAGAAATTATTAACGTCCTTTTTCTTTTAAATAGCTTGTAAAACTGGACATGCATATTTCATTAATCTACAGTCGGAAAGGTTGTGCCATATCTAGCTATGAGAAATAAGCCGAAGAATCCAAAAATAGTTCCTCCTATTTTTGGTATTCTTCGGCAATTTTTTGTCAAAGCAACTTCTTGAACCATGTGGATAAGGTCATGAAAGAAGCGATCAGCTCCAAATTTTTTTGAACGAATGTGATAAACATCAAGAAAAGAATTTGACGTTAAATGCTCCCTCCAGGAAGTAATGAGATTGGCAAAATGTAATCCTTGCTTGTCTTTTCATTCTTCATTTTTTTCAGAAGAACATCAACAATCAGACTTGCGATTTCATCAATTGGTTGTCTGATTGTGGTCAATTGTGGGAAAAATTTCTCAACAAAAGATGTTCCATCATAGCCAATAATTTTTAGATCTTCTGGGATATTAAGTTTAAGCTGATGAGCAATTTTCATAGTAAGAATGGCTGTTAGATCATCAGAAACAAAAATACCATCTGGTTTGTGACTTAGGATCGTCGACTTGATTTCCATTTCTCGACGAATCGTAGAGAGATTATTAGGAATTTTGAAAACTTTGCCATTTGGATTTTGAAAAGAAAAACCAAGCGCACGTAACCCTGTTGGAGAATCCGTATTGTCATTTCCTGTAATCATAATACTATTTTGACAACCATTTTTTTGTAACGTTTTAGCAGCCAGTTTTCCACCTTCAAAGTTGTCTGAAGAAACAATGGAAACATTGGGAGCTAAGTTTCTATCAAAAGCGACAATAGGTGCTCCCACACGCTCATAATCAGCAATTCCAAGATTATGACTAGATGAGATAATCCCATCAACTTGATTCGCTTCAAGCATTTCAATATATTCCCGCTCTTTAGCAGGATCGTTCTGACTATTGCAAATAATTGTTTTATAGCCATGTTTGAATAATTCGATTTCCAGATACTCAATCAGTTCAGAGTAAAAGATATTACTGATATTAGGAAAAATAAGCCCAATAAGTTGGGGTGACTTTCCTTGAAGTCCACGTGCTAGATTATTAGGTTTGTAACCAAGAGTTTTCATAGCTTCATGAACTTTTTGTTTTGTTTTTTCCGATAGATATCCCTTATTGTTAATGACACGTGAAACGGTAGTTGGGCTAACTCCAGCTAGTTCAGCGACATCAGATAATTTTGCTACCATATTAATATTTTAATTCAAAGTATTTTCCAGTCGGTTCACCTGATTTAAGTTGAATACCATTTTGGTGTTTCTCAGGGAATACGCGACTAGTAAATACTTTTTCTCCTTTATTAATAAAAATCTCAATGATTGAATTATCTACAAAAATGTTAGCAATTGTTTCTTTAGTATCAATTGAGCATTCACGAATCGTACCAAAGTCAGTGGCATATTGAATGCCTGCTTTACTGCGATCTAAAATAATTTTTCCTTCTTTGGTATCTACAATCAAACTAAGCCCATTTCCTTTACTATCAGAGAAAAGAAGTAACTCCGATTTCTGATTTGGAGGAAACGTTAGTTCAAGCTCATAAGTATTATTTGTTTCTGCTTTTGCTGTAAATTGTTCAGAACTAGCACGTAATGATGTAATAGCTTCTACTGGATATTGGTAAAGTTTACCATCTTTTATTGAAAGTTCTTTTACAAGACTCATTGCTCCCTGATAATCATACTTATCAGTTGGATAATCGATATCAGGTAGTCCAATCCAACTGACAATCAGAGCACGACCATCAGGAGTATTGAATCCTTGAGTCGCATACGCTTCAAATCCATAATCAAGATTTTGAATTTCTGAAGTGCCCACAAGTTTTACTTTTTCTATGTCAAGCGATTGACAGATCTTAAAAGTATTTGGGTAGATATTTCCATAATTAAGCTCAGATTTATCCAACCCTTGAGGACAATAAATAAGAACAGGTTTTTTGTCTACAAATACCAGGTTTGGACACTCAATCATGTATTCTGAACCAGTGCCGCCAAAATCAAGGTTGCCAACTTCTTCCCATGTTTCCACGTTATTGTCAGTCGCTTTGTAAAGTTTGATAAAGCCTGATTTTTCTAAATTTTGTGCTCCAACAATCGCATACAATTGTCCTTCATAATTAAACATTTGTGGATCACGAAAATGATCAGTTACATCAGCAGGTGGATGAATAAGAACATTCTCACCTTTCGTAATGTTGTAGTCTTTGTCCATCCATGCTCCGATTTGAAGTGTATCACGTTCCCAATTTTCATTTCGAACGTTTCCTGTATAGAGTAAGAATAGATTCCCCTCTATTTCATATGCAGAACCGGAATAAGCGCCGTGGCTATCTCGTTTTGTGTCTGGAAGAAGTTCTGCTCCTGTTACATGAAAATGAACTAAGTCTTCTGATTCAGTGTGCACCCATTCTTTCAACCCATGAGCAGCTCCAAATGGCCAATTTTGATAAAAAAGCGTATATTTTCCGTTAAAAAAAGAAAAACCATTAGGATCGTTTAACAATCCTGTTTTAGGTTCGATATGATAGCTAGCACGCCAAGGTGATCGTTTTACATTATCCTTAACTTTATCCATCTCATCTTTAGTCCAATCAGAATAAGCACGATATCGTATTTCTCGAGGTAGGTTCATATTTTACTCCTTCAATTTATCTTTTTACAACTAGTATGGTAAACGTTTTCCGTTGAAAAATCAATCATTTCATTTAAAAAAATAAATTATATGACAAACGTTTGACATATTTTTAAGATATGCTAAAATAAATTTGCATTTCAGTGAACCGTTTTCACGTAAAAATAAAAAAGGAGTGATTCGAATGAATTACAGTAAAGTAGCTTCCGACGTAATACAAGCGGTCGGAAAAGATAACCTTATTGCAGCTGCACACTGCGCTACACGTCTTCGTCTCGTACTAAAAGATGACACGAAAGTGAATCAAAAAGCTTTAGACGAAAATCCAGATGTGAAAGGCACATTTAAAATTGATGGACAATATCAAGTGATTATCGGTGCAGGTGATGTTAATTTCGTTTATGACGAACTTATCAAAAAAACTGGACTTTCGGAAATTTCAACAGATGATTTAAAACAAATTGCTAGTAAAGATAAAAAATTCAACCCCATTATGGCATTAATTAAATTATTATCAGATATTTTTGTTCCAATTATACCTGCCCTTGTTGCAGGTGGTTTATTAATGGCATTACAAAACTTTTTAACAGCTGCTGGACTTTTTGGACCAAAATCAATTGAAGAAATGTATCCTGCGATTGAAGGTATTTCCTCAATGATCCAACTGATGTCCGCTGCACCATTTATGTTTTTACCTATTCTAGTTGGTATTTCCGCTGCTAAACGTTTTGGAGCCAACCAGTTCCTTGGTGCTGCAATTGGAATGATTATGACAACACCACAACTTGGTGGTTCTATGGAATATTGGAATATTTTTGGTTATCATGTCTCACAAACTAACTATGCTTATCAAGTCATTCCTGTGTTAGCAGCTGTTTGGCTATTATCAATACTGGAAAAGTTTTTTCACAAAAAACTTCCATCATCCGTTGACTTTACATTTACCCCCTTATTATCTGTAATCATTACCGGCTTTCTAACCTTCACAGTCATCGGCCCTGTCATGTTATTGCTTTCTAACGGGATTACAGATGCGATCGTTTGGCTATATAATGCAACCGGATTTATTGGAATGGGTATTTTTGGTGGAACTTACTCGTTAATCGTTATGACAGGTCTTCATCAATCATTTCCTGCAATTGAAACGCAGTTACTTTCAGCATGGACTAATGGTATTGGACATGGAGACTTTATATTTGTAGTTGCTTCTATGGCGAACGTTGCCCAAGGTGCTGCAACATTTGCCATCTGGTTCTTGACTAAAAATGCTAAAACAAAAAGTCTTGCTTCCTCTGCAGGGGTATCAGCTCTTCTTGGAATTACTGAACCAGCTCTGTTTGGTGTCAATTTAAAATATCGTTTCCCATTTTTCTGTGCTTTAATTGGTTCGGGAGTTGCCGCTGCAGTAGCAGGTCTACTGAAAGTAGTTGCTGTATCACTTGGTTCAGCAGGTTTTCTTGGATTTCTTTCAATTAATGCAACCTCTATCCCATTTTATTTACTATGTGAATTAATTAGCTTTGCGATTGCTTTTGCAATTACTTACTTTTATGGAAAAACAAAAGCTTCAGGCATCTTTGCAGCAGAAGCTCTTACGGATCAAACAGTGACGAATCATTCAGAAAACACCCAACAATCCACAGTTACTTCTGGCGAACCTACTAAAACAAATCATTCTTCAGAGACAATCGTTAGTCCCCTTGCAGGTGAAGTGATTGGACTTGATGCAGTAAATGATCCAGTATTTTCTTCAGAGACTATGGGAAAAGGTATTGCGATTAAACCAACTGGGGACACTGTTTATTCTCCAGTAGACGGTACTATTCAAGTTACATTTGAGACTGGACATGCTTACGGTCTTAAATCGAATGATGGCGCTGAAATACTGATTCACATTGGTATTGACACCGTATCGATGGGCGGTAAAGGATTTATACAAAAAGTTACTGCTAATCAAAAAGTAAAAAAAGGAGATATCCTTGGAACGTTTGATCGTACGCTAATTAAAGAAGCAGGACTTGATGATACAACAATGGTTATTGTGACAAATACCGCATATTATTCAAAAGTGACACCACTTATTAAAGGAACAGTTACCGCTACTACTGATTTACTTGAAGTTGAATAATGTAATAGTCAATAGTACTGATTATTCTTTCTAACCAAAACATCAATAAACGGATAATTTAAAGGGCAATGCGCGATCTGATGTATGTATTAACTGGAATAATAGCGATTTTTCAAAAGAAAATAACAAATAAACGAGTTAAATTCTTTAAAAATCTGAACAATAAATTGGTTAAATGCATAACTGCCCATGAAATCATCTTTAACTATAAGGAGAAATGTTTTATGCTATACGGTGCAATTGAAGCAGGAGGAACAAAATTTGTCTGTGCAGTTGGTAATGCACAATTAGAGGTTATTGAGAGAGTGAGTTTTGAAACTTTGAATCCAGGAGAAACAATGCCACAAGTTGTTTCTTTTTTCAAAAAATATGAAACAGAATTGTCCAGCATTGCTGTTGGTTCTTTCGGACCTATTGATATCCATCCTGAATCGAAAACATATGGATATATAACCTCAACACCTAAAATACCGTGGAGAAATTTTGATTTTATTGGTTATCTAAAAAGAAATTTTGAGAAAATTCCTTTTTATTGGACAACTGATGTCAATGCTGCAGCTTATGGAGAATATATAGCTGGACATGGTCAAGACCATTCATTAGTTGTTTATTATACAGTTGGCACAGGTATAGGTGGTGGTGCACTGCAAAATGGAAGATTTATCGAGGGATTCAGTCATCCGGAAATGGGACATATGATTGTACGTAATCACCCTGACGATCACTTTAAGGGTAACTGCCCTTATCATCAAAATTGTTTAGAAGGTATGGCAGCAGGACCTGCTATCGAAAAGAGAATAGGAATTAAAGGTCAAGATTTAAAGGAAGATCATCCTTTTTGGGACATGGAAGCTTTTTACATTGCCCAATGCATTCATAATACTACAATGATGTTTTCACCGGATATTATCATTCTAGGTGGCGGTGTAATGAAACAAGTACACTTACAAGAGAAAATTCATCGTGAATTTTCAAAACTTAATCAGAATTATGTTGCTCATCCGAAAATAGAAGAATATATTGTTTTTCCAAAATTAGGAGATCAAGCTGGAATTATCGGTTGTTTAGGGCTAGCCCAAAAAATAGCTTCTAATTAAACAATGATAGAGTTTTGATAGTAGTTTGACAGAAATCTCCAGCTCTGATAAATAGTTTAAGCAAATCATCTATCTAATATCTCCAATTGTGAATACAATATGGCATTTGCACAGCCATTGGGTATGGTCTAAACGATGTACTTTATTAGGTATTCCTTATCCCTTCTCACAGCAGTTGGTTTTATCTTTCACTCGATTTGTGAGTTTAACTAGTTCTAGTGATAATAACAGAAAAAGATCAATCAATGTTGTAAACATTGATTGATCTTTTTGTCTCATTTCATTCTTTTTAGAATGAACACTCAAAAATTTTATTTTTCTGAATCATCAGTAGTCGTTTCTTCGACTTCTTCTTTCAAAGCATCACCTAAAAGATCACCCATTGTGAAACCAGTATTTTCTTCTGGTAATTCATAGGTTTCAACATCTTTTGGTTCTTCTTCCGATGCTGGTTTTTCTTCTAAAGCCTTGATGCTAAGGGCAATACGATGTTCTTCAGGATGTACTTCTAAAACTTTTACTTGCACTTCATCCCCTTCATGAAGTACTTCATGAGGTGTAGCGATGTGCTTGTGAGAGATTTGAGAAATATGAACCAGACCTTCTACCCCTGGGAATACTTCTACAAATGCACCAAAGCTTGTCAAACGTTTCACTTTTCCATCTAAAACTGAACCAACAGTGGCTTTTTCTTCAATATCAGTCCAAGGCCCAGGCAACGTGTCTTTAATTGAAAGAGAAACACGTTCTTGTTCAGGATTAATCGAAAGAACTTTTACTTTTACTTCATCCCCAACTGCTAAAGCATCACTAGGCTTCGCCACATGGCTATGTGAGATCTCAGAAACATGGACCAATCCATCAATTCCACCTAAATCAACGAAAGCACCAAAATCAGTAATACGAGCTACTCGTCCGTCGATAACGTCTCCCTCGTGAATATTGGCTAGAATTTCTTTTTTCTTTTCTTCTTTTTCCGTTTCCACAACTGCTTTGTGTGAAAGAATTAAACGGTTTTCTGAAGGTTCGATCTCAACGATCTTGAACGCCAATGTTTGACCTTTGTATTCTGAAAAATCAGCAACAAAATGATCTTCCACCATTGAAGCTGGTACAAAACCACGAACACCTACATCAACGACTAAGCCGCCTTTTACGACATTCGTCACAGGTGCTTCGATGATATTACCTGCTTGGAAATCTTTTTCGATATCTTCCCAAACTTTTTTGGCATCCAAACGGCGTTTTGAAAGCAAATAGCTACCGTTTTCTTTATCTTTTCCGATAGTACTGATAACTACAAGTTCTAGAGTATCTCCTACTTTTACTACCTCGTTGATATCTTCAACAGGTGAAGTAGACAATTCTTTAGCAGGAACGACGCCTTCAACTCCGGCACCTTCGATTCCTACCACAACTTGTTTATCTTCGATTACTAAAACTTCGCCGGATACAACGTCTCCAACGTTTACTTCTTGGACGCTATTCATTGCATCTTCCATTGATTGACTGTTTTCTGTTTGATTTTGTTCAAATTCTGTCATAACATTTGTCCTCCTAACCAACATTCTGCCGTAACAACGGTACTAATTTTAGTTTAATTGATTATTAAAAAAAAATAAAGCGATTTCGTTTGGTTTACCCTAAAAATCCTGAGTTTTTCCCTTTTTACAAAAGATAGCCTTTTTCTGTGACCACTTTTTTGATGGATTGGACAACTTCCGTAATCGATTTTCCAGTAGTGTCGATTCGAATGGCATCATCCGCTTGTCTTAAAGGGGATACTTTTCTTGTAGAATCATAATGATCCCTCTCTTGGATTTCCTTCGTAAGAGTTTCCAACTCTGTTGGTATCCCTTTTTCAATATTTTCTTTATAGCGTCTTTGTGCCCGTTCTGTTACACTTGCTACTAAAAATATTTTCACTTCTGCCTGAGGTAAAACAGAAGTACCAATATCTCGGCCGTCCATTACAACCCCACCATGTTCACCAATTTTACGTTGGATCGAAACCAGTGCTTCACGTACTTTTTGATGAGCAGAAACTTCAGAAACTGCCTTGGTCACATCTGGCTGACGAATTTCTGTAGTTACATCTTGGTCTGCCACCAAAACGTGTTGACCGTCTGTCTCTTGGATAAAAGAGATTGGATAGGCTTGGATCAGCTTTACGAGTTGTTCTTCATCTCCAAAAGGTACTTGATGTTTTATCGCTAGATACGTAATGGCACGATACATGGCGCCTGTATCGGTATAAATATAGTTGTATTCTTTTGCCAAAATTTTTGCAACAGTACTTTTACCTGACGAAGCAGGTCCATCTATTGCAATACTGATTTGTGTCATGCTATAACTCCCTTTTCAAAAAAAAAGCCGCAGATCGCGGCTAAGATTATTTAACTTTTAATTGTTGTCCAGGATAAATCATATAATTATTTGGATCTAAACCATTTAATGCAAATAATTGATCAATAGTGATCCCGGCACGTTCAGCTACTTGTTTAGGTCCGTCACCTGGTTGAACAGTCACTGTTGATCCATCTGCAGCAGCCGAAGAGGATGGTGTTGTCGCTTCTTCTACCGTGCTAGTTGGTTGTGTTTCTTGTTGGTAAGTAGACGTTGTCGAAGGCGTTGTTTCCTCTGGTACAGTAGTACTTTGTGGTGTACTTGCTACTACTGATTCTGTCTGAGTAGTGCTTTCAGGCTCCGTACTTGATTCTTTTGTTGATGATACTTCTGATGAGGTCGTACTTTCCACTACAGAAGACGTTGTTGTAGTTGATGATGCACTTGAAGCATTGGAAGACCCATTTCTAATCCAGAAGTAAGCTCCCGCTGGAATTGCAATACACAATACTAATAATACTAAGAAGAGAGACAAAAACAGCGTGTTGCCTTTCTTTTGTTGTCGTTGAGAACTTCTTGAAGAAACTTCGTCTTCAGTGTCATAAATCGGTTGTTCCCATGGCTCTTGTGTTTCATTATTTTCTGATGAATGATGTCTATCTTTTCTGCTCAACTTATTAACCTCCTAATTTCTATCGTGAATATTATACCATAGCCAGAACGCGATTGTCTTATAAATTTTCTATCCAATGTTTTTTTAAAATAAATTTAGTAAAATATCTTGCCACTGTTTTAGCTCTACAGATGGGCTGACTTCTCTATTTTCCTGACTCGTAAGGACTGCTCCATCAATATCACAACATTTTTCTGGTTTTTTTATCAGTTTCTCCCCAAAGTATTCAAGAATCAGCGCTCTTCGACAAGTCTTTGCATTGACATAATGAAGCATTTGTTGTAGTCGATATTCCTTTTCTTTTTCTTGACGTTTTAGCCGATTTAACCACTCTTGCGGATTGCTCGTTTGTGCAATTATTTCTAACCATTTTTGTTGAATCTCATCGAATTGTTCTTGTTCATTGCTATGATATTGCAGATAAATTTCAAAACTTTGTCGTTGTTCTCTAGAAAGTTGATTAAAAAAATAATGAATGCGTTCGTCATTTTCTTTGTATAAAAGAATCGCTTCACTCGCCTGTTGGTCTCTTCCCGCACGCCCGATTTCTTGAACATAATTTTCTAAACTATCTGGTAAATCGTAATGGACAACATAACGGATATCTGGCTTATCGATGCCCATACCAAAAGCATTCGTCGCAATCAAAAATTGAAGTTTATTTTGACTAAATTGTTGTTGCAACTGTCGCCTTTGTGATGCCTCTAATCCACCATGATAATAGCCGATAGTAAAACGTGAGCGAAATAGCTGATACAAACGCTCTACCTCTTTCTTTGTCGCACAATAAATAATCATCGAGCCTTTTGCTTGTTTCATCAGGTCCTCTAGATCAGCTTCTTTTTGGGAAGTCTTTTTGACATATAAAGCAATATTTTGTCGATTAACCGAATGGATAATTCGAACTGGCACTTCTTGAAACAAGACAGTTTCAATATCATGTTGCACGGCTGTACTAGCGGTTGCTGTCAAGGCAAGCGTTACTGGAGAGCCTAATTTCTGAGCAATTTCTCCTAGTTGTTGGTATTCCGGACGGAAATCTACCCCCCACTGAGAAACGCAATGCGCCTCATCGATCACATATAACCCAATTTTTTGTTTTTGTAATTGTTCTATCACATCTTTTTGCGTCAACATTTCTGGACTTAAAAATAAAAATTTATAATTGGACAAATGATTTAACACATAATATCGTTCTGTTCTAGATAGTAAACTATTGAAAGCAACAACTCGCTTTTCTCCTTGTTTCTGTAGTTGCATCACCTGATCCTCCATCAATGAAAGCAAAGGTGAAACAATGATAACCATTCCTTCACGCAGATAACCGGTCAGTTGGTAGCATAGGCTTTTCCCATTTCCTGTCGGTAACACTGCGAGGACATCTTGGTCATTCAATAAAGACTGGATGATTTCTTCTTGTCCTGAACGAAACGAAGTAAATCCAAAACGTTTTTGTAGTTCATCCTTCAGCGACATTCTTCAGTTCCCCTTTCAATACACCAATTTGATAAAAACGAAACTCTCCATAGTCTAGTGGTGCGACTTCATTTAATTCTCGATAATTCCATTCTTTGATGTTCGATAGTTGACTTAGTCGCTTAAATGTCTGCTTGGTGATCATTTTTTGATAAGGAAAATCAGTTAAATAAAGTTGCCATTCGATCAAATGATCGGTTACTGTTCCTCTTTTTAAATGACGTATCTTCATTACTTCATCAATTGAGCATCCAGATAAAATCAGTTTTCTCGTCGTTAACATACTTTGATTGAAGTTTTGCATAAGTAGTGGTGAAACCAATTGAAAAAGCAACGAATCTTTTTTTTCTTCGATTGTTTTTAGCAGCAGGTGTACTTGCTTTGCTTCATACAATTCACGTTGCACTTCATTGGTTATTTCTGTTAATTGATAAGTTAATAGACCAAGTGACTTGATACCTGAAAATTGATTGGCCAGAAAGTTAGCCGATTCAGATGTCATCGTTGAAAAGATTTCACTCAGTTCTTGGCTTAATTTTTTTGCTAAGGTTTGTCGATCTAGTTGTGTGTCAGCTAACCATTTTTTTACTTGGATAGTATAATAGGGACTAGTTTCAATCGGTAAGTATTCCTTTTTATTATTTACCAGATGAGAGACAACTTGAACAGCAAACTTGATCAACCGCCAACAATTCTCAGCGGTTCTGCCATAACGATCATAATGGAGCCCTTCTAGATCAATTATTTCTTCTGCTAAAGCTTTTTCACCTAAATGAGTGATCATCACGCCATCTTCTAGCTGAATAAGGAACTTTTGGTCAACTAATTGGTCAATGATACGTGTAAATTCTTCTTGATTCATTTTAGGAAAACTACCATGTATAAATAATAAATGGTTTAAAAAACTATAAATCAATACCGAACTCGTTCGTTTTCCTGTGATAACTTGGTATAAGGAGCTGATCCTTAACTTGTTTCTTGTTGAAAATAAAGCTAAAATAAATGAAGTCATATTACTCCCCTTAAGAATAGGATGGTCAAAATGTCATTACTATGTAAATTAGTACCTGAGCGCTGTATCGCTTGTGGTCTTTGTCAAATCGAAGCCCCAGATATCTTTGATTATGATGAAGAAGGAATCGTTTTATTTGCGCAAGAACCAGAAGCTCATCAGCAATTTGTTTCTCAAACTGACGAGGAAGCCGTCAGAAAAGCTTATCAAAAATGTCCAGTAAGAGCTATTTTATTAGAGAAATCATGAAAACTAGTTAACCAAATGAATATAGATCAATGTAAGTGTTTCTAATAATGATGATTTGAAAAGTAGGCAGTTGACCTGGAAATGGTGTTTGAACAAATTTCTTTCTATGTTCAAGTGAAAGTTTGAGTTGATTTATCCCTAGTCTATTTATATAAAGATTGTGACTTATGTAGCTCTTCGGCAAAGTTTCTGATAAATGGACTTCTGAACTGCCTTAGATAAAGTCATGAAAGAAGCGGGAAGCTACGATAACAATAAGCTTGAATTTTTTTTTAACAGTTTCTCATGTTTAAAAAAATTCAAGCTTTTTTCAAAGAGCTGATGCACACTTTTTACTCATTTTTAAAGTGAGCTGTAAGATTTAGGTCTGGAACTCTATTCTCCTAACCAATTGATTAACGTATTGGTAATCGCTGTTTGTTGGTCTTCGTTTGTAATCTTAGCTTTACCGTCTCCCTTTTGTTCCCCATAGCTGCCAAATCCGCCATGATTTCCTCCATTAATCGAAACATATTCTGTTTGCTCAGGTAAATATTCTTTAGCTGATTCATAGGCTTTTTGATTCAAGACTTTATCATTAGAAGCAGTCAGGCTTAATACAGGTAATGTCGTTTTCGCCAATGTACCTTTTTCATCAGGATAGCTTGCTAAGAAAAAGATTCCTTTTAAGTGTTTGTCAGAAGAATGCTGATTAGCATAACGACTCGCCATGACGCCCCCCAATGAGTGTCCACCAATCACATAATTTCGATTTGAAAAGTCTTCTTTGATCTTATCTGCCTTATTCCCACTAAGTATGGCTAAGTCAAGAGGCATCTTAGCGATTGCTACGGAGTACCCACTTTTTGCTAATTGTTCAGCCCAGACACTATAACTAGCTGGTTCAACCAAAGCACCTGGATAAAAAATAACCAGTGGTTTTTGACTTTTTTCTTTCGTCTCAAAAAATAAATAATCTTTTTTATCCTTTCCATTTTGGGCTATTTGACTTGCTTGACTAGATGGTTCATAGGTATTTTGTTGTAAATAGTAGTACCCAGCGCCTCCTGCTAGCCCCAAAAAAATAATTATACCAATTAATACTCGCTTAAATATCTTCACATCTCTCACCTATTCTCCTTTTATCGTACCTATTGATCGATTATAAATTCACACTAAATAAAATACGAATAAATTGCAACTCTTTTTTCTTGAAAAAGAATAAATTTGTTTAGCCAGTGGCACTAAATGCGATCTTTCTTAGACCTGACTCTTCCCCTCAACAAGACCCACTATAACAAAAAAAAGGCTGATGAATGTACATTGACCTTCATCAGCCTTTAACAGTAAGAGAGCAGTTTCGTTCTCTATTGAACTAAAGTGTATTTAGTTGAGCATTTCAAATGATTATTTTCCACACAAACGGTAAACAGCTTCTGCATAGATTTCCATTGCTTTGTACATGCTGCTTAGTTCCCAACGTTCATTTGCCTGATGCATAAAATCAGGGGTATCTGGGAACATTGCACCAAATGCTACACATTGGTTCATCGTCCGTGCAAAAGTTGCACCGCCAGATACAAATGGTTCAGTCATATCACCAGTAATATCACGGTAAGTTCCTAAAAGATTTTTGATCAATTCACTGTCTAATGGAACATAAAGGGAATCTAAGAAGTCAAATTCTTCATAAGTCAACTCATACTTTTTAGCAGTTTCTGTTAGTTTTTCTACGAGTTCATCTTTTTTGAAAGTTACTGGGATACGCATGTCGACCCCGATTTTAGTTTGTTCAGGAGTGATTTCCAGACTAGCAAAGTTCATTGTCAATTCGCCAGATTGTTCATCCACCGTTTTTCCTACCACGTTTTCACCAGTAGCATTTTCTTGAACTAATTGACCTAAGAAGTTGATTGGAGCAAAATCAAATACTTCAGAAAGAGCAATCGCTAAACGAGAGATTGCATTGACACCTTCTGCTGCATCTTTGGCATGGATACTTTTTCCAAGAACGACAATTGATTCTCCTTGATCTTCAAAGTCAAATCCATGTTTTTTCAATGCTTCTTTGACTTCAGCTAATTTTTCACCAGCATAAGGAGCTGCATCTGGAACGACATTCAGTGCGCCACCAGCTTTAACTGAAAATTCAGATGTTCCCGGTCCAGTTAGGTAAGCTTGTAGTAATCCTTTTTCAGCATAAATCAATGGAAACTCTGCATCTGGTGCGAATCCTTGCGTAATACCTTCTTCTTTTTCGTTGTATTTATCTAAACAACGCCACAAGTTTTCTTCATCGGTTCCAAAAATAAATCGGATACGTGTATTAAATTCAACGCCTGCATCCATCAAAGCTTTGACAGCATACATTGCAGCGATGGAAGGTCCCTTGTCATCTTGTGATCCTCGTCCAATCAACCAACCATCTTTGACAGTTGGTTCAAATGGTTTAGAATCCCAATTGTTTTCATCGCCAGCTGGAACGACATCCATATGACACAAGATACCAAATAGCTCATCGCCAGATCCGACTTCTGCATAACCATAATATCCTTCTGGATCTTTAAATGTCTTAAATCCTAGATTTTCACTGATTTCTAACACTTTATCCAATGCTTCGATCACTTTTGTCCCAAAAGGATGCCCTTCACCAGTATCTGATTCGTCCAGAACTGAAGGGATTCGAATCAATTCATTTAAAGATTCCAATGCTTGTTCATGATGTTGTTTTGTTACAAATTGTTTCATGTTACTAGCCTCCTAATATAATAAAAAGGTTATGTCAAAACAACAGACACAACCTCTTTTTTCAAACAATAAATAGTTGAGCTTGGATCTTGTCCATTCACATCAAGTAAAAAACCATGTACACTCTAAGTCAACGGTTTTGTCTACTTTGTTATAACATTGCCGCTACACCTAAGATAACACAAATGGCTACAAATAGGATAGCAATCAATTTTCCTGTGAATTTCCACCAAACGGAAATATCAAAACGAGCGATCGCAACAGCCCCCATAACGATTGCTGATGTTGGTGTGATCAAGTTGACCAAACCAGATGCTGATTGATAAGCAGTGATAACTAGATCTTTACCAACGCCTGCAAATTCACCCATTGGTCCCATGATTCCCATAGTAGCTGCTGCTAGTCCAGAAGTTGATGGGATCAAGAATGACATAGGGATATAGAAGATAAACGTTAAGATCAAGAAGACACTAGATGACAATGAACTTAATCCTTGTTCACCCCAATGTAAGATCGTATCAGTGATTAAACCATTATTCATCACAACTTGGATACCACGTGCAACAGCTACCACGATCGCAACACCGATCAAATCTGAAGCTCCTGCTAAGAATTCAGAAATAAAGACTGATTCTTTCATTCCGTAAGTGATTGCCACTACAATAGCCATCACTAAGAACAACATGGTAATTTCTGGGAAATACCATTCTCCTAAAGGAAGCATGTTTTTACCTAAAACAGTTCCGACTACAGGTAACCCTGTTAACCAGTTAGTTAATGATTCAAAAATCGTAAAGTTTTTATTCAATGTTGTCCAAGGAATCAAACTTATGATCATAATACCAAAGGTAATGAAAAATAGGATATTTACATGTTTTTGTCTTTTAGTAATTGATTCTTGACGACCAATTGAATCGATATCAAAATGTTTGATGTCTTCTTCACGTTGTTTATATACAAGTGATTTCGTTGGGTCTTTTTCCACTTTAGATGCGTAACGGTAGACATAAGCAATTGAGATAGCCAATAATACCACGAACATCAAGAAACGTAACCCGATTCCTTCACCCATTGAGATACCAACTGCTTGAGAAGCCACCCCAGTAGCAAATGGATTAACGGTTGAAGCTAAACAACCAACTTGTGACCCTACTAAAACGATAGCTACTGCAACAACTGTATCAAACCCAACAGCCATCATAACAGGAATCAATAAAGCATAGAACGGAATAGTTTCTTCCGCCATACCATAAGTTGAACCACCTAATGCAAATAAGATCATCAACACAGGGATCAACATTTTTTCTTTCCCTTTAAAGCGTTTTACAACGGAAGCAATCCCTGCATCCAAAGCACCAGTTTTATTGATAATACCTAAGAAACCACCCACAACTAAAATAAAGAATGAAATTGGAATAGCAGCCGGTGTTTCTTTCGTTAATTCCCCAGCAGGTACACCTAGCATCCCATTAATCGGTGCCATAAAGATATCCCATAGCCCCTGAGGATTTTGCTCTACTCGTTCATATGATCCAGCAATGATGTTGCCTGCATCATTGACACTATAATGTCCAGCTGGTATGAACCAAGTTAGTACAGCGATAATCGCAATAATAATAAATAAGACCGTATACGCTGAAGGCATTTGAAATTGTTTCTTCTTTGTTTGTTCCATGTTCTTCTCCCTTTCTTGTAACATTAGAATCTTATAAGAGTGATTCCATCAGTTATTTTATCAAAAAGAATACGATAACCAAAACAATAACCTATTGATTTGGCAAATTTTATTCAAAAATCCTGCTTTCACTCCTTTCTCTATAAAATTTAAGGTAAAGCTTTTTCAATACAATTGTAGCGTTTTCCACTTCCATTATAACAAAACTATTTATCATTCAAAAAGTGATTAATTTCACATTTTGAATCATAAAATACATTTTTATGCATAAACAAAAGAAATACTCAAACACCGTTTATAAAACGCTTACACAACGTGGGTTAATGAATTTTTTTTCATTAAAATTTCCGATATTTTTTTATTTCCTTGAATTCTTTTTAGAAAAAACAATGTTTATTTTCTCATCCCCTTTTTTTCTAATAGTTGGACTACTTTTTCAGAAATACTAGTACTGACAAAAACGGCTCCTTAACTTTTTATATTGTAAAAGTTAAGGAGCCTTGACTGATTTTTTTAATGATAAAATAATTAAGAAAGTGGCATCAATTCATGCTTCCCTCTAAAAATGGATAAACGAGCATGAGCTGCTGTACTATTTATTTGTTGTTCGTCACTGTATGTCTTTGTGCCAACTGGTGTTGTTTCCGACTTAACCATGGCAATAATTTTGCGTGTAAAACCAAAAAGGCAGCACTGACGATAAATCCTTTAATGATATTAAATGGGACGATTCCGATCAGGACATAATTAGCTAACGGCATCCCTAACATTTGATTAGCATTTAAACCTAAAAACATAAGGTACAATGGGGTAATCACAAAATAGTTTGCGACACTCATGAAGATCGTCATTGCGATCGTACCAGAAATCACACCTAAAAACTTATTTTTCCCTACTTGAGTCTTCTTACGGAAGAAGTAGAAAATAGGTAAGGTAAAGATAGCTGTTGCTAAAAAGCTGGCTGTATCTCCTACCAAATTATCTGGTGAAAAGCCAGTAGTGATCAAGTGTAAGATCGATCGTAAGAAAGCTGTAACCAATCCAGCAACTGGACCAAATAAAAACATACTGATCAGTACTGGGATATCACTAAAATCGATCTTTAAAAAACTAAAGGCTGGCATGATCGGAAATGCGATATATTGCAAAACCAATCCGATCGCAGCAAATAATGCCACAGCGACCATTTTTTGTACACGGGTGTTCTTCATTTGAAATCCTCCTGTTAGGACTCCTCTTCAGCGAACTTTTCGACGAACTTTTTGCAAATAAAAAAACTCTCCAATAACAGGGAGAGTTAGAGTTATTTGGCAAAAAACTACGTCAAATAAGCTCTATCTTCTTTATCCAGACTATACTGTCGGTATCGGAATTTCACCGATTCAGCTACTTAGGTAAAGTAGGTCGTGGACTATAACCACCGGTCGGGAATTTCACCCTGCCCCTGAAGACGAACCATTTATAATTTTGTTTACCTTTACATTATACATCGCTTGAGAAAAAATGCAATCATTTATTCTTATAATAAGTAAGTAATCATTTTGATTGATTCAATAAACTGCTGACTTCTTTTTTGTTCAACTCACGATAGTCGCCAGGGCGTAAGCCTTGAAGCGTCAAATCGCCGTATTTTTCTCGTTTTAATTTTTGAACAGGTAAGCCAACTGCTTGAAGCATATTTTTTACCTGATGATTTCTACCTTCATGGATAGTCAATTCAACGATACTATGATTTGTCTTAGGATCCACAGATAATATTTGGTAACGTGCTGGTGAAGTTCGTTTCCCTTCGATTTTTATCCCTTTCGTCAAGGGAGATAACATTGTTTTAGTAGCAATCCCTTTGACTTTCGCCACATATACTTTGTCTACTTCATGTTTCGGGTGGGTCAAACGTTGCGCAAAATCACCGTCATTAGTCAAGAGCAGTATACCCGAAGTATCATAATCTAATCGTCCTACTGGATAAATTCGTTCTTTCACCATTGGAAGCAAATCAGTTACGACTTTTCGCCCCTTGTCATCAGCAACAGCGGAAATCACACCTTTTGGTTTATATAGTAGATAGTACCCGTATTCTTCTTGATAAATCGGCACTTCATCTACTTCGATCAAATCACGTTTGCTAACTTTTACTCCGAGTTCTTTTACTACTTTGCCGTTGACTTTTACTCGTCCAGCCAAAATATATTCTTCCGCTTTACGTCTGGAAGTGATCCCTGCATGCGCAATTACTTTTTGTAGTCTTTCCATTATATCTGTTCTCCTTCATCCATTTCATCAAAGAATAAGTCGAGTGAAGACTCTTCGTTTAATGAATGCTCCATTGCTTGTATATCTGGTAAGTCTTTTAATGAGTTGAGACCAAAATAATCTAAAAAATAAGGAGTCGTCCCATACAAAATAGGTCGTCCAGGTCCTTCCACGCGTCCTTTTTCTTCAATCAACTGATGAGCAGCTAGCCGTTGAATGGCACCTGAGACTTGAACCCCACGAATTTGTTCGATTTCTACTCTGGTAATCGGTTGTTTATATGCAATGATCGCCAACGTTTCGACAGCTGCTTGTGAGAGAGTATTAGACGTCCCTTGGGCATAGCGTTTCAACAATGGCGCTAACTCTTTTTTGGTTGTTAAAACGACATGTGCCTCTGTTTCCAAAATATGCAAAGCACTAGCTGGATCATTTTCATATCTTGTTTTTAATTCCGTTAATAAAGCCACTGTCTCTTCTTTCGTAATAGTTAACAGATAGCTGATTTCTTCTAACCCGATTCCTTCCTCGCCAACAATAAATAAAATGGCTTCAAGTTCACTTAATTTTGTCATCTTTGGTATCTCCTACTGCTAGATAAAGCATAATTGTTTCATAATTTCCTTCTTGTTGCGCAACGATCTGACCATTTTTCATCATTTCTAATAAAGCCATAAATGTAGTGACTACTTCTGTTTTCGAAGGCGTTTCAAAAAAAGACTCAAAAGAGCATCCCTTATGATGTTGCTTAAGACGCTCTTCAATAAAGATGATACGTTCTTCAATTGTTGTATCATCAGGAGTAATCGTTTTTTCAACTTTCTCTGAGAATTTCTTTCGCTCTAAGATTTTTTCCATCGCATGAAACAAATCAATCTTTTTGACTTGTCCACGTTTCAATGGTTTCTCTTGTCCAATGAGATCGTCTACTGCAACTGGTTCTTTCGTATAATATAAGCTTCTCTCTTGGGCTTTTTCGGTTAACTGCTCTGCAGCATACTTATACTTTCGATATTCCAATAATTGATTGACTAATTCGTCACGCGGGTCCTCTTCCCAATACTCATCTTCAATGATTGCTTCTTGAACAGGTAACAAAGTTTTGCTTTTGATCGCCATCAACGTGGCAGCCATCACTAGATATTCTCCAGCAACAGCAAGTTCAAGAGTTTTCATCGTATGGATATAACTCATGTATTGCTCAGTGATCGTTGCAATCGGGATATCATAAATATCGATCTCCATTTGCTGGATCAAATGAAGGAGTAAATCTAAGGGTCCTTCAAATATATCTAATTTGATATTGATTTCTGTCACCATATTCACTCTTTCTTCTTGTTTCGATCGACCCATTTTGCGAGATATGGACGGGTAATCTCTGTTGGTCGTATGGAAAAGTCTGGGTATTTTTCTTGAAGTTCATCAAGCATTTGAAAGCCCATCTGATCTCCCCGATAAGATGGATTCAATGAAACATCGTGAATAATCAATTCCTGATTTTCACCCCAATAAACACCAATAATCCCTTGAATATTCGTTGAACCTTCTGGTGTGAAGAAAAAAAGTTCATATCCTTCTTCTGTTTCATAGGTATTGATTTCTTTGAGTAAATTCGATTTATCCGTTAGTTTCTTATGAAAACTTAACAGTCCCATAGCAATTTTACGATTTTCTTTTCGGTAATGTGTTAACATTTTTTCACCTTCCTATGACTAAGCCCTTGGAAAATGCTGCTTATAAACATCCGTCATTCTTTTCTTTGTGATATGTGTATAAATTTGTGTTGTTGAGATATCAGCATGTCCTAACAATTCCTGTACCGTTCGAAGATCTGCACCATTTTCCAGCAAATGTGTCGCAAAACTATGCCTTAAAGTATGAGGGGTCACCTCTTTATTGATTCCTGCTTCACGCACTAATTGTTTAAGGTTTTTCCAGATACCTTGCCGTGATAACCCTGTACCATGATGATTGACAAATACATGCGTTTCAGAAGGATTCGCTACAAGGAGGGGGCGTGCTTCGTCTAGATACCGCTCCAACCATTGGATCGCATAATCACCTAGAGGTATGATCCGTTCTTTGTCCCCTTTACCAAGTGTTTGGACCAAGCCGAGCGACAAGTGAAGATCACTTAGCTTTAAACCAACGAGTTCACTGACACGCATACCTGTTGCATACATGACTTCTAGAATTGCTCGATCTCTGATCCCTAGATTTTTGGTTGTATCAGGTGTTTCGATCAATCGTTCAACCTCAGTCAAGGATAAGGTACTAGGTAACTTTTGAACCTTTTTAGGCGTATCAATGTGTTGCATCGGGTCATGATCAGTCAATCGTTCTTGACGTAAGAATTGATGAAATCTTCTCAAGCTAGTAATCATTCTGGTCACGGTTGCTGGAGCTTTCTTTTCATCATGCATCTTTTCCAGATAATTGATCACGACGTAGCGATCGACATCTTGCCAGGAAGTGATTTGCTCATCTTCTAAATAGTGAAGATACTGTAACAAATCTCGTTCATAACTTTTTCTCGTATTTAATGACAAGCCACGTTCAATCGTCAAATAGTGGAGATAATCATTAATTTCTTCATTCATAATAATCCACCTCGTGCTCTTCTATCATATCAGATACCCTTCATT
The DNA here is from genome assembly GCF_040887165.1 of Enterococcus sp. C65. Taxonomy (NCBI): domain Bacteria; kingdom Bacillati; phylum Bacillota; class Bacilli; order Lactobacillales; family Enterococcaceae; genus Enterococcus; species Enterococcus sp. C65. The sequence goes on along the minus strand of NZ_JBFOFG010000003.1, from coordinate 89,354 downwards.
TTCGATAGTCTATTTTACAGCTAGGCAAAGAAAAAGCCGTCTAGCAATCAGACGGTTTTGCTTTCTTTTTCTTTAGTGTAACATTTTTGACAAATACCATGAAATGTTAAGCGATGATCTTTTACCAAAAAGTGATACCGTTGCTCCACAATTTCTTCCACTTCACACAATAAATCTTCTTCAACCTCTTCAATCGTGCCACATCGTAAACACAATAAATGATGATGGAAATGTTTTGCTCCTTCTTTTCTCAAGTCATAGCGAGCAACACCATCATTGAAGCTGACTTTATCAATGACTTTCAAATCGGTCAAAATCTCTAACGTCCGATAGACAGTAGCTAACCCAATTTCTGGACTCTTTTTTTTCACTAGAAAAAAGACTTCTTCTGCCGATAAATGTTCTTTCTCATTTTCTAAAAGTACTTGTAAAGTTGCTTCTCTTTGTGGGGTTAATTTGAACCCCGACTCGTGCAATTGTTGTTTCGTTTTTTTCATTACTGACATCGCATTCATAACCATGTATTCAACCCCGACAATTTATAATAATTATAATCAAACAAAAAGAATCTCTTTCTAAATTAAAATAATTATAAGCTAGTTAAGAAAAACATGCAAGGTATTCTCAATTAGATTTTCTAATTCGTTTCGTTACGCCTGCTTCTTGTTTGACTAGTCCTTGTTTTAATAGATTGCCGATTGCTCGTTTAAAAGCTCCCTTGCTTATACCAAAAGTTTTCATGATATCTTCCGGATCAGATTTGTCAGTAAAATGGATTTGCTCATCTGCTGATCGTTCGATGATCGTTAAAATCATTTGTGCATCATCAGAGATTGCTTCATATGCTCTTGGTTTTAATGAAAGATTCAATACTCCATCAGGTCTCACGCCAATTACTCGTCCTTTAACTTGTTCACCTAAGCGCGGCTCATTATAGCGTTCGGATGGGTGGATAAATCCGATATAATAATCATCTGTTAAGACGTACGTTCCGGTCAGTTTCAAGCGGTAAGCAACGCCTGTAATGTCTTTATTTTTGATTTCTTCTGTTCCACGTTTACTCAATGATTTAAAAATCTTTTCATCGGCTAAACTACCCCAAATTCGGTCTTTGCTATCGACTCTTAAAGCAACCATTAAACGATCGCCTTTTTTAGGCCAAAGTTCTGTCATCGTTGGTAGTTCATCTAATGAGACTACAAAATCTTTGTCGGGTAATCCAATATCGACGAATACTCCTAAATCTTTTCGTGAAGCAGTCACTGTACCAAAAGCATAATGACCAATTCGACTTTTAGGAATCAACGTAGTAAAACGATTTTCATGTTTTTGATTTTGATAACCAAACCCTTCGACTGCTTCACCGATACGATAGGTCCCTTCGGTTTTACTTAATCCAAAAGTTTGTCCATTTTTCTGGACAAAGTAATTTTTTTCATTTTCATCAATTACCATTCCGGTAAATATTGTTGCCAATAATTCATTCATCTTATTTCTCCTTATTTATAAAAGATTCAGCCATCTTTTCTTAGCTATCATAACATAATGTTCCCATGATTAGTAGTTGGTTTGGTCTTATACGTCGCAAAAAAACTCAGACATCGTGTACCTGATCCTATATGGTCATCCACTTAGTTCCATACGATCTACGATATCTGAGTAGTATTTGATCATTGTCTATCTAGCAGATTAATGACTGCCATTTCCGCCAAACCAGCCTGTTTTACAATTGATCGTCACAATATAAAATGGTAATGCACTTTCACCGATTCCACGCATCAAATTAGATTGGGTTGAAGTAGCATAAAGATTATAGTAACCTTCACCATTTTCGATTCTCGCTTTTTCTAGTTTATACCCACCTGCCACAATGTAGCCTCGTTGAATACAAGTAGCAATAACACTTTGTTGGACTCCTGGTGCCCAATTCCATGCTGGATTAGATGCATCAGCCACATCACTTTGTCGAGTTGACATGATGGGTTGATTGGCTGAATTAGTCTTATTGGTAGTTGAACTAGATTTTGCATGTTGTGCAGCCAGAGCTGCAGCTTGTTTGGCTGCTTCAGCTGCTTTTTTTGCTTCTTCAGCTTTTTTCGCTTCTTCTTTTGCTTGTGCTTCTTTCTGCTCTTTCGCAGTCAAGGTTTCATCTACTTTTTTTAGTTGATCTTTTAAAGCGACAGCTAGCTCTTCATTTTTGATTTGCTCTACAGCATTTTTTGCTTCGTCATACTGCTCTCTGTTCGCACTGTCTACGACTTGATTATCATGATAGACAACGTTCACTTTATCTTTAGCCGTCTGCAATTGTTTGTATTGATCCTCTGCTTCGGTTTGCGCTTGCTTGATCAGACGTCCAAAAGCAGTTTCATTTGTAGTGATTGGTTGAATGGCTTGATCCTCTTTTAGTTTAGGATCAGCTGCTAAATGATCATCGTCAATCACTACCGAAGTAAATAACTGGTTGACACGTTGAATATCTTTGATTTTGGTTTGGATATCCTGGAATGTTTTTTCTAATTCAGGGTATTCTTTCTCTTTTTTTACGTCATTCAGATCAGTCTTTAGTTTAGCTAAGTCTTGATTGATCATTGAAGTACGGATAAACTGGTGAGACGGATCTGTATAAAAAGCATTCAAGGCTGTTTGTAGATCTGCCACCTTTTGTTTTTGTCTTTCTTCTTGTGCAGCGATTTGTGCCTGAACATCTTGCTGATGGTCATAATAAGCCCAACCACCGACTCCGAGCAAGACGATTGCTGCTAAAGCCAGATACGGTCCTTTTTTCGATCTTTTTCGTTTCCCCTCATCAGTCTTTGCTGATGTAACTGGTTCTTTTTGTTCCGTTTCTGTCCTTTGATCGATTTCATTTGATAATTCTGTTTTTTCTATAGCTTCTGGTTTTGAAGAATCTTTCTTACGAATTTCTTCTTTTGGTTCTTCTTCTTTTACCGATTCTTCTTTCGATATTTCTTCTTTTGCTGTTTCTTCTTTTGCTGTTTCTTCTTTCGATATTTCTTCTTTTAGAACTTCTCCGTTTGATTGATTCTCTTGTGATGGAGCTGCTTTCGGAATATCTTTTTCTGAAACTTCAGGTTTCAAATTTTCGTTTAACGCTTCGTCCTCATGGGTTGAGTTTTTATCGACATCTTCCGCACTCGTTTTTTCTTCGACTTCTTTTTTTCCTATCAAAAGTTTTTCTGACGATGATTGGACGTGAGTCGTTTTTGAAGCGGGCACTGGTTCTTCAGTTTGTTCCTTAGAAGAAAGCAGTTGATTTTCTTCTGAAGTTTGGGGTGCCGTTAAGCGTTCATGATTTTTTTCTGTTGCCGTTTCGAACGTTTCTTCTTGATCAATCGCTTGATGGTCAGTTGGCTGAACAACGCTATCCTTCGTATCAACTGTTTCCTTTTCTTTCGTTTCACGTTCGTTAGTTCCTGGCACTGTACTTTCTTGTTTTGAATCAGTCTCTTTGGCATTTTTAGCTGCGAGTTCCTCTTGGATCATTCGCATCAATTCTTCTGCATGTTCTTCTGTTGTATCTTCTCTATGAGCTTTGATATAAGCAGATAAAATCGAATTTTCTTTTTCATGATCAACAAATTCTTTTAATTCAGCTACTCTTTTTTGTTGTTCTGCTTCGAGTTCATCCGTCATTTCATCGCCGTTAACTTGTTTTTTCGAATCAGTTCCTTCTTCACTTGTTGACGGCTTTTTGTTTGCCTTTTTAGTGACTACATCTTCAGCATCATTAGTTTCTGCTAGATTCGTTTCTTCAGATGATTCTTCTTTAAACAAGGCCATGACCGATTCTAATGGTAACTCTGTTAATTCTGACCATTCGATTGGATCATTTAATTCCGTGTCAGGAAAATGTTCTTCTGAAGAATCTATTGGTAATTGACTGTTGTTCTTTTCTTCATTCGTGTGTTGGTCTTGCTCTTTTATTTGGTAACCACAATCAGGACAAATCAACTTTCCTTTGATTTTCTTTGATCCACACGTTGGGCATTTTTTTATCACTGAGCGATCGGCTCCTTTTGTTAGGTTTACGCTACCATTTAATCTACCATATTCTGAAAGTTTCGCCAAGAGCCTATTTTGATCAAACGGATATCAAATAGTATAACTCGTAAAAATAAAACAAATAATTTACAAAAAGTTTCTTATAATTACGCATAGTTACGCAATTATTTATGTTTTCATCATCATAATCTTAATAGAGCATCAATTATTTGTTTATTATGATCAGATTCAAGCTTTTGACTCAGCTATTGACTAAAAAAGTAGCACGGGATCATCTATTCTGATCCCGTGCTACTTTGTTTTCACTAAAGGCTACTCGCTATTTTAAAAGACAGTCATTGTCTATAAGATTCAAAATTTGAATCCTATTTTTACTCTAAGAAATCTTTCAATTGTTTTGAACGTGATGGATGGCGTAATTTACGTAACGCTTTCGCTTCGATTTGTCGAATACGTTCACGTGTTACTCCGAATACTTTCCCAACTTCTTCGAGTGTTCTGGTACGACCATCGTCTAAACCAAAACGTAGGCGGAGAACATTTTCTTCGCGGTCAGTCAATGTATCTAAAACATCTTCTAATTGTTCTTTTAACAATTCATAAGCCGCATGTTCTGCAGGACTAGTAGCTTCTTGGTCTTCAATGAAGTCTCCTAAATGAGAATCATCTTCTTCACCAATTGGTGTTTCTAAAGAAACCGGCTCTTGCGCGATTTTCAATATTTCACGTACTTTTTCTGTAGGAAGGTCCATTTCTGCCCCAATTTCTTCTGGCGTCGGTTCTCTTCCTAAATCTTGAAGTAATTGACGTTGGATACGGATCAATTTATTGATGGTTTCTACCATATGCACTGGGATACGGATCGTACGTGCTTGGTCAGCGATGGCACGAGTGATTGCTTGTCTGATCCACCATGTAGCATAAGTTGAAAATTTGAATCCTTTACGATAGTCAAATTTTTCAACAGCTTTCATCAAGCCCATATTTCCTTCTTGGATCAAATCAAGAAATTGCATGCCACGTCCAACATATCTCTTAGCAATACTTACGACCAAACGAAGGTTTGCTTCAGCTAAACGCTGTTTTGCTTCTTGATCACCTTCTTCGATTTTTAAAGCAAGAGCTACTTCTTCTTCCGCAGTTAATAGGGAAACACGACCAATCTCTTTTAAATACATACGAACTGGATCGTTGATTTTTACACCAGTAGGTGCTGACAGATCTTCTGTTTTTGCTTGTTCCGCTTTTTTCTCTGCACTCTTCAAGCTATGGATCGATGGATCTCCATTTTCATCAACAACGCTGATTCCAGCATCCTCGACTTTTTGGATCAATTTATCCATCTCATCCGCATTCAATGTGAATGGCGTTGCAAGTTTATTTGAAAGATCATCATACACGACTTGTCTTTTTGGTTTGTTTTCTTTGATAAAAGCTGCTACTGCTGCTTCATACTTTTTATTCTCTGTTACATTTGCCATAAAAGAAGGCCCCCCTTGAGTAGCTATTCGGCTTGTTTTAACTGTTTTGTTAAATTAATGATCTCAATCGTTAATTCCAATTCTAATTGCTTGTTTCCAGTTCTTCTAGCCTCTTGCTGCATTTGTTTTTTTAAAGTTATTTCATCAGCTAAACTAGACTTTCTGATTACACGCAATAAGTCTTGGATTTCTCTTGGTGTGCTTTCTTCGGCTACACGCAAATACTCGATTTCCACCACTAAACGCCTTAAATTTTCATCTTGCAAAAAGTCCAAAAACTCCGCAAGGTTGAATTCATCATGTTGTGACACAAATGCATCGAATAAAAAATATACTTCTGCATAAATGTCATGAATAAACTGAAATTGCTGTTCTTTCAAAAGATTACGGACAGATATCTCTTTGAACACTCTGTACAAGAGCATTTGTTCCGCTTTTTCTACTTGAGTCAGCGGTCTCTTTTTCGTTATTGCCGTCCGTGAAATAGCTGGTTCTGGCAATGTCGTTGGTTGGTTGGTTCGATTCGTTTGATTTTCCCTGCGAAAATCCCGTATTTGCTTTTGCAGGGTTTCACGACTAAGTTGAAATTCGGTCGCTAGTTGCGACAAATACATATCTTGTTCGATTGGCGAGACAACTTGACTAAGTTCTCTCGATACCTCTTCTAAGTACTGGATTTTATCTTTTTCATTCTCCAGGTTCTTGTCTTGCTTCAAATAACGTGACTTGAAAGTAAAGACCGTTTCACGACCATGAAAGATCAGTTCATTAAAGGAGTCATTTCCATATTTACGTAAATATTCATCGGGATCAAGTTTTTCCGGAATCACAACGATTGATAATTGCAATCGACTATTTTGTCGTAACAATTCGATCCCTCGATTCGTTGCCTCGAATCCTGCCTTATCTCCATCGTAACAAAAAACTAGTTCTTTGGTTACTCGTTCGATCTGCTGGATCTGTTGATTCGTTAAACTCGTTCCCATGGAAGCTATCCCATTTTTTACACCTGCTTGCCAAGAAGCAATGACATCCATGAAACCTTCAAATAAAAGAACTTCACCGCTTTTTCGGATATCACTACGTGCTTTATCCAAGTTGAACAACACTTGTCTTTTATTGAATAATTCTGTTTCTGGACTATTCAAATATTTGGGTTGATCTTTTTCTTGTCCTTTTTCTGGTGCAAGCCAGCGTCCAGAAAAACCAATCGTGCGCCCTTGAGGGTTTCTGATAGGAAACATGATACGTTGGTAAAACCGATCAGATATTCCTCCATCCTCATGAGTGATAAACAAACCAGAACGTTCCAACACTTCTTGATCGTATGCTTCAGTTTTAAATACTTGTTTCAAAAATGAACGTTCATTCGGTGCAAATCCGATCGCAAATTCTTCAATCAATTCTAGTGTCAAACCACGTTGTAGTAAGTAATCTAAAGCTTGCTCGCCTACTTTCGTGTGTAGCAACATATGATGATATACTTCTGCGGCTTTTTCATGCGCTAAAATCAATTTTCCTGTAATTGAATCGCTATTTTCGAAGGGAAGTGTTTGTTTGCGCCATTGATCTTCTAACTGAATTTGTTCAAAATCAGCAACTTTGACGACTGCTTCTGGGAAACTAAGTCCTTCTAGTTCTTGAAGAAAAGTAAAGACGTTTCCTCCTTTTCCGCAACCAAAGCAATGAAAAATCTGTTTATCTTCAGCCACCGAGAAAGATGGTGTTCGTTCTTCATGAAAAGGACACAAACCTAAATAATTCTTTCCAGATTTTTTTAATTGGACGTATTGACCAATCACCTCAACAATATTCGTTTGTCCACGAATCGTTTCAATGACTTCTTGAGGAATCCGTTGAGCCATGCTTTCACCCCCTGTAAATAGCTAATTGGCATCTGTCAAAGAGATACCTCAGGAGAATAACCGGTAAAAAATCGCACTAACGAAAATCAGTGCGATTTTAAAGGACACAATTATACATGTTTCATTCTATCACAATTCTAAACTTTTTCAAGTATAATACTTGTCATTCTAAGAACAAGCAACGGTTTATTTCGTTGTTGCTAATTTATTCAATAAGTAGTCACGGATATTGGTCTTTCCATAAATCAGTCTCAAAATGATATTAACGATCATAAAACCAATGAAATATGGCCAAGCCGTTCCTAACCCAAGATCAACTTCTAACAGATGATGGAAAAGCATCGCTGCTACATAAATCCCCACAACAGTTGTTACCGCTAAGAAAATTCGCAACGGATTAAATGGATAACACGCTTTGACTACTGCCATACAGCTGATTCCGATCAATAGATAATACATTAAAGTGGTCGTTTGCAACTGGGTAAATGGCAAAACTTTTCCTAAAATATAAACCACAATAATATTCAATACGACTAGCAATGCATTTGGCAATGCATTGATCAATGCTGTTGGTAAATAACGATAGGTAATCTTTCGTTTATCTTGTTCAAACGATAAGAAGAAAGAAGGATAACCTTCAATAGCTAAGTCAATCAATGTGATCTGGATTGGGATGAATGGAAACCCGATTGCAGTAATTGCGCATAAGATAGAAAGAATAAACGAATAGATCGTCTTGATAAAGAAAATACCTGAAACTTTGGTCACATTGTTCACGACACGACGCCCTTCGAATAAGACTTCTGGTAAAGTCGTAAAATCAGAATCAAGTAAAACGAGATTAGCAATTTGTCTTGTTGCACCGTCTCCTTCAGCCATGGCGATACTGCAGTCTGCTTCACGCAGTGCCAATACGTCATTGACTCCATCCCCAGTCATAGCCACAGTTCCACCACTTTGTTTTAATTCATTCACTAATGTTTTCTTTTGTTGTGGACTCACACGACCAAAGACCGTGTACTCATGAGCGGCTTCCCGGACAGCTTTTTCTTCTGTCATCGTAGAAAGATCAACATACGAATCATAATTTGGTAAGCCTGCACGGCGGGCAATATTTGAAACTGTGAACGGATTATCACCTGAAATAACCTTTAGATTCACACCTTCATCATGTAAATAAGCTAATGTTTCTTCCGCGTTTTTACGTATTGGGTCGTCAATCTCAAACAGCGCGATTGGTTCAACGCCTTTTGGCTCTCCTTCAGTCAAATGTTGTTCAGGAGCGACCCCCAGCATCAATACACGGTAGCCATTTGCTTGAGCATCCACCAAACTTTCTGGCAGTTGTGATTTTTCAACCAAACGTTCAGGAGCTCCTACATAGATCACACCTAATTCAGGAAACTCCATCGCTCCCCATTTTCGGTCAGAAGAGAAAGCTAACTTTTCAGTCACAGTATAGCGATTAGCTACTTGAAAGTAATCTCTAAGTGCCCGCATGGTAAGATTATTGTCACTGCTTTCAGCTAGATAGGTTCCCATGATTTCAGGAATCGCTTTTTCGTACTTAGGATTTAGGGCTTCGACCCGTTGGATACTCATTTTTCCTTCAGTGATCGTCCCTGTTTTATCCAAGCAAAGCGTATCTACATGAGCAAGTGTTTCAATCGAATACATATCTTGGACCAAGATTCTTTTCTTTGCTAATTTCGTTACACCAGTAGTCAGTGCAATACTAATCAAAAGGACTAAGCCTTTAGGCAACATCCCTAGTAATGCTGCTGCCGAAGCAATAACAGAAATCTTAATGGAAGCATCACGGATAAATAACGCTTCTAAAAATAAAATAATACCTAATGGAATGATAATGAAGCTAGTAAATTTTGATACTTTTCGAATAGAATCGACAAGTTCAGAATGAATCGCTTTATGGGTTTTTGCCTCACTCGTTAGGCGAACTGCATAGTTGTCTGCACCAACACGAATCGTTTGAGCTAAAACAGAACCACTGGTTAAGAAACTACCTGAAAGCAATTCATCTCCTTCGGTTTTGACAATCAGGTCTGACTCCCCTGTCAATAGTGCCTCATTGGCTTCTGCGCGTCCTGAGATCACTCTTAAATCAGAAGGAATCTGTTCCCCTGCACCAATCTTTACGACATCTCCTAAAACTAATTCTTTCGTTGAAATCGACTGCTCTTTTCCTTCGCGGACAACTCGTACCTCTGATTGCGAAACAATCGATAACTTTCTTACTAGATTTCTAGCATGGATTTCTTGATAGATACCAATAATGATATTCACCACAATGATTGCCAGGTAAGCCATATTGGAATAGGCACCGACCAATAGTAAGCAAATCCCAATACCAAAATTTAAAAAGTTGAACAGCGTTAGTATATTGTCACTAAGAATCTGCTTAGTACTTTTTGATGCATCCTCTTGGTAATCATTTTGCTGCCCAGAGGAAATTTTTTGTCTCACTTCTTCCTGAGTAAGACCCTTCATTTCTTTCGTTTCCATTTTTCGCCAACTTTCAAAAAATAATCAATATATTTAAGTCTAGCTTGTTCTATTATTAAAAACAACTTATTTTTTACAAATTTATACAAAATAATAACACATGATTCTATGCCGCTGAGAAATCCCAGCAAAAATCATGTGCCATTCAACCTTTATTTATATTGTTCTTCTAAACGACTCATCCACCAACCTAATGCGATACCAGCAAAAAATAAAATGGGACAAAAGATGATTCCTAGTAAACTTAAATTTGTGTAATCTGTAGGAACAATCATTACCGTCGAAGCAAAAACAACTCCTAAAATAAAATGGAACAATTTACTATATGCCTTAGAAAAGATAAAATCAAATAACTTTGATAACGTCAACACGCAGACTACCGCACCTAAACCGATCGGTAAAATCACGTCTAAGCGAGCTTCTTTGAAACCATCAGCCATCGCCTTATATAACCCCATATAGACTAAAAAATTCGAGGGACTCAGTCCAGGAACAATCATCCCTAAGCCGATTAGACCGCCAGCGATGATCCAAGTTACTGTGTTTTGTTCAACTTGACCATCAAATAGTTGTGATCCGTAAAGTAAAAAGAAATAAGCCACGATCAATGTGACGATCATCAGGATGATATCACCTGATTGCCGCCCTTTCTTTCCAGCTTCTTTCCACAACGCTGGAACAGTACCTACAATACACCCAACAAAAAACCATAAAATCGTCGTTTCATATGTCCCTAATAAGAAACTCACCAAAAAGGAAAGCAAAAAGACTCCGCTGATGCCTCCTAATCCAACAGGCAAAAAGAAAAGCACGTTTTCTTTAAAATTTCTGGTTAGATGAGCTAAAAAAGAGATCAATCGTTCGTACATCCCAAAAACAGCTGCTAAAGCGCCTCCGCTTACCCCCGGTAAAATAAAACCCGAACCGATAAACATTCCCTTTACAAAGCGCAATAGCCAGTCTTTCCCTGAATCTTTCGCTACCTTTTCTGTTATGATTTGTTCTTTTTCCACTTTTTTGAGCACTCCTTCTTTCTGATAAGATAAAGATCTAGCAAAAAATCTCAGCATTACACTCAATTAGTTAAAAACTTTGTCATATAACTCAATGAGGTCTTCATTCATCTTGACAACTTTTGTGTAAAACATGTTCCCTCCATTATGATAAAGATAACCGCCATTGTAAAGCAATGAGGGGACTCGCCAATAGCGATACTTGGTTTTTTTCTCATTACCTAAAAGTGGACTCAAGACATTTTTGGAATATTCTTCTGCTATCTCCATAGTATTTTCCCCACCTCGGTTTTTTACGTAGACAATATAATCCTTACCGAAGTTATAGGCTTGTATAGCTGTATCAAGATCACATCCTTGTTTTTTTGCCTCATTGATCATTTCTGCTAAGTAGCTGACTCCTTGATCGATACTTTCTTTTTGATTATCGATCACATTGGCTTTACCATAGGCGCTTTCCGAACTTTGCATCAAATCAATCCCCTTGCCTTTTGATTCTGTTAAAATAATCCCCTTGACCAAAGACTCGTACTCTTCCATATGGTACTTTTTGATTGCTGTTGTTATTTCTGGTTCGTACTTTTCTACTCTTTTAATCGATTGATAGGTTTTTCCTAAGATGATCAATACTCCTATGACCAAGACAATCACTAAAAAAGAGACGATTCTTCGAAAGATTGATTTTTTCTTTTTTTTCATAAACATTCACCTAGTTATTTTGACATCTTTTTTTATCTTACTATTTATTATCGTTCTTGGCTATTTCTTACTAATCATTTGTTCCTTTCCTTAATAAAAACTGAATTTTTCGGAATTTTTTACTATCTTACGAAAATGATCGTTGTTTTTTTAGGAAAACAATTGCTCTTATAGGAGAATTGTCGTTATACTTTAACCAGTAGGTGATTATGTGAAAAAAGAAAAGAAATATGCAAAAATGACTGATGGAACAGAGATCTATTATGAGAAAAGCGGAAATGGCATGCCTCTGTTTTTACTCCATGGTAATGATGGCAGTGGTCGTTTCTTCTCAGAGCAAGTTCCTGTCTTTAGTCAGTTTTATACCGTTTATCTCATCGATAGTCGAGGTCACGGACGTTCAACGAATCAAGCAAATACCTTGTCTTTTCGTTTGATGGCAGAAGATCTTTATACCATCATGCTACTTGAAGGAATTACAAAAGCAAATATACTAGGTTTTAGTGATGGAGCTAATCTTGGATTGGTCTTTTCAAGTTATTATCCAGAGAAAGTACACCGATTAATATTAAATTCAGGAAATACTTTAGTTAAAGGGGTTTTATTCTCAGCGAGACTGCTTAGTTACTGTCATTATATTGGTATGTGGTTGCTTTCTTTAGTTTGCCCATCGCTTAGAAAAAATTTGTTGGTGATCAAATTGTTGTTAAAAGATATCGGTCTTTCAACAGCAGATTTAGAGAAAATCAAATGTAAAACATTGATTATTGTTGGAAAAAAAGATGTGATCAAACTGCAACACTCCCTTTACCTAGCAAAAACGATCCCAAATGCTTCTTTTGTTTTAGTGAACGAACAAGGACATCAGTTAGCTAGAAAAGATCCTCAACGTTTCAATCAAGAAGTATTAGATTTTTTGTCTGAATAATAAGAATAGTAGGTGATTTTTTTGTTAAAACAAGCCTTACAATGGTTCAAAAACCATTTAGGTCTCTTTAAAACAATCTTTTTAATTTCTGTGGTTGTCATTATCGTTAGTGAATTGATCAATATTGGCAAAACACTATCGATTGCTCAATTAGCCGAAACATTTGCAACGATCCCACTTTGGAAGACGGGGTTGATGCTCATTGTTGGATTACTATCTGTTGCACCGATGATTGGGTATGACATCATCCTTAACCGCTTGTTGGGACAAAAATTAAAAAAGAGCTATTTATTTGAAACAAGTTGGTTGATCAATACCATCAACAATGTTGCCGGTTTTGGCGGCTTTGTCAGCATCGGATTACGCTCCGAATTATACGGTCATAAAAAAGACAGTAAGCAGTTGATGCAAGCTTTGTCGAAGATCTTTTTATTTCTAATGGCTGGATTATCTATTTATAGTTTGATTTCTTTTTTTATGGTCTTTTTTGCACCGGTTGCGCCTTTTATTAAGCAGTATTGGATTTGGTTGATCGGTGGTGGGTTATACTTCCCACTTGTTTTTGTAGTCACTACCTTAAAAAAAGAGGGCTACCTCGGAGGACTCTCATTAAAAACACAAGGACAATTGCTGCTTGTCTCGATCTTAGAGTGGTCTGGTGTCTTGTTCACCTTTCTAGCAGTTGGGGCACTTATGGATATCAAAGTCGATTTGTGGCAAACGATACCGCTCTTTATCGCAGCTTCAGTTATCGGAATCGTCTCGATGATTCCTGGTGAAATCGGTAGTTTTGATATCATGATGATTATCGGTCTTTCTGCCATAGGTGTGCCAAAGGCAACTGTAGTCGTTTGGATCTTACTGTACCGAATTTTTTATTACATTATTCCTTTTTTGATCGGAATCGTCTTTTTCTTTAAGAATATTGGTTCAACCTTTGATCAACGTTATTCTGGTATTCCTAAGCAGCTGGCAACAGAGATTGCTCATAAAGCCGTCGTCGTCCTTTTATATTTTTCTGGTATCATGATGGTTCTTTCAGCAACGATCCCACAAGCTTTTACCGAGTTTCGTTGGCTGCATAGTATCAATCCGTTAAGGTTGCATTTTATTATTCAATTCCCAAGTATGTTGTTAGGATTTCTCTTTGTCATCATGGGGCGTGGGATTGCTGCAAGAGTCAAAAGAGCCTATTGGCCAACTATTGCACTGATCTTTTTAGCAGCATCTTATGTGACGATTATTGACTTTAGCTTTACTGCAGCTATTTTCCTATTGTTACTGTTGTTGATCGTAATTGCTTCGAAAAATGAATTATTTAGAGAACAAATCATTTATTCATGGGAATGGTTGACGATTGATGGTGTGATTATTGGTGCTTTAGCGTTGCTTTACATCATTATTGGTGTTTATAATCTGCCAACATTTCCTCATCGTAAGCATCATTTTATTTCGTTCTTTTTGTTCCCGTCAGAAAAGATTTGGTTATCTGGATTATTTGCTATTATTGCAGTAAGCTTTATCATCATTCTTTTCGTCCACTTCCTACAAGGAAAGAAACAGCAAGTCGGCGAACCGTTGGATGAAGAAAAAGCGTTAAATATCCTCCATACCTTTGGCGGAAATTCTGACAGTCAATTGATTTTCTTAAAAGACAAGCGCATGTTTATTTACGAAAAAGACCAAGTTGGAACGGTTTTATTACAGTTTGCTTGTTACAATAATAAATGTATCGTGATGGGCGATCCTTCGGGTAAAAAAGAAGATTTTCCTGCTGCTATCGAAGCGTTTATTGAAGAAACTGATCGTTTGTGTTACCTACCCGTCTTTTATGAAACGAGTGAAGAAATCGTGATGATTTTACATGAATTTGGCTATGATTTCATCAAAATGGGCGAAGAAGCACATGTTGAATTAGCCAATTTCACTACTTCTGGAAAGAAAATGAAAGGGTCACGTGCGATCTTGAATCGGATTGACCGAGAAGGTTTTACTTTTGAGATTATTCAGCCACCTTTTTCTGCGACACAGATGACTGAACTCAAACAAATTTCTGATCAATGGTTAGGAAGCCGAAAAGAAAAAGGTTTTTCACTGGGGTTCTTCTCAGAAGATTATCTACAGCGGGCACCGATCGCTGTTTTAAAAGACCCACAACAAGACTTAGTAGCATTTGCTTCGATCATGCCAACCTACACAGATAACAAAATCGGCACGATTGATTTGATGCGTTATGATCCTGAGAAAGCACCAGCTGGAAGTATGGATTATCTTTTCCTTCATTTATTTGAGTATATGAAAGAGGAACAGATTGAGTTTTTCAACTTGGGGATGGCGCCATTATCCAACGTTGGAACCTCAAGAAAAAGTTTTATTCAAGAACGAATCGCTTACTTAGTTTATGAATTTGGTTCACATTTTTACTCTTTCCACGGCTTGCGTGAGTATAAAGATAAATATGCGACTCATTGGACTTCCCGCTATACTTCCTATTCACGTGACAGTTGGATTGCCTATGTCATGATCGCATTATTGATCATTGATAATGCACCAGTTGACCATAAAAAGCGATTAGTAGGTTTAAAGAAATGGTTACAAAAACGCTGAATATGACAACTTATATCTAATGATGGAAGAAAAAAAGACGCATGATTCTAAAAGTCATCTGACTTGTTGAATCGTGCGTCTTTTTTATTTATCTATCCTTTGTTCTTAGGCTTCGATTTCTGTTACGATACCTGAACCTACTGTACGACCACCTTCACGAATGGAGAAAGTCGTCCCGTTTTCAATAGCAACAGGATGAATCAATTCTACATCGATCGTTACGTTGTCGCCAGGCATGACCATTTCCGTTCCTTCTGGCAAAACAATTGTTCCTGTTACGTCAGTTGTGCGGAAATAAAATTGTGGTCGATAATTATTGAAGAATGGTGTATGACGTCCGCCTTCTTCTTTAGTCAAAACATAAACTTCTGCTTTGAATTTAGTATGAGGTGTAATTGAACCAGGTTTGGCAATCACTTGGCCACGTTCGATGTCTTCTCTTTGAATCCCACGTAATAACACACCTACGTTATCCCCTGCTTCACCGTAATCAAGCGTTTTGCGGAACATTTCAACTCCTGTTACTACGGCTTTTTGCGTTTCTGGTTTGATCCCTACGATTTCGATTTCATCACCGACTCGAACAGCCCCACGGTCAATCCGACCAGATGCTACTGTTCCACGTCCAGTAATTGAAAATACATCTTCGACGGGTAACAATAATGGTTTGTCCGTATCACGTTCTGGTGTTGGGATGTATTCATCGACTGTGTCCATCAATTCCATGATAGCTGCTTCTGCATCAGGATCACCTTGTAATGCTTTTAATGCTGATCCTTTGATTACAGGTGTATCATCACCTGGAAATCCATATTCGCTTAATAGTTCACGAACTTCCATTTCTACTAGATCAATTAATTCTTCATCATCGACTAAATCTGTTTTGTTCAAGAAAACAATCAAATATTTCACGCCTACTTGGCGAGAAAGTAAAATGTGTTCACGAGTTTGAGGCATTGGGCCATCCGTAGCAGAAACAACCAAGATTGCTCCGTCCATTTGAGCTGCCCCCGTGATCATGTTTTTCACGTAATCCGCATGCCCTGGTGCATCGATATGTGCATAGTGGCGTTTGTCTGTTTCGTATTCCACATGAGCAGTATTGATCGTGATTCCACGTTCACGTTCTTCTGGCGCTGCGTCGATACTAGCATAGTCTTGAGGATTTGCTAAGCCTTTTTTACCTAGTACTGTAGTGATCGCAGCAGTTAAAGTAGTTTTCCCATGGTCGACGTGTCCAATGGTTCCAATATTTACGTGTGGTTTACTTCTATCATAATGTTCTTTTGCCATAATTAACAAACCTCCTAATTAATTTAGAGCTTTAAAGTTTTGCTCTCATCTGTTGTCCATTATAGACTTCTTTGGAAAAATCCAAAAAGAATCTGTCCGCCTTACTTTTTGTAAGTATCGAACAATTTGTATTATACGTCAAACTTGGTCAAAGTCAACCAAGAACACTTATGCTGATTAATGACTAATTTTTCATCAGCCAACCATGCGTAATTGTTGTGACTATCTCCTTGTTTTCACTACAATGGGCTCTTTCGTAACTATCAATATTCGCGATAAAAACAAATCATTTCTTGTGTCGCTACCGATTTAAATTGGCATTTTTCATAAAATCGACGGGTTCGTTGTTCATTTTCTGTCAATAAAACTTTTTGTCTGACTTTTGGATAAGCTTGTACCATTTTTTCGATTAATTGTGTCCCAATCCCCATGTTTTGATAAGCTGGATGAACAAGCAAATCTTGAATGTAAAGAATTGTTTCGCCATCCCCGACACTACGGATCAATCCAATCAATTGTTGTTCGTCCCATACCGTTATCACTTTGAGAGATTGTTGGATTCCCAGAGCTAATTGTTGGATGTCATTCGTATAGGCTGACCATCCTACAGCTGTATAGAGCGCGAACAATGCATCAAGGTCAATTTTTTTCTCTTCGCTGAATTCCATGTGCTTTCTATCCTTTGCTATATTTTTGTATGATGTAATCCGTCTCAATCTGTCGTTAACTCAATCAGATTTCCTTCAGGATCTTGGATAACTGCTTCATAATAACCGTCGCCCGTAGTTCTTGGTCCACTGATCAGTGGAAAGCCATCTTTTACAAATGTTTCAGCAAATGAATCCACCTCTGTTTTTGTTCCCACTGAAATTGCTAAATGAGCATAACCAAAAGTATCGACTGCACGATCTGATAAAAAAGGCTTTGTAATCAATTCAATCCGACTTCCTGAGGTAAAATTCAGGAAGTAAGATTGAAACCGGGTTTTAGGATTCGTGTATTTCTCTGAACTTTCTGCAGCAAAATAGTTCTCATAAAACGCTCTCATTTTTTCTAAATCATTAACCCAAATAGCAATATGTTCAACTTTCATTTTGTAACACTCCTTTATATTTTCGTTATCTCTTCCTATCCTTTATACCATTTTCTCTTTATTTGATAAAGAATGATGTGATTATTTTGGCTTTTGCTCTTAGTGATCAGTTCACAAAAGAAATGGTGTTATCTGGTAAAAAGAAAGCTGTCATTCTGAAACATCTAAAGATATGCACTACTTATATAGTTTACACCTGCAAAAAAACCAAGGAAAACTTTATACTGACCGAAAAAAGTTAACTTTTTAATCCAACTTTTAACGTTCACTATAGTTTCTCTTGGCTCTTTTCTTGTCTGCTACATTTTATTGTATTCTCTGAATAAGCATTCTTTTAATAATTATAAACGATTTAATACTTCGTCTACATTTTTGATCATGACTGAGATTGTTCCATCTGGGTTATTAACAAATTCGATCAAATCTGGATTTCGGTAGACGTCTACAGGGACGATCAATTCGATTCCATTGGATAACTTGAATTTTTGTTTACCAAATTTTTTCTCAGAAATTTCTTGGACTTCTCTGACTGGCAAAGCTTCAGCAACAAATCCCTGTTCTTGGACTTCTTCTTGAAAAGCTAATTTCGCTGTGATATTTTCTTTGAAGACTTTTTCCGCAATCATTTCATGGTCTAGTCTGCCCTTTTCCTCGATCGTATCATAAACAGCCTCTTTTAAATCAGCCACTAGATCAAATTCTTCAGTTTCAAATTTTTTCCCTAAACTTTTAGCTACTTTTTGGATCACTTTGACATTCTCTTCTAATGAAGGCGCAGGAACACTTTCGATGACTCTCCCCGAAAAATAGAGTTCTTTTTTTCCAGAAAACTCATATTTTTTTTCAATCAATTCATAGGTTAAATCAGTTAACGCCACCGCAAACGCTTCATCTGCCTTTTGGGATTTTGCCCCCAATATCGCTCGATTCAAAATCAATTGATTGGCGATTCCTGTTTCGTCTGCCTCTACAAAATGTGTATAGGATTCTCGGTAATTGACTTTTAACAAAGCCACATACATCACCGTATCTACTTCATACAAAACAACAAAGACATCAGCGCTTGGTGCTTCTTCGCTTTCTTGATAGATCTCGAACCAGCGTTGAACGATCCCTTCACTTGCTGCTACAAAGTTTTCTTGACAGTCCTGGACTTGTTTCGCCATCATACTTTCAGGTGACAGCTGTCCTGTTTTAGTTTGTGCAGAAGAAATTTTTTGGATTTTCTTTTGTAAAAAATCTCGAATAAACTCTTTAGTCAGATCCAATTCTTGTTGAGAAAATACGGGTGATCCCGTTTCACGATCAATAATATGCATAATTGCTTTTTTTAAATAAATATCCATGTTCTCATTCCCTTCTGGTTTAGTTTACGGAAAATCAATACAAAATACCAGAACGAAAATCATTATTTTCCTTTTTTTGAAAAAAATAATTGTCTCCTAAACAAAATGGATTCCTTTTTTGAGAAAATGCGCTACACTTAAAAGTGAACTAAAAATTAAGGAGTTGAGAATATGGATTCATTAACAAATACGTATCGTTTATCAAATGGTTATGAAATTCCGATTGTTGGTTTTGGTACTTGGCAAACACCGGATGGCGATGTCGCAGTTTCTTCAGTCAAAGAAGCGCTAGCTGCTGGTTATCGCCACATTGATACAGCACAAGGTTACAAAAACGAGGAAAGCGTCGGTCAAGCGATCAAAGAAAGTGGGATTCCCAGAGAAGAGATTTTTCTAACAACAAAACTTTGGAATGCCAATCACAGTTATGACTTAGTGATGTCTTCGTTTGAAGAATCACTACAAAAATTACAAACAGATTATATTGATCTTTTCTTGATCCACTGGCCTAATCCTGTGGCTTTCCGTGACAATTGGGAAGAAGCAAACGCCCAAACTTGGCGAGCTTTTGAAGAGCTGTATGAAGCTGGAAAAATCAAAGCCATTGGCGTCAGCAACTTCTTGCCCCATCATCTGGATGCGTTACAAAAAACAGCCAAGATCATGCCAATGGTCAACCAAATTTTCTTAGCTCCTGGTGAATTACAACCAGCAGTCGTTGACTATGCCAAAAAACACGAAATGATCCTGGAAGCTTACAGCCCGCTTGGCACAGGGAAAATTTTCGATGTACCAGAGATGCAGGAAATTGCCAAAGCCCATCAAAAGAGTATTGCTCAGGTTGCTTTACGCTGGTCCTTACAACATGGTTTCTTGCCTCTGCCAAAATCCGTAACTCCTAGTCGGATCAAAGAAAATGCTGAACTTTTTGACTTTGAACTGTCAGAAGAAGAAATGCAACAAATCGATCAATTAGATGGCGTAGTTGGTAAAGCAAAAGATCCAGATACTACCCAATTTTAATTTAAGGATGTTTGATAACAATGACTCCGATTGAACGTTTAGAAAGGCTCTCAGAAGAAATCACTCGTACTTTTCATCCTGATTTTATCTTTTTGATCGGACCAGACAAGATCCAACACTTCCCAGCACGTAACTGGTCCCATGATCAAAAAATCCAAGAGCTAACCAACCGTTTCGATCATTCGCTAATGGTTACGACTTGGCAAGGACATGAAGTGATCTATTCACCTGAACTGTCTGTCTTTGCTTTGATTCCTTGTTCCAAAACAACGTAGCTGACTTCAATGATCGTGATAAGTCGATACACACTGAGTTTTTCTTGCCGGTGTCGTATCGGCTTATCTTTTGATATACACCTAAAAAGAGGAAACATTTCTGATAAAAACAAATATTTTCCTGAAAAATTACGTATAATACATACATATCTAAGTTTTTTTCGTATAATCCTTTTCATTTCATCTTTTTTTTCTTATAATCGAAAGGGTATGAGCGAAGGAGAGAACATATGAAGAAAAAACAAAAACAAAAATTACTCAATCAATTCCGTCCTTCTTTAGATGGAATCAGAAGTCAATTATTTCATTCTTTAGAGGATGAAAGTCTACGTCGTTACGGCTTACCTTTACAAGTCATGCTTGATCCGAAAGACCGCCACATCTTAACGATTGGACTTGCAGGAAAAACAAATGAAGATACTCGCATCAATGTACCGATTGATGATAATTTCACAACTGTCTTAAAACGAATCCGTTCAGGAGAAAAAGACATTTTTGAACGCTTCCGTGACAACTTATTGATTGAAATCGTTTCTTATTGGAATGATCAACGTCTTAAAAATGATGAACCAACTGCTCAAGAGGTTTCTACACCTGTTGCTGAAACAAAAGTTGCTGACTCAAAACCTGTGGAATCACCTAAAACAGCTGAAGTATCAAAAGCGGAAACAACTGAAAAACAACGCTCAACTGAAACTGCCGCTTTGAATTTCGCTGATTTTTCAAGCGCAGTAGCGGAATATCCAAAATTTTATGTAGAAAAAGAAGCTGATGCAGCAGTCATCTATGAGAAAACCTCAGATGAACCACGTAAATTAGCTGAAATTTCAATGACAGCAGAAAACCAATTTACAATTGAAAAAGCGTTAGAACGCAAATACAAAGTGAAACTGACATTGATCCCATTGATCGAACAGTTTGCTGCAACAGCTATTTCAGAAAGATAACCAGTTTCACAAATCTATCCACCGCATCAAAAAACGGCTTTTTGTCAAATGATGCCGGTAATGAGAAATCATAAAATGTTAAATGAGCAGAAAGGCAATTGCCCTCTGCTCATTTTTTTATAGTAAAATATTTTTTCTATTACTTTTAATCACCAAAAGTTGTCAATAATCTTCACCAATCTTAAAAAAGATAGAACCAAAAAACCAAGCGGTCTCTTCCCCTTAGTTTATTGGTTATGTTTTTCCAGCTTACCCATGTGCATGATAAAAGACATTCAGTTCGTAAGCGACACCAGAAATAATTACTGCTAGTAAAAGGACTAAAAGACCTAAAACTACTTTTTGCTTTTTAGAAAAAAGCGTTTTTTTCTTCTCTAATTGCCTTGTTTTCAATATTGAATCTGTGGAGATAAAAGAGAAACAAACAACATAAGACAATAAAACTACTACTGCACTTAACGAAAATCCAGCTAAAATATCACTTGGATAATGGACTCTTAGATATAATCGAGTTGCTGCAATCAGCAATGGATAGCTGATAAGATACCAAGCAACTCTTCTGGTATCCTGACGACTCCAAATAATACTTAACGATAAGATAATTGTTAGGAAAAGCGCAAAGGATAATAAAGAATGTCCACTAGGAAACGAGTAACTCGTACGTATTTCCAATTGTGAAACGGCAGGTCTGATTCGTGCAATGAGCTTTTTTAGAATATACCCAAAAAAACTAACCGCAAAGATATTACAGATATTCCAAATCGCTAACAAATGGTAATTCTTTTTCCAAATATAAAAAGCAAAAAGAAAGGCGAAACATAAGGTCGGACCAATCGTTGCTAACTTAGCAAACAAACGAACAATCGCTGTTAGTTGTGGAAAATTAGGTAAATCGATCTTTGTATAAACCGCTAAATCTAGTGTTTCGAACCATGGAGGATTGATTTTTACGCATAAAATCAATCCAATCAAAAGACATAATGGAACGATTGATAATTTCAGTGCTTTTTGTTGATAATCACTCATAAAACTTTCACTTACTTTCTAACTTCATCTGACTAAACAAATGACTTATTCTACTTTTTTAAAACCTAAAATCATACCTAATCCGCCTCCCATGATCAACAAAGAGGTTCCTCCTTGACTTAGAAAAGGCAAAGGAATTCCTGTTAAAGGCAGTAAACCAATCGAGGCGCCGATATTTTCTACGATTTGAAATAATAGTCCAAATACGAGTACTACCGCTAGATATAGATTTCCTTTATTGTTTGTCTGTATCGCAGTGTAAATAACTTGGTAGAAAAGATAGAAATATAGAAAAACGACGGTCACGCTACCTAAAAAACCAAACGTTTCGGCAATTACAGTAAATACCATATCTGATTCACGTACTGGTACATAGATTGGTGGTATTTCAGCTGGTCGTCCACTAAATCCACCTGCACTAACAGACAATAAGCTTTGTGATTGTTGGTATCCGATCGATTGACTGTAAGCAAAAGGATCGATCCAAGCTCTCACCCGGTCTAATTGATACGTCTTAAAGTTCAGACTATAGAGGATCTCATTACCGTATTTCGTAAAAACTAGACAAATCAATATGACCCCAATAATAAATAAAAAACTAGCACATACGGCCAAGATCTTCCAATGGACCCCTGCAATCATGAACAGAGCCCCCAAACAAATAATAAATACCAAACTTGTCCCAAAATCTTTTTGCATATACATCAACAAGAAAGTTGGTAAACTGATCAACAGAACTTGAAAGACATAGATCAGATCCGTTTTCACGGAACGTTCACTGACTTTCTTTTCATAAAGCAAGGTGAAATAAACGAGAACTAATGCAAAAGTCAATTTAACCAATTCAGAAGGTTGAAAAGTAAAACTACCAATCCTCAGCCAACGTTTCGTATCGGTTAATTGGTACATCACCGGATCATAAAATTTGTAGAGCAAACTCATAATTGCTAATGAAATGGCATAAAAATAAGGAGACAATCGTAACAATAACGCTGTCTTGATTTTTTGTGTCAGTAACAAAAGTCCTAATGAAGCAATGCAAAAGATCACTTGTTTTAAAACAATAGTTTTATAAGGCACTTGGTCGTAGACTGCTGCTCCATATTGCACACCGATACTTAATAAATAAAAGAGAAAAATCGGCAAAAATAACGCATAATTAAACTCAAATGATTTTGATTTCACACACAACACCTCTTAAACGAAAGTTTTCGTAACCAGAATTTCTCTAATCTTCTTATCAAAACATCCGTTATCAACTAGTATCCATTTTGCCATCCTTTCTATTAGGCAAAAGGAGTCACTTTCACATGAGGAAAAATAAAAGTAGCGTGATCAAAATGTGCTGTGATTTATTTTCAAGTAAGTGGTGTAAATATCCAACTCCAAAAAATAAGCCGAAAATTCACAAAAATCAGCAAAGATTTTTAGAAGTTTCGGCTTATTTGTTAAAGTTGCGTACATCAACAACTATCTCATCGTGTGAGTTTTGACACTAAACAACGTAAAGATTTCTCTTAGCTATCTTATGAAGAGCCTTAATTCGACAATTCCTGTTTTACACATTGGCGTCTTTCGACGTTTCTGCGCAATAGCCTATGTTTGTTTAGGAGCCTCGCCTAACAAGTATTAAATTTGAAAAAAGTATATCCTTTAACGAACAATTTCACAATAGCATCCCGTAGAAAGTTCGCAAAAATTTAGTCATATTTAACCTTTTCCTTAATTTTACCGGCAATTAGCAAAAAAAGAGAGCTTTTGACTAGGAATAATATGAATAAACATATAAATAAACAATAGTAGCTTTTTATCCATTCTGCTGTTATCCCAATCAGTCTCTCTTTTTTATAAATACTTATTTTTTACGTAATTGCATCAAAAATTTTCTAGCTACGTCCTGATTCATTCCTTCGGCTTTTCTTAGAAATTCAGCGACTTGTTCAATTTCAGTTCCTTGTGCCCCGACTGTGATCGCTAAGGCTCTAGCTTGAAGCGACATATGCCCCTTTTGGATACCGTCTGTCACTAATGCCCGCAAAGCAGCTAAATTTTGTGCTAAACCGACGGCAGCAATGATTTGAGCTAATTCTTTTGCTGATTCAATCTTCAACATGTCTAGTGCAATCTTTGCTTTTGGAAGAATCCTAGAAGCCCCTCCAACTGTTGCCACTGCCAAAGGTACCGTTAATTGTCCAACTAACTTATCTCCAATCATTTGCCAGTCTGACAGGCCTTGGTAAGCACCATCTTTCGCAGCATACGCATGAACGGCAGCTGCACAAGCTCTCGTATCGTTTCCAGTAGCAAGAATGACAGCTTCGATGCCATTCATGATCCCTTTATTATGTGTTGCTGCCCGATAAACATCTAATTTAGCATACTCGGAAGCTTGTTGGATTTTTTCAGCAATTCTCTTTCCTGCTTCAATCGTTTTTCCCAATCGCTCGAAGGGAATCTCACAACTAGCTGTTACTAATGATTCTGTTGCGAAATTGCTTAAAATACTAAATAAAATCTCTTCTTTAGGAAACCAGGAACGTATTTTCTGGGCAACACCTTCTAAGATAGCGTTGATGATATTAGCTCCCATCGCATCTTTTACATCAACCAAGAAATCGATCGATAAGTAATCCAAATTATTGCCCTTAAAGTTTCTTGTTGCGATTTCCTGCACTCCACCACCACGTCTCACGATCG
The DNA here is from genome assembly GCF_040887165.1 of Enterococcus sp. C65. Lineage (NCBI taxonomy): Bacteria > Bacillati > Bacillota > Bacilli > Lactobacillales > Enterococcaceae > Enterococcus > Enterococcus sp. C65. The sequence continues at coordinate 64,512 of NZ_JBFOFG010000003.1, read as the reverse complement.
AGGGATAACTTGCATTCGCACATGCTAGTAGTTCATCTTGTCTGGCGATGACAGCATCAGTTATGCCTCGATTATCCAGTTCCCCTGATAGTACAATCTGACCACGCATCAGGCGTTGTGGTGTAATTGCTGTAATGTCTCCACATATTTTTGCACCGTTACTGGCTGCAGCAATTACAGACGGTTCTTCTGTCGCCATCGGTACTTGCCTTTTGATTCCATTGATTTGAAAATTAGGTGCAATCCCTAGAGGAATCTCAACTTGACTGATTTGATTTTCAATCAAATGATTGGCTACTTCTTCAGAGAGTGTTCCTACTTTTAATTCATCAGCTTGTGATTGACTGATGATTCCTTCACTAACCAACTGACTCCGACGTTGTTCAGGCGTCAGTTGATAAAACTTTTTTTTTTGGTCACTTGATTGTTCCGTTTCTAGATTTGCTTCAAGTAACATGGCTAGTCCTAAGCCTCCACCAATACATAAAGAAGCCACACCATATTGTTGGTTCATTCGTTTCAAGCCATAACTTAATGTTGTCAAAATACGAGCACCACTTGCACCAATCGGATGACCGAGTGCAATGGCACCACCATCTACATTGACTTTTTCTTCAGCTAGTTTTAAGTTGCGATTGACCACGATCGATGAAGCCGCAAATGCTTCGTTGATCTCAAAACGATCGATTTGATCAATAGAAATTTCTGCTTTTTTCAATAATGTTTGGATTGCTGAGATAGGTGCAATTCCCATGATGCTCGGATCAATCCCAATTTCAGATACAGCCTTGATCGTTGCAAGATAAGGAAGCCCATGTTTGATCGCATATTCTTTTGAAGCTAAAATCAATACCGATGCTCCATCATTTAACGGAGAAGCATTCCCTGCTGTCACAGTCCCATTTTCGGAAAAAACAGTTTTCAAAGTCCCTAATTTTTCCAGTGTACTATTCCCTCGGATGGCTTCGTCTTTATCCATGATTCTTTGATCAGGTAAAGTAACGGGAATAATTTCTGCTTCAAATACCCCGTTTTCACTAGCTTGAGCTGCTTTTTTTTGTGAGTTGAGCGCATATTGATCTTGTTCTGTTCTCGTAACGGAAAATTCGTTCGCTACTTTTTCAGCAGTTAAGCCCATATGTGCATTTGAGAACGCATCTGTCAGCCCATCATTGACCATACTTGAGATCGGCTCTTCATAAGTTGCATTTTCTGCTTCATATTGCTGAAGCAGTGGCGCACGTGACATGCTTTCAGTGCCTCCTGCGACTACTAGATCAGCTTCACCTAACTGAATCAATTGGCGAGCCAAAATAACCGCCTTCATTCCTGAGCCACATACTTCGTTGACTGTCATGGCAGGAACCTGAACAGGGATCCCACTATTGACAGAAATTTGTCTGGCAACATTCTGACCATTCCCCGCCTGTAATACATTTCCAAATATTACTTGATCGATGTTTTCTTTATGGATACCTGTTTTTTCTAACAGTTCTTTTGTAATGATTGTTCCTAATTCTACAGCAGAAAAACTGCTTAAACTGCCACGATACTTTCCAATTGGCGTTCTCGCAGCATCTATAATAACGACTTCCTTCAAGTCAGTCACCTCCTAGAAAAATATACCATTGTTTATGCTAAAAACAAATACCTCACTATAGCTTCAAAAAAATCTAGGAATAAATTTTACAAATCCTTAAATATTCGCTTTTTTATATTTCTTTTAATCTTTTTATGATACTTTAGTAAAGTAAGTTTTTTTATCATGAGTAAAGAGGTGTTGAAATGAAAGTAGGGATTGATCGTCTTTCCTTTTTTATTCCAAATTTATATTTAGATATGACAGAGTTAGCTGAACGTCGGGGAGATGATCCTGCTAAATACCATATCGGTATTGGCCAAGATCAAATGGCCATCAACCGAGTGTCAGAAGATATCGTGACTTTAGGAGCAAATGCAGCTACTAGGATCGTCACAAATGAAGATCGCGAGCTGATCGATATGGTTATCGTAGGAACGGAATCTGGCATCGATCATTCAAAGGCGAGTGCTGTAATTATCCATCATTTATTGAAAGTCCAACCTTTTGCTCGTTCGTTTGAAGTAAAAGAAGCTTGTTATGGTGGAACTGCTGCTCTCCACATGGCAAAAGAATATGTAAAAAATCATCCAGATCGAAAAGTTTTAGTGATCGCTAGTGACATCGCCCGTTATGGTCTAGCTAGTGGTGGAGAAGTGACACAAGGTGTGGGTGCTGTCGCTATGATGGTTACCAAAGATCCACGAATCATCACTATCGAAGACGATAGTACTTTCTTAACCGAAGATATTTATGATTTTTGGCGTCCTGATTATGCGCAATACCCAGTGGTTGATGGTCCTTTATCCAACTCCACTTATATCGAATCTTTTCAAAAAGTTTGGAATCGACATAAAGAGGTAACAGGATTTACTTTAGAAGACTATGATGCGCTAAGTTTTCACATTCCTTACACAAAAATGGGAAAAAAAGCCTTACAAAGTGTCTTGGATCAGACAGATGAAGAAACACAAAATCGCTTATTAACTCGCTATGAAGAAAGTATTCGTTATAGTCGGCGAATTGGTAACCTTTATACTGGTTCTCTTTATCTAGGATTGATTTCTCTTTTAGAGAACTCACAAGTGTTAAAATCAGGTGATCGAATTGGCTTATTCAGCTATGGTTCGGGTGCTGTCAGTGAATTTTTCACAGGTTACTTACAAGACGGCTATCAAGATTTCCTATTGACTGAACTACATCAAGAAATGTTAGAAGGTAGAGAAGCTGTCACAGTCGATCAATATGAAACAATCTTCAAGGAAAAATTACCTGAACATGGGGAAACAGCCGAATATTCTTCCGATGTACCATTTTCAATCTATAAAGTTGAAAATGATATTCGTTACTACAAGTAACCATATGAGACAACTGCCTGATTGATTTAATAGGTAATCAAAAATGTTTGCAAAAAAGCAACTTTTAACATATAGCTACAAAAAGCAGTAAAACAAAAAATAGCGGCTTGCAATTACTTTTGTCAACATTGTTGTGACAATAAATAACTGTAAGTCGCTATTTGATTTTCTATCCTATTTCATAAACTATATGATGCTTCTTGATATTTAGAACCATTTTTTGAATAGTATATAATATAAAGTTTGATATTCTGATTTTTCTTTTAATGTTGTTTGATCCATCATCACCCATAACAATTTCTTTTCTGGTGATCGATCACTTGGAACCGGATTGACTAACTCTTTATCCCAAAGTTGAGTGGCTAATGACGTAATTCTTTTTTTGAGATCCTCTTTGGCATCATTTTTCAAAGCTAGGTTTTCTAATCCAAATTGGGTTACTACCCAACGATTGGTCGATTGCGTAGTATCAACGATCCCTTCAGAAGAAATGAAGCGGTTTTTAGGTTCTGCATGATAAATTTCAACGATATCACCTATTTTCAATGATACATTTTCTTCACCAGTAACAGACTCTATGCCTTCGATCGTTTTTTCGTATTTCAGTTCTCCTGTACTACTTTTGACCATTACTTTTACATAAGTTTCATTCTCATAACGATAATGAGGTCTCGAATGCGTAACTGAAACAATTGCTTCTTGAGTATCACTGTTCTTGTTTGTCCTAAATGTAAATGAGCCAAACTTCCTGTCATTCACTCCATGAAAATCAATGACTTGGCTATCTTTTACTTCGTCCAACGTAATAACCGCATGATTTGTTGCTTCTTTCACGTAAACATAACTATTCTGTGGGATGAAATACATCATTTGATTTCCAGAGAATTCTGCACAATAGATGCCATTAGGAATGTTTTTAAAAGTGACTACTCCTCCAGTGATTTCTTGAGTAGCTATTTCTTTCGTTCCGTCTTTTAAAGTTATTTTGGAACCTTTTAATAGGTTTAAGTCTTTCAAACTTAATTCAATCGTAAGATCACCTTTTAGATTTAGCGCAGCAATCTCCTTATTTTGCACCATCTCAAAATTAGAATTGATCAAATAAGATGGGTCGACTAATTCACGCGCACGTGCCAACTCACTTTCTGGTACGACATCAGCTAAAGAAGCGACTGCCGGATAACCATGCTCACGGTTTTTTTGAACTTGTACTTGATCAAGCGTCAATCCCCATTTCTCTAAAACACCTGAAAAATCTAGTTGACTATTTTCACTATAGATACGATTCATTAAATCAGGTAATGGGTAATCGTTGCGATTAAAATCTGGTTGATTAGCTATTTTACGATATTCCTGATACATCTTTGTAAACGAATCATCATTTGCTTTTTGTTTTAACATTGTTAATAAAATTAATTTTTCGCGCAGATCAGCATCAGCATAAGTTCCATTCTGATTGATTAGCTTTTCGTATAGTGCGTTTTCTACCTCTTCTTTTTTACCATAATTAAATAGCCAACCTTTTTCATCTGCTTCTTTTCCATAGATAAGATATTGATACTGCACACCAAATAAGTTATTCGAGACTTCTCCTGTATACATCCCTATGTTATCGAAGCCAGCTTGATAGCCATGTGCAATTTCATGCAACACTTTCCAACTGTCTTCAGTTAACCAGCACTCGACTGTGCTATAGCTATTTGCTGCCCATTCTGAAGAATAATAAGCACCGACACCTCCGTTTTTATCTGCTTTCAAGAAAAAGCGATTCACTCCATTTTGATTTTCTTTAGATGAGTTATCAAAACCAGCGATTTGATTATAATAACCAAACAATTCGATGTAATGTTCGATCAATTCATCTAAGGAACGGTAATCTTTCAAGTTTCTTACTTTTTCTTTATCATTTTTAGGAACAAGTAATTGAAAATCTGGTCCTTTAATCAAAGCATATTCAGCATCGAACTTGTCCCACATTGAAAGAAACATAGTATCATCTCCATGATAACTATAAACTGGTAATGGTTTAATACGTTCAGAAGTGACGATTTCATATTCAATCTGAGCAGCTTCTTCTCCATATGGCGTATCAATAAACGGAACTAAAGGATTATCTGCACTTATACTTACCCATTCTGAATCAACTAAGATACTTTTTTCAATACTTGAGGCATTACCTAACAATCTCAATCTTAATTTATTTTTGAATTGTTTATTTGTTTGTCTAATCCTCAATTCAACATTTTCTGGCAAGATAAATCCTAAATCCTGGCGATCATGATTTTTTCCTTTATTCATCCCTGCATTGAAGATCCAAGTTGGTTCAGGAATACTAAAAATCTCTTTTTTAATTACCTCTTGCGCCTGAACATTCGTAGAAAACAAACAACCAAAAAATAACACTGATAACCCTATCAAAAAAATCTTTTTCAAACAAAAAACCTCCTGTTATGTAATTTTATACAAATTGCCATCTAATCAAACAAAGCAATCGTATACATTTAAGTATAAATAAAATAGTCAACAACCACAATAAAAATTATACTTTCACTTCAATTAAACTATTTTTTTAAAGAAATAATTAAGATGCAAGCTATAATTTTCCAAAACAAACATTTCAATGATTTGTTATTTTATAAAATAATAAAAATGATTTAAAACAGTTAAGAAAACATAATACCAATATATCTGACAACTCATTTTTCTCCGTTTATTATTTTAGAAAGATAACCAACAGTCAAAAAATAGTTTTAGGCCGATTTCTTAGAGTGAATTGTTAAGACACAAGCAAATATAAGTGTTTTTTCTTTTACGTTAATTTTCGATTACTCCATTAGCCACAACAAAAAAAAGACTGAGCCAATCAATCAAAACATGCCTCAGTCTCTTCTCATCATATCTCTAAAGACGGATAAACGGTGTTCAAAAAGTCATTCCTCGTCAATCCGTCCTAAGAGATAAATCGTTTTTCTCTATATTCTTAGAGTAAACAAAACTAGTCATGCCCATTTTGGGTCACTCCTTCTTGATTAGTAGTAGCCGATAGGTCAACATCGTTGTACTAACAATTTTTTCTTTTGGGTCAAAATATTTTTGAATATACTCTTTAAAAATTGTTTCTTCTAGATATTCTTGATAATAAGCTCTCATAAAATCTTCCGTAATTTCTTCTTTAAACGTATACGTAAATTCTTTTCTTTTATAGGACCATTCTTCATCTTTTAAATAAGTTTCCAATTGATCCATTATTACTGGTGAAGTCACAGCATCTTCTTCGAAAATTCCTAATTTTTTTTCCAACGATGTAAACAGATCTTCTTTAGAAGAGACAACTCTTAGGATGACACAATATTTTTTCATCTTTGTTAACATTCTACTTAACTTTACGGAATCGTCTAAAGCCGGATTAGAAGCAGAGAAAATAAAATCATACGTTTTTCCATTTTCCAGAAATTCAGAAAAAGTCTGTTTCGTTAGATGAATGTTTTCCCTCCCCAATCTAGCTGCTTCTTCAGTAGCAAACTTCAACATTTCATCCGAAAAATCTATCAATTCATATGTAGTTGCTTCTTTTGACATCGCTAGATAGCGTCCAGCGCCACCTGCTACATCCACTATTTTCTCAGTTGGTAATGCAGCTTCTTTTTTTAGATACTCAATGACATCACGGACAATTGTTTTGTCTGATTCTTTTTGATTCATGTAGTAATCGCTTGCAAAGGCGTCCCATTCTTCTTCGTTCATTTTCATTCCTCTATTTCTCTATTTTTATATCGCTTTTTCACTTTTCGGAATAAATAATATACTGACTAATTCATAACCAAAACCAACCTGCTCTTAGGCTTATCGAAATAATTATTTTTAAAATTTCTGTCCTTTCATTATACATGATTCACATGTGTTTTCCTTTCTTTCTATCTCATCAGAGCCAAATTTTTAAATTGCCGATATAGTTCTTCACTATGTATATTAGACAGCTATCATCAAGTAAAGAATAAAGATGTCATTGAACAAAAAACTGGCTGGTATACATTCGGTTGAATCCCGAAGCCATACCAGCCAGTTGGTGAAATACTCTGCTATTAACTTTTGAATAGCACATCAAAAAATTATCCCAGGTATTCCTTTTTATTTCTCTTTTTGTACGTGTACAAGGATCAGTTTTGTGATTTCCATTAAAATGATCGTTACTAAGGCAATCCCGATTGACGTAAAGACTTCTGTCAAACCAAATGCTGCTGGAATTGAAAAGACTTCTTTCAAGCCTGGGATCATCGTCAAGCAATACAATGCACTACATACTACAACAGCTAACAATACGCTTCGATTTGCGAAGAAACCTGCTTGGATCGCTGTTTGTGTGTTAGAACGCGCAGGGAATGTTTGTAATGTTCGACACCAGATCAATGTAGAAAACGACATTGCTACGCCAAATTCTGGCGAATGTTGCATTCCTAACCATTGCGCAAAAATGACTGCGATACCGATTAATACGCCTCGATAAGTAACCGAGATCAATGTTTTATCGGTAAAGATTCCTGAATTTGGATCTCTTGGTGGACGTTTCATTGTAGCTGGTTCGGCTTTTTCTGTTCCTAAAGCAATCGCTGGTAATGAGTCGTTGACTAAGTTGATAAACAATAATTGTAATGCTGTAAATGGATTGGACCAATCAGCAACTAAAGCGAAGACAATCGCAATGATCGCACCTAAGTTTCCAGAGAATAAATAGGCAATCGCCTTTTTGATATTATCAAAAACATTACGTCCTACTTCTACGGCACTAACGATTGAAGCAAAGTTATCATCAGTCAAGACCATCGCTGCCGCATCTTTCGATACATCCGTACCCGTACCCATGGCAATACCGATATCCGCTTGTTTCAAGGCCGGAGCATCATTAACACCATCGCCTGTCATCGCAGAAATGTGTCCTTTTGTTTGCCATGCACGTACGATTCGGATCTTGTTTTCAGGAGATACACGTGCGTACACAGTCACTTTTTCCAAGACTTCGTTTAATTGATCTTCGGTCAATTCATCTAACTCTGTCCCTGTAAGTGCTTGATCTCCTTCTGCAAAGATCCCAATTTCTTTCGCGATCGCAACAGCAGTCGTTTTGTGGTCTCCAGTGATCATAATCGTTTTAATTCCAGCGCTTCGAGCTTCTTTAACTGCTTGTGTGACTTCTGCTCTTGGAGGATCAATCATGGCAAGTAATCCAACTAGAATCAAGTCATTTTCATCTTCAAATGACAACTCTGGACTTTCAATTGGGCGATAAGCAAAGGCTAAAACACGCAATGCCTTGTTTGAGAAAGCTTCATTTTGTTCTTTGAATTGTTTCATCAATTCCTCTGTCATTGGTACAACTTCACCATTTAGCAAGACCTTTTTACTGCGAGCAAACACGATATCTGGTCCACCTTTAACAAAAAGATAGTGTCCCTGATCAATGTTATGAGCAGTCGACATTAATTTTCGGTCAGAATCAAATGGTAATTCAGCTTTTCTTGGATAGTTGTTACGGATTTCTTGATACGGTTGATTCAATTTTTCACTAAAATCAATAAACGCTACCTCTGTCGGATCTCCAAGTTTCGTACCATCTTCACTGATGGAAGCATCATTGGCTAATACACTGATTTCAATCAAGCGTCTTTCATCGTCTGTCCATTTTTTTGGATCATCGGTAAAATCTCCAGTCGAACCATTCGCTAGATAATAATCAACTACCGTCATCTTATTTTGGGTCAATGTCCCAGTTTTATCTGTACAAATAATACTAGTCGAACCCAGTGTTTCCACTGCTGGTAATTTTCGGATAATAGCATGTCGTTTCGCCATTTTATTGGTTCCCAAGGATAAAACGATCGTTACGATTGATTGTAATGCTTCTGGGATGGCAGCAACCGCAACAGCGACTGCAAACATTACTGCACTAACGATATCAGCAGTTAAATCACCTGTGCCGCCGCCAAGATAGATTCGGAACAATTGGATACCTAAAATAACTAACGATAAAGCTAAAATCGCTAAACTTAACTTCTTACTAAATTTATCTAATCCACGCTGTAGTGGTGTTACTTGTTCAGTTGTTGATTCAAGTAACCCTGCCACCTCACCGATTTCTGTGTTATTTCCAGTAGCGGTAACTAAGAATTTCCCACGACCATAAGTAATGATTGTTCCACTAAATACCATGTTGATACGATCACCAATCGGCACTGTCTGACTAATATCAGTTACTTCTTTTTCCGATGCTGTCGATTCACCAGTTAGCATCCCTTCATCCACTTTCAATGATCCAGCTTCTAACAACCGACCATCGGCAGGGACATAATCTCCTGCTTCCAATAAAACGATATCTCCTACAACCAGTTCATTCGCAGGGATCGTTTTTTCTTTTCCATCACGAATCACACGTGCATCAGGTGCAGAAAGATTTTTCAATGCCTCTAAAGAACCTTCTGCTTTCTTCGTTTGGATCACACTAATCACGGAGTTCAACATCAATACGGCAAAAATAACGAAAAATTCGATATAATCTCCCATGACCATTTGAATCAAAGCGACAATCAACAAGACAATAACCATTGCATCTTTAAATGTTTCTAAAAACAATTTCCACGTTGGCTTCTTAGGTGCTTCTTTTAACTGATTCAATCCGTCTCTTTCTAACTTTTCTTTTGCTTGTGATGTACTCAAACCATCGATTGAGCTCTGTGTTTTTTGCATCAGCGAGTCAATTGGTTCTTTATAGACAACTTGCTGAGCCTGTTCTTTGTTTTCCAAATTCCATCCCCCATTTTGTTTTTCGTTACCAAAAAGTTTTCTGACTGAAAAAAAAGAGACCTAAGACAAATGCGGATTTGTCTTAGGTCTCACCATTTCATACAATACCAGAAAACCAAATGGTTAACTTACTGTTGATATTATCACAACAAACGTTGTCGGTTACTCCCCTAAGGAGATATTCAACTATATTCTTATCCTACATGAATGAATAGAAAATTGCAACCACTTTGCCTTTTGGTTCTTTATTTTTTCAAATCACTTTATAATCTCTGCAACTTCAAATTTAGGATTCTAAGGATTCTCATGATATAATACTGTTTGTTATTCTAAATAAGGAGGAAGCTATTTTGGTTATCACTATTCTCACGATCCTTTATTTCATCAATGCACTAATTGCTTTAGTAACTATTTTAATCAAACCTCGTGACGTAGCTGCAATCTGGGCGTGGTTGCTCGTACTATTTGCTCTTCCAGGTCTTGGATTTATCCTATATCTCTTCTTCGGTCGCGGATTGACTGATAAGAAAAAATTTTATTTGAGACAAAGCGACTTGAAAGAACTAGAAAATTTTCAAGATTTCAAAGGAGATACGATCGATCACTATGATCCCGTCATGGATAATGAAGAGCATCAACAATTTGTTGACTTCTTCTCTTCTTTGAATCGCATGCCATTAACCCGACGTAATTCCGTCACTTTATTAACAGATGGTCAACAAAAGTTAACTTCTCTATTAAGTGATATTCGGCAGGCAAAGCATTCGATTCATATCGAATATTATGCATTCGTCACGGACAACATCGGACAACAAATCTTGACATTACTTGAAGAAAAAGCTGCTGAAGGGGTTGAAGTCCGCTTATTATATGATGCGTTTGGCTCACACGGCACTAAACCGAAAGACTTTAACCGTTTGATCCAAAATGGTGGTCACGTCCACACATTCGTCACGTCACAAAGAGCATTACTTCGATTCCGCTTAAATTATCACGACCATCGTAAAATCGTCGTGATCGATGGTAAAATCGGCTATACCGGTGGCTTTAACATCGCCAATCAATATGTCAATCCAACCAAAAAGTTTGGTTATTGGCGTGATACTCATATTCGAATCTATGGCGCTGCTGCTTCATTATTACAGCTACGTTTTCTAACGGATTGGAATGTTTCAGTACCCGAACAAAAGAAGGTTGCCTATCATCTTGATTACTTTTTTCAAAAAGAACTTGGGAAAGACGACAAGCATAAAAATACTTCGATTCAACTAGTATCAAGCGGTCCTAACAACGAACGTGAACAAATTAAATTATCCTTTATTAAATTGATCACAGCTGCTAAAAAACGGGTATGGATTCAAACACCTTACCTGGTTCCAGATGAAAGTGTGATCGCTGCCTTAAAAATTGCCGCTTCTTCTGGCGTAGAGGTCAAGATCATGATTCCTAATAAACCTGATCATCCGTTTATTTACCGAGCAACCCAATATTATGCACGTCAATTGATCAAAGAAAACGTTCAAATCTTGGTTTATGAGAATGGTTTTTTACATGCGAAAACATTGATCATGGATGATGAAATTTGTATGGTGGGCTCTGCCAATCAAGATGTTCGAAGTTATCGGTTGAACTTCGAAACCAGTGCTGTCATTTATGATCCAGCCTTTTTAACCCAGTTAGCAGATCAATTTTTACAAGATGAAAAACAATGTACACCGATGACCACAGAAACAGTCAAAGAAATGTCTGGCTGGTTGTTATTCAAACAACAAATTTCTCGTTTGTTTTCACCTATCTTATAAATCATACGCAGGAAAGACTTACAAAATATGAGAAACTAGTGTTTTTTCCTTGAGCCACAAAAAAAGCCAAGAGCTTCAGAAACATTTTTTGTTTCTGGATTTCTCGGCTTATTTCTTTATGTTTAACTATTGCTTATTAGGAAACATCGAAAATTGCTAGCGGAAAAATGAAGTAAGTCTCTTATCAAAAAATGACTCTATCCAGGAGCTTTTACGATAGTCCATTCTAATTCAGATTGATATACCCCACTTTTCCCTCCTGGAGCAACTGTTAGTTGGAATTGATGATCTTGGTCTTGAGGTAAAGAATACTCCCTATCATTGATCTGTCTTAATGAAAGATTGACAGGTGTCGTTGAAATCACTGAACGGACCGAGTCATTTTGATAGGCTAACTGAGCCGCTAACTTTTGATCTCCATTACTAAACGGTTGAACTTGTTTAACGGTTAAATCCCAATCCTTTGGCTTGCCTGTTGTATCCTCTACTATCACATTCACTGCTTTTTGTGTCGTTGATTGGCTCGTTTGCCCTGTGATCACTAAATCTTGAAATAACATCTCTGGATCAATCTGTTTAAATGAAATCGTTCCTTGAACCAATTGGATAATCAATTTCTCCTTTTCAGAAACCTGTCCTTCCGCATCTTTTCCATAAATTTCTACGTGGTTTTCTCCTAATTGGAGCTGATCTAGTGGGAGTTTTTGACAAAAATCTGTCCACGTATCTTTCTTTTCATTACTAATAGAATCTACTAAAACATTTTCCGTACCATTTAATTGATAGAAAACACGGATACTCTCACTTTCTTTATCTTTCCATTGACCTTTGATCACTAGTGACTGATCGGTCGGTGAAACCGTGACTTCACTTGTGGGTTCTAATAGTTTGACCTCTGGTGGTGTGTCTGCTTGAACAAGTGATAGCACTGCATCATCTTCAGCTACTTGCGTGCCGTTAGTGATCTTAAGATGAACTGCATTATCTCCTAATTTCCCATGATTTTTCAAATCAACAGGAATTGAAAACGTCCCGTCTTCCTTAAAATCTGTTACTGATACTGGGATCGTTTGCCCATTGATCGTCAAGTCAGGAGAAAGATTGCTTTGATCGCCCACCCAATTTCCTGTCAATGTTGTTTGGTAGGACTGCTCATCTGAAACAGTGATTTGCTTATTTTTTGTTGCTTCATCAAAAGAAAGGCCTAGTTCTTGAATCTTTGGCGCTGATACTGTTAGGAAATTATTCCAGTCAATCGTAGCTGTCTGACTATCGAAAATAGCTGTATGAAAAGTAAATTTACTTTTCGTTAGTGCTTCTTTTGTGATCTCCGCTTGGTAAGATAATGACACTTTATCCCCTTGATGAAGCAATAATTTTTGTAAGGAATATTGATCGTCGTAGTTTCCATCTGTAAAACCTGAGTCAGAGATTTGGGTCATCCTACCGTTATATGTGATATCGTCTGAATATAATATTTTTACATTCGTATTAAAATACCACAACATCGTTGATTGCAACTGTGTATTGCTATCAATAAAGGCACCTGTTTGATTTTCCCCATTCATTGGCTGATAAGTAAAGGCTGGATCCCCGAATAATTTTAGCCCTTGAGTTTCTTCGGGATATAAAATCACGACAGAAGACTGCTTGTACACATCTGGCAGAATTCCTTCGTCCTGTTTTTCTAAAGTCGTCGTGACAGTAATTTTATCGCCTACAGATGTGTAATTAGGTGCATGATCTTTTGTATAAGAAATGGTTGCTTTTACATGCCCATCAAAAATGAGTCCTTCCGTCTTTTCTGGATAAGTAACATCCGCTAACACCGAAGTAGTAGAAAAGAAAAGAGTGATCAAAAAACAAAAAAAGAATAAAAAGATAAAGAGCTCTTGTCTTAATTGTTTTTTTGCATCCATTTGACTAGCTCACCTACCTTTTTGCTTTCAGTAATTTCCAACTTAAAAATAAAATGATCAGCACAAGAAATAGTCCAATTCCGATAATGAGGGATAAATAAGGGATTCCCTTTTCATTTGTCACAGCATCATGATTTAGTTTATTTGCTTTATCAGCTTTAATTGTCAAATCAGAGGTCATATGCCAGCGATGAGTGGTTCCTTGCTCTTTTGCATCAATGGTCACTGTATAGTTACCTGCAGCGATTTTGTCTTTGTTCAAACCGATCGGAAAATCAAAATTTGTATTGGGTGCGATCGACAAATTCTCCTTTTTCGTTTCATACAGTATCTCATTACTGTCTTTTTTCGTCACTTTAGCATCAAATGCCACCTTACTAATGATCGTAGCTGTCGGATTTTGGATATTTGCAAAGATTGTCGTATACGAGTTTTGTAATCCTACGTTGACTTTTTTTAATTTTAAGTCAGGAGTCACTTTAACCAAACTATTTTGTAATTTAACGCCAATGACATAGGCATATTTATTACGGATCGCCGTTCCTTTTGCTTTTTGGCTAATGTCATCCTTCTTACTAACGTGAATCCCGCCAAGAACGATCCCCTTAAAAGCAGTTTTTGGCATGGTGATCTGGAATTGAACATCCTCAGCTTTTCCCGCAGGTAATTCTACTTCTTGTGTTTTGGGTTTTACTAGTTGATTCAACTCGTATTTGGCTGACGGATCTTTTTTAAATTCATTTTTTCCATAATCGATCACACCATTGCTATTGGTTGCAGCATTATTCACGTTCACAAGAAAAGCAGCTGTTTCTTTCCCAGTATTCGCTAGATGGATCTTAATTGTTTTTTGTTGATTGGGCTGAAGGTGTAAATCAAAATACGAAAGATTCTTGTCAACTTGGAAATCTGGAATATCCGCGCTAACGCTATATGCTGATTCATTTGAATCAGCATAGACGGACATTGGCGACATAGTCACCCATAATCCAAGAACCAAAACAATCAATGCTCGTAGTTTATTCATCTTACTCCTCTTTCTATTCCGTTGGGCCTGCCGTCAATGTCCAGGTAATCGTAGCCGTATATTCTTTTGCTTGTGCCGATCCTGAAGGAACCGCTAACTGCACATTTGCATTGTCTCCTTGTGTTCCATTAAAGACATCTACCCAAGTGCCTTCTCCAGCTAAACTATCTGCTGTCATGACCGTTTGTGCTTCTGTATTGGCAAAAACGACATCATTCGTCACTGGTTTTTTACTGATATTATCTGAATTAGTAGCTGCTTCACCATTTTTAAATGAAAGAATGGCTCCTTTTAATTCTGAGTTGTCACTAGCTGTAAATTTTGAGGCTGAGGCTGTCAAAACCCAACCACCTTCTACACCACGCTTATCCGTTACTTGGACATAAGGGGAAGCATTGACTGCATGATATACTTGTCCAGTCGTAGCAATATCTTTGGTACCAAATGTAATATTCGAAACATAATCGATCGATAATGGACCATTGTCTCCTGTTCCATGGTTATCTGGATCATCTGGATCAATCGGATTATTTGGATCAACTGGCGTATCCGGATCGTTAGGATTGACTGGTGTGACCGGATCGGTATTGGTTCCATCAAAAGTGATCTTTGCAGTAGAAGTAGTTGAATCATCAATCGTTTCGTCTGCTTTCACCATCGTAGATAATAAAATAGTAGAAAATAATGAGGCCGTTGCTAGCGTATAAAGTACTTGTTTTTTCATTGTTATTCCATTTCTCCTTTAATTAAAACTATGCTGGTGCATCAGTTAATGTCCAAACTAAAGTGGCCGTGTAGGCTCCTGCCAAATTCCCTGAAGGAACTTTTAACTTCACTTGAGACGTTGTCATTTCATCTGCCCAAGTACCCAGACCAGTATCTTTCACTGCTGACATGATATTTTGGGCATCATCATTGACGGTGATTTCATTTGTAGCAGGCGCAGCGGATTGACTATCTGCGACAGTTTTAGTTTGCCCAACTGGTAGCGTGAGTTCTGCCCCTTTTAATGTTTGATCAGCTGAAGAAAAACCAGATTGTGCTGGATCATAGCTTACTTGCAGATTCCAACCAGCCCCTGTTCCTCGTAAATCTGAGATTTGAGCTTCGACCATGTTAGCTGGTGCTGTTGCTTGGTAAGTCTCTGTCTTCCCAGAAATCATTTGAGTCCCAAAATCAATATTTGAGATATAGTCAATACGCAAATCACCTGTGTTACCAGTAGGTTGATTCGATGATGGGTTATCATCTGGATCAAGAGGGTCAATCGGCCCTACTGGATGATCAGGATCTTGTTTCGTCAAGCCGATTTTTGCTGTACTTTTTCCACTTAAATCATCGGCATGTACGGTTAAAGCCCCCATTAAAAAACTTGTACTGAGTAATACAGTCGTTAAGATTATTTTTTTCACTGTTGTTCCTTCTTTCTTTTCCTGAACAGTTGCCATAGACCTATCACTAAAGTAAGAAAACCCAGCCATTCTAAAAAGAACGAGGATCGGTCATTTGTCTGTGGAAATCGTGTTTTTTCTTCTTTTTTTGTTACCTGATTTTTTTCAGATGCAGAAAATAGAGTACTTGGGTCTTTCGGAAGCTCCCCTTTAAAGGTGATCCCCACCTGACTTTTTTCACTTGAAGCAAATACTTCATCATTTAAAACGGATAATTGGACCGATAAAAAAATCAAAACATACAAAACAATCTTTTGAAATGTCTTCACATGTATTTTGCATCTCCCCTTTTTAAATAGTTATTAAATGACAGATAGGATCGATTTTTCGTTCTTGACTAGTTAGAACACTCAAAAACAAAAAATAGGTCTATATCTTTTCAAACCAGAATCATACACGCTTCCTCTTTTCCCAGCAACGTAATAAATGTATGCCATACAATTTTCAATGAGAGTTTTTTGAGGTTTTTGAATTTTTTTTAACTAGTTAAACTAAACTAGCTGAGACTAGGTCATTCATGAAACAAAATAAGCCGAAGAGCCCCAAAGTTAAACTACTTTTGGCTCTTCGACTTCCTTCTCAAATATAGATACTTTTCTTTCAGTATAAAAATTATGAAATGAAGATTTATTGAATTTTATTGAATATGGAAGAAGCAGTTTGCTCTAATACGTTGTTTAACGAATGTAACTTTTCTTTTCCAATGGTTTGAAACCAATCTACTGCAGCTTCGTTGCCTTCTTTCATAAATGGTGGCACTCCTTCTGCCCAAGTAGCTCGTCCACATAATACTCCGTTGAAATCAGAACCTGCTTCATGAGCAAATCGTAATGTTTGCTGAAATAATTCTGTGCTAACTCCTGCACTCAAAAAGATAAACGGACGTTCAGTTGCAGCGCTTTGTGCTAGAAAGAATGCTTTAGCTTCTTCTCTTGAATACACAGCTTCTTTCCCAAAGCCTTCGACAAAGTTCATATTGACAGGAACTTCTACTTTTAATACATCTACATGATATCGCTCTTTTGAAAATTCCCGCATCGCTTCAATTACTTTTCGCGGTTTTATTTTTGCATATTCTTTTGTCGTTGTATCAGAACAAATCGCATCGTACGAAATGATTTCTAAAAAAAATGGTAGTTCTTCTGCAAGACATTCTGAGCCGATTCTTTCGATATAGGCTTTCTTTTGTTCATTGATTTCTTCGTTTTCATCCACATCGTAATACAATAAAAATTTGCAGGCATCTGCCCCCACCTCTTTTAATCTTTTTACAGACCAAGTATTCAAACTATCTGGTAACCGTCCTGGCAGCGAACTATCATAACCGGTTTTTTCATAAGCTAATAATAGTCCTGTATTATGGGCACGATCTTTCGCTGCTGGTAATCCATACTCCGGATCTAACAAAATAGCTGAGGCATAAGGTGTTAATTCCTTTGAAACGATTTCTTTAAAACCAACTATATCGCGATCGTTTGTTTCTCTGTATTGACCAATTAGTTTCTTCAATGCGCCCCGTTGATCAATTGCTAAGGCACCGATCCTTCCATTTTCATCAACTATATTTTTTAAATGGTTTCGTTTCCCTTGACTGATCTTTTTCATTTAAGCTACCTCGTCTATCTGATTATTTAGTAATTTGGCTATTTCATCTGCTGAACTGGCTTCTTTTAAACTAGCTCTTATATCATCACGCATCAATAAACGTGCCACTGTTGACAATAACTTTAAATGCGCGTCATCAGCTTGTGTATCGGGAACAAACAAAGCAATAATAAATTGGATTGGCTGACCATCCAAACTTTGCCACACTACTTTTTCTTTTAGTTTTAAAATAATCGCTGCCGGGTGATGAATCGCTGAAGCTTTCGCATGAGGAATCGCAAAACCGTCCATCATTCCAGTAGTACCTTCATTTTCTCTTTCAATTAACTTTTCCAATACTTCTTTTTGATTGTCTGCAATAGTCAAATCAACGGTTTTCTTAGCTAAAAACTCAAAAATATCATTTTGAGTTTGACCTGTTTGATTCAAAAATATATTTTGCTCTTGGATAAAACCCATCTTATTATCTCCTAGTCTATTGATTTAACCATGATTTTATTTTTCATAGTTACAGTTCTTTTTTGCAAAAATCCTAATAAAAAGCCGCCAATTAAAGAGCCAGTTAAAATAGCGATCAGCCATTTCACCCCATGTGTAACAACAGGTAATACTAAAAATCCACCATGAGGAGCAGGGACTTGTACCCCGAAAATATAGGTTAAAACTGCAGCAATCGAGGATCCAAACATCATGATTGGTAAAATCTTCAATGGGTCTTTGGCAGCAAAAGGAATAGCGCCTTCGGTAATATGTGTCGAACCTAGAATAAAGTTCACTAAACCAGCGTTTCGATCATTTGTCGCAAAATATTTACCAAAAAACAATGTCGCAAAACCGGTAATTAACGGTGGGGCAATACAAGCAGCAGAAACTCCTGCCATAAAGGTTGTATTTCCTTGCGCTAGCAAAGCGGTCCCAGTGACATACGCCGCTTTGTTGATTGGTCCGCCCATATCAAATGCACACATACATCCCACAATGATTCCTAAAACAAGTGGACTAGAATGTTGAAAACTAGCTAACCAATTCATCATTCCTTCATTGATCATTCTCATTGGTTCTGCTAAAAGGGCCATAATTGTCCCAATCGTCGCTACACCAATCACGGGATAAAGAAAAATTGCTTTCAATCCATCTAATGACTTTGGCAAGTTTTTTAATAGTTTTTGCAAAAGTAGAATAAAGTAACCTGCTAAAAAGCCTGATAAAATCCCCCCTAAAAAGCCTGTTCCTCCTGCATTTGCTACCAAGCCACCTACTAAACCGACTACTAAACCTGGTCGTTTGGCAATTCCTTCTGCAATATAAGCTGATAAGATAGGAACCATCATCCCCATCGCTACATCTCCGACACTTTTCAGCATTGCAGCAGTTGCATTGTATTGGGCATTTGTCGGATCAAAGGAATAAATGCCCCACACAGCAAAAGAGATAGCAATTAAAACACCACCGGCTACAACAAATGGCAGCATATGTGAAACACCATTCATTAAATTCTTATAGACACTGTGTCCCAGTGAATTAGCGGAACGCTGGTCCACATCTTCAATCGTATCGGCTACTTGAGCTTTTGTTACAATTGAGCCTTTACCAGCTAGCGCCTCTTCAATCAAACGATCTGCTTCTTTAATCCCCACACTAACAGAAACATCAATGATTCGTTTCCCCGCAAATCGTTCTGGCTGAACATCTTTATCTGCTGCAACAATTACCGCATCAGCTTCTTGAATCTCTTCATGTGACAGTTCATTCTCTACTCCTATTTGTCCGTGCGTTTCAACCTTGATCGTAATACCTTTTCGTTTGGCTGCTTGTTCTAATGCTTCTTGTGCCATATACGTATGGGCAATTCCTGTTGGGCAACCAGTGGCTGCAATCAGTTGATACTTCGTCATACTTTCTCCCCCTCTTCTTGAATCACATTGATTTGTGTCATTAATTCCTCAACATCCGAAAAATCGGTTAACCCTTTACGAAAAGCCGTAGAACTCCCAGCTGCGAGCCCTTCTTTCAATGACTCTTGAATTGTTTTTTGTTTCAACCACCCAGCTAAAAATGCCCCTAGTAAACTGTCACCCGCACATGCGGTATTCACTACTATTCCTTTTGGCGAATTACCGAATAATACTTGTTCTTTATTCAGAAATAAAGCGCCTTCACTACCGAGTGAAATTAACACATTTTGAGCTCCTTGTTTTAACAACTCTTTTCCATAAAAAATATACGCTTCTTTGGTATTCCTCTCTGTCTGGAACCATATTCGCAATTCTTCTTCGTTTGGCTTTAACAAAAACGGTTGGTATGGTAAACAATCCAATATTTCGGAGTAGCTGCTGTCAATAATCAAAAAGACTTTATTCTTTTGACAAATGCGACTGATTTCGACTAAAACTGCTGGAGAAACACCTTGAGGCAAGCTTCCTGAAACACAAAGATAATCGCCCATTTTAAGATTCTCAATTTTCTTTAAAAATTGCATCACTTGGTTTTTCGTTAATTCTGGGCCTTTGTTTACCAGTTTGTATTCTGCATTTTCTTGTTTTACCTGAGTAAATACATTGATCCTAGTCATCCCAGGAACTTCTAAAAAGTCCGTTTTGATACTTCTTTCTTTTAAAAAATCTTCGATATATTGTCCAGTAAAACCTGCTTTAATCCCCATTGCTGTACTTTCGATACCTAACATTTTTAAAATCAGCGACACATTGACACCTTTACCATTCGCTTGAATATCATCTTGATTCGTGCGATTTACAACAAAAGGATTTAATTGATCCGTTTCAATAAATAAATCAATTGCTAGATTTAACGTACACGTATAAACGGCCAATTGACTCCCTCCCTTCTTTCCTTTATTATGAAGCAGAGCCTATTGTAAATGTTTTCATAATCAAACATATTCAATGAAAACTTTTACAAATAGCAGAAAACATTTGTTTTTATTCTTTTCTACAGAAAAAGTGCCACAATTTCTTTCTATTCTATACATCAAGCGAGGGATCATACATGGAAAACAAGCTAAGTGAGTCTGAACAATATTTGTGGCGTTTTATTGAGGCACATATTTTAGATATTCCTGATTATTCGATCATCAAACTGAGTGAATTAGCTAATGTGTCAACGGCAACCATCGTTCGAACTATGAAAAAGAAAGGTTATGAAGGTTTTACTTCTTTCAAACACCATTTAAAAGAAAAGGGAAATCAAACGATCAACTTTTCTACTTTAGAAAAAGTGGATCGAGGGATTCGGAAAGCTATTTTAAAAAATGAAGAAGAAGTAACTCGTACGATCAATATGATTGAAATCGGCAACATTGAGGATGCCATCCAAAAAATCAAAGTTGCACGTCGGATCATTATTTTTGCGCGTGGCTTTTCAGAATTAATCGCCCAAGAAATGATGGTTAAATTTCAACTTGCAGGCAAATACTGTGAGCTTCACACTGATCCTGAAATCATCAAAAATATCAGTAAAACGTTACATAAAGAAGATATTGCTATTTTTGTTTCTTTAAATGGCGAAACAAGCGAATTAGTAGTTGCTGCTCAAAATTGTTATAACGCAGAGATTGGGACGGTACTCTTAACCGCGAATCAATACTCTAGTATGATGCAATTTATTGAAATCGCTTTTGTTGGGTTTAAATCAGAGGGTTCATTTTTTCCTGATTACGAAGTAAGATCCAGACTCCCATTGTCGATATTAGCGCGTATTTTATTAGATGCATACGCATTGAGAACAAGCGAGTAAAAGAGAAAACGAATCGTTTACTTTCATACTCTATGAACTTATTTTTTTTGAATAAAACAAACGAAAGACAGTGGAGTGATCATCAATGAATGATCCTCCTCTGTCTTTCTCGGTTACTTTAACCAGCTATTTATATGATTTACTTATACTATTTTGAAAAATTACAAAAGCAAAAAAAACGATTCTTTTAGATAGCTATTGATTCTTTTTTGAAGAACAGTTTTTTGCTGAGAGTTGCTTTTCTGCTGCCCAGTGATTGATGGGACCATACTTGTGACCGACAATGATTTCTTCACCAATTGCAATATTGACGTAGTCTTTTGCCGTTCGGATTGCTTCTTCTACTGTTTTTCCCTTCGCTAATTCTGCAGCGATGCAAGCCGACAATGTGTCTCCTGTACCGTTGATTCGATCTGTCGGATAAAAGACTGCACTTAACCAAAATGATCGTCCTGATTCCAGCAACACATAATCTCTTACTTCTTCTTGATTACTTTCTTTCGTATGAAATCCTTTGATCATCACATTTTTGGCACCCATTGCCTGTAAGTCAACAGCGGCCTGAACATAATCTTCATCTGTCGTTAAGGTTCTTCCAGTTAATTTCTCTGCTTCATAGAAATTCGGCGTCAAGACAGTCGCTAACGGTACTAGTTTTTCTTTCAGACTACTTAAAGCAGCTTCTTCTAATAATAGATTCCCATGCTTCGTCACGATTACCGGGTCGACCACTAATGGACCAAAGTTATACTGTTGATAATTTTTAACTACTGTTTCAATCAATTCTGCATCAGCTAGCATACCTGTTTTAGCCGCTCTTATTTGGTAGTCTTCAGCGATCAAAGAAAATTCTTTATCAATGAACGCACTTGGTAAGGTCACACTTGCTCCGATCCCATAAGAATTTCCTGCCACACAAGCCGTCATAACTGATACACCATAGACGCCACGGGTAAAGAAAGTATGCATATCTGCTTGCATTCCTGCACTTCCATCACTGTCTGATCCCGCGATCGTCATGACTTGTACATATTGGTCGTTCATACACTTCATTCCCTTTTTTATTTTTTCAACTCATTCCCTATTCTACACAACTATACCACTTCTTACTTTAAGGAATCAAATCGTAGTGGATGGACAATTGTTGATTGCAGCTTTTGTCAAATTAGTAATATTCAAGATATCTCCTTAAGAATAGTGATCTTTTTAACTAATCACTTACTAATTAGTTAAAAAGATGAAATAAGCAAAATACAGCATAAAAAAACCGAAGAATACTGACATAAACGAGATGATGCTCAGCTTCTTCGGCTTACTTTTTTATTTGCTTCTTCAGTGCACAGCTCAGGTCTAGCATCCTCTCACTAACTAGCGAGTGACGTTATTTTACTACCAACACATTGCACGGTGCATGTGTGACTACATAAGAAGTAGTTGACCCAACTAAGACACGTTCCACGGCATTCAATCCTGTAGCCCCCATAACAATCAAATCAATTTTTTCCTTTGATTCATTGAAATTTGCAATCAATGTTTTCGGATATCCATACAAAATATACGTCTCGATATCTGTTAGTCCCTTTTCAATTGCTAAGTTGCGATGCTCTTTCATTTGGTTTTCTGCAACTTCATCTAATTCCTCTTGTAAGTTCGTTGTAACAAATGCAAAATCACCGAAATAGTTACCCGTTACTTCGTTTACGTACAAAATGTGTAGCTTTGCCTGATTTCTTTTTGCAATTGTAACTGCTTCAGAAAAGGCTTTTTCTGCTTTTTCTGATCCATCAATTGCTACTAATATATTTTTATAGGTGTCTGCCATTGAAACCGCCTCCTTTACAATCAGTGTAGCACGATTATTTTAAGGGAACAACTAATTTACTAGCAATGACAAAACTCAGCGATTCGCTTGTCTTTGAACTTGTTCATGCGTTTTTCTCTCATTAGAGCTGTAACCTTCTTGGCTTGCTTTTTCTTTTATCTGAGTCATACGCAGTTTTTTTTCTAGCGGCTTCATTTGTCCTAAATTACTTTTCGGTTCAAAATGATCCGTGGTAGGAAATAACCTTTTCTTTCCGTCTGTCTCTGTTAAATCCATCATATTATTATTTAACTTCTTATGCTCGCTCACTGTTGATTCTGTTAATATTTCAGTCTGGCTTTCCTTATCCACTGATTCTTTTTGTTGAAGTTCTTTAGGTAATATTTTTTTTAAATCTGAAGCGATACCTGTATAAAAATCCGTTATTTTTTGTGCTTTACCCAGTAATCTCCATTTATCAGAATCCCCATCCGCTTGAAAAGAGTATAATTCAGGTCTATATATTGGGTTTAAATTTATATTCTTGAACCCAGCATAATCGACGAGGATCGCTCGTAAATTTTCACAGCACCAAGCTGGACTTTCTTGATACAAATCATAGATTTGTTTTTCTACTGTCGTTTGGTTTCTTACTTGCGGGGCATGTTTTCGTGCAAACTTCCTAATTTTAGTATTTCTTATAGCGAACTCATTATCGACAATTTCACGAAATTCTTTTGAAGAAGTTAGCGAAACAAAAGGAAGTCTGTCCTGACATTTTTTCAGTAATTTTTTCCCTATTTCAGGTTGTTCCTTTATTAAATTTAGAATAATTGGATAATTCGAAAGATGATCCCTAAACTTTTCTTCTACACTTTTATCGGAGTCATCCTTGTTAATCTTGACTACTGATTGTTCGATTGCTGCTATTAATTCTTCTTTTACTATATTATTTTCCGCTTTGTCGGTTGGAATATTCTCTATTAGAATTCCTTTTCGTTCCATATGTTTTTCAATTACTTTTGCAATTGTTTTAAGTATTGATATATGATTATTATCGTTTACTATAGGACCTTCATCAAAAGTGTCTATCCACTTTTGCATTTGCCCGTATGTAAAATGGATACCTATTTCCTCTAATCTTTCTCTTGTTATTTGATATTCTTTATCTATTTCCTCCAAATTCCTAATTTTAGGAGGCAAAATTTGTTTAACTATTTCTGGAAAGTAATAAACAAGTTTTTGCTGCTCTAATGTTTCTTTCATTTCATCCATCAATGAAAATAAGAATCTATCATTTTCTTGTTTTACATTTTTATTTGTTGAGGGGGCCTTCCATTTAGTCTGATCTAGTTGATTTATAGGAGCTACAGAATCAATTTTCTGATAAAATTCAGAGCGATTTTCATCAGTCAATGATGAATCAACATGTTGTAGGACAAACTCTTTAATTGGTGTAAAGGACGTTTGACGATAAACTGCTACGAGTGGATCAATCTCTTGTTTGTTTTGGTTTACTACTCGCTCCAATTCTAAAGCTATTTGAAGATTGATTTCTTCTGCAACTGCACGGATAACTTCTTTTTCAGTAATCAATTTGTTTAGCTTTTCTTTTTCAGTTACTGTTAAATAATCCCTCAAACAGCTAGAAATTTTCCCTTTAAAAGATAAGTCTGTTTTTTTAAGACAAACATCTACATAAGCTTTTAATTCAAGTTTTGATAAGTTATCCTTCTGTAAGAATAATGGAAGAAACGGGTCGTTTTTTAGGTAAGCGTAAAACTTTTCCCTTTCCTCCAAACTTAAATTTGGTTTCATTACTGTTTGAATCGCTGCTTCTCTTTGCATATTGGTGTCTAATTTTTCAGCTAGTTCTTTGATAAATTGCTGTAATTGTTTATTTTTCGTAACAGAATCAACATTAGCCTGTCCTATATGTATTTCTTTACGCTTATCTTTTTGAAAGTTAAAGACACCATTCCTTACTAATTCTTTCAGTTGGGTATCATTCTCAATCTGCTGCTGCTTCTTTTCAGTTTCCAAAATATTTTTTTGCTGCGCCATGTCGAGCTTTTGATTATAAATTTCTATTATTTGTTTGGCTCTTCTTTGACTTTCCTCATTAGGAGATATTAGAATATCTTTCGCTTTTTCATTGATACCAGTTGATGCCAAATATTGGATTAAATCTGCACAAAACGGGAGGTCTTGCTTACCTAGCTCATAAATTTGTTCAGATAACTCTGTATCTTCCCCTAAATCTTCTCTTGCAAGTTGATGTGCTGAATTTTTAAAATGAGCAACGACGGTTGGCGTTGTCTTTGCAAAATCTTTCAACGGAACTGCCGGAGCAATTTTTTGATAGTATGTAAGTAGTTCTTTGATTTCAGGGTCTTTTTCTGCAAGGTCTAAAATTTCTTTATCCGTTTTCGATTGACTTGCTTTCACTTCTTGGCTAAATCGTTCTAATCTTTTCTCTATTCTCTTCTTTACAGCGATAAATAAAGGCTCAATTTCGGCTACAGATTGCCATGTAGGTAATAAAATGATTCGGCTAATAAAACCGGTAATATTCGATTGTTTTTGTTTATTAAGTTCTAATACTGACTGCCAGTTTCTTCCCTTTTCTTCATCATACAGTACCCACTTATCCTTTAATTTATTTAAAGCCTTATTTTTTTTTGGTAGAGATAAAATGTGTTTCCCATTATGAGATTTTTTTTTGACTGAACTATATATATTTTCAAAATGACTGTCCATATATCTATATTTATCATCATCATCAAAACGAGAAATTAGAGCAAGAAAAACTTGTAATTCTTCCTTGACACTTTTTGGTTCATCGTTTTTTTTACTTTCTATTTCTTCGGTAGACTTCTGGACATAAACCATCCTCTCAGCTAGAGAAGACAGATTATGCTCTCTCAATCTTCCTATGTCTTCAAGGCTGATTTTTGTTCGATAGTTCTCCCCATTTTTTTGTTGAGAATGACGTTGTCTTTGAATAAAAGAGTCAACTTCAAAGGTTAATTTACTAGATTTGCTTAGTTCATAAAGTGCAATACGTTTTTTAAATTCTAAATGTTTTTCAGCATCTAAAGACAACTGTGCTTGATTTTTGATGAACTGCTGAGTATCAACTGAATTCACTTTTTCATACATCTCCGTAAAGAAGCCGATTGATACTCCTATGTCATATCTTAATCTTTCATATGCGCTTGGGCCTATTTCGTTAGCTATTGTTAGAAGTTGTTTTTTTTCTAAAATCAATTCATCGATATCGATTTGGTTTGGGGTTGCGACATTTTTTTTCAAGTTTTTTATTGTTTCTAAATCACTTGGTATTTCTTTAGCTTCAAGGTAGGCTAGATAATAAATGATCATTTCACTTTTTGATGATACTTCATGGTCAATAAAATACCGTAGTACTTCATCTTTAAAGTCAACTGTCGGTAAAGTAAAGTCCGTTTTTCTACTTTCCTCTTGGAGTTGGTTGTTTATATCAAATGCTAGGTAATTACTTTCAGTCAAATATTTTTGAGCTTGTTCTTTAATCATTTCTCGAGCTAGTATCGAAACACTGTTATTATATATCGCTCTGAAATAATCATCTGTTCCCCTTTTTTTCCCTTGTTGGATTTTTTCAAGTTCGAACACAATATCGCTTTCTAAGTATTTTGCCAGCAATAATAATTGCCTTTTCTCTGAGTATAGCGTTATCACTTCTTTTTTTTCTTTATCCGTTAAATCTTTAGTCAAAACTTTTTCAAAAATCATTTGGATATTATTCGGTAATTTTTGTGCATCAAGATACGCCAAGTAAAAAGCCCGAACTTCATTAGCAGATAAGTCTTCCCTCTTAAGAAAACGACTTAGTCCATTTTCTTGAAAATCTACATTTGGTTGTATGACTGATTTTTTTCTAAATTCATCTTGAAATTGGGTATGAATTTCAAATTCAACATACTTACTTTTCCGTTAGGTATTTTTTGGCTTGTTCTTTGATTTTTTCTTGATGCTTTTTCGAATCGGTCTTTTTATACGCCGCTAAGGCCACTAAAAAATAATCATCTGTTACCTGTTTTTTGCCTTGTTGGATTGCTTCAAGTTCATATACAGTCTTTCTATCTAATTCTTTTGTCAGTAGTAACAATTGTCTTTTCTCAGGAACAAGCTCTAACGCTTGTGCTTTTTCAGCAGAAGTTAGCTCGTTCAATAAGAGGTATTTCAAAGTATCTTTTAGAGAATTTGGTAATGTCGTCTCTTCAAGATAAGCCAAATAATACGCTCGTTCCTCGTAAGCCCTTCTGCTTTTTCCATCCACGAGTAGATGGAGACTTTCTTGTAAACGATCATTTTCATTCCATTTTCCCTGAGGTCGTTGTTGTCTTGTCCTGAGCATAAAATCCAAATAATCAAATGTAGTTAAATACTGTTTTGCATAGCCATCAATGATATATCGTTTTTCTTCAATCGTTGTATGTAAGTAGATATGTGTAAATAGATCTGTTGATGCTTTTCTAAATCCTTTTCGGATTTCTTTCAATGCTAATAAGTAGTATGGTTCTACCTCGTTTGTCAGAGATAATTCAACTTGTTCCTGTTCTTTTTTAATTGGCAAATAACTATAGTCAGGATCTGTGGTGGGATGTTCCTTAAGATAGGAGTTAACGGTTGTCTCCATAAACGTATTAAAGTTGGGGTGGTTATCAGAAAAAACATAGGGCTCCACCATTCTTTTAAATAAATCATTTTTCAATTGTGTCGAGGATAATTTCCGGTTTAAAATCAAACTGGCTCGGACTACATCATCCATTTGATTCCCCCATTTTCTTTTTGTACTACTAGAAGGAGACACCAAATCAATAAATAGTTGTTCGATATTATTCATTGATTTAACTATTTTTTCATTCTCGAATGGATGTAAATAATGATAAATTTCCGTGGATTCACTTAGTTCGCTATCATCTAATGAATAACTAGCATAAAATTGCTCTTTAAACTTTTTTTCCTTTTTATCTTTGATATCGTTTATCAACTCTTGAAAAGCCACACAAAAATTTGCCTTTTCTTCTAAAGAAAATAATTTTTTTTTAAGGAACAACTCCCTAAAATTTTGTCTTGTTCCATAGTCAGCCTTAGCGATTAACTGTGTAACCTCTTGCCAGTCTAAAAATATTTTTTTTTGATTCTCTGGCAATCGTTTCAATATACTTTTTTCTAAAATTTCCTTTTTATTCTGAAAAACATGTCCATATAGTACATCTTTTTCATCCCATAATTTATTCAATAAATAAACACTATCCGCCAATAAGTTGGGATTGTTGTATAGGTTAATTGTGATCCACTCTTTATTTTCTTTACAAGATACTTCATTTCCTCTAATCTCCATATATTCTTTCTCATAAAAGTCTCTTTCCATTTGCATTTCTCCGTTCTTCATTAATATACTTAGTTTTTTAGGGAACAACTAATTTACTAGCAATGACAAAACTCAGCGATTCGCTTGTCTTTGAACTTGTTCATGCGTTTTTCTCTCATTAGAGCTGTAACCTTCTAGTCTTACTTTTTCTATCTGAGTCATACGCAGCTTTTTTTCTAGCGACTTCATTTGCTCTACATTACTTTCTGATTCGGATTGACTAAGAAAAGGATATAGTCTCTTCTTTTCTTTCGTCTCTGTTACATCCATATCATTATTTAACTTCTCATGCTTGATCACTATTGATTCTAATGATATTTCAGTTTGACTTTCCTTATTCGCTGATTCTTTTATCTGAGTCAAACGCAGTTTTTTGTCTAACGGCTCCATTTGTCCTAAATTACTTTTCGGTTCAAAATGATTTGTGGCAGGAAATAACCTCTTCTTTTCTCTCGCCTCTGTTAAAGCCATATCATTATTTAACTTCTCTTGGTCGCGTACTATTGACTCAAATGATACTTCAGTTTGGCTTTCCTTATTCGTTGATTCTTTTTTTTGAAGTTCCTTAGGCAATACTTTTTTTAAATCTAAAGAGATATCTATATAAAAATCGGTTATTTTTTTGGCTTTATTTAGTAATCTCTGCTGACTAAAACTCCTATCCACTTGAAAAGAGTATAATTCAGGTCTATATATTGGGTTTAACTTTATCTTCTTGAACCCAGCATAATTGACGAGGATCACTCGTAAATTTTCACAACACCAGAATGGATTTTCTTGATACAACTTATAAATTTTTCTTTCTTCAAACAATCGTGCTCTTTTTTCTCTCGCATATTCTAATGCAAAACGTCTAATCCCGGTATGTTTTTTGAGGAACTCTCTATTCATCATCTGAAGAAATTCTTTTGAAGAAGGTAGCGAAATAAAAGGAAGTCTGTTCTGACATTTTTTCAATAATTTTTCCCCTATTTTGGGTTCTTTCCTTACTAAATGGTTGAAGATTGGCTGAGTCGAAAGATGATTTATAAACTGCTCTTCTATACTGATCCTAGGGTCATTCTTATTAATCTTAGCTACTGATTGTTCGATTTCTTTTTTCAGTCTTTCTTTTGTGCTATTTTTTTCTTCTTTTTCGGTGGGGATATCTTCTATTAAAGTTCCTTTTCGTTCCATATGTTTTTCAATTACTTTTGCGATTGTTTGAAGTATGGATATTTGAATATTATCGGTTACTATTGGGCCTTTTTTATATGTAGCTTCCCAATTTTTCATTTGCTCGTCTGTAAAATGGATACCTAATTTTTCCAAACTTTCTCTCGTTACTTGATGAGAATTAAATTCTCCGACTATTTCAGGAAAGTAATAGGCAATTTTTTGTTGTTCTAATGTTTCTTTCATTTCATTAATTAGTGAAAGAAAGCCTATTTTAGTTTCTTGTCCTAATTCCTCTTTGTTTGTTAAGTGTGCCCCAAAATTAGTCTGATCTAGATGCTTTATAGAAGCTGCAGAATCAATTTTCTGATAAAATTCAGAGCGATTTTCACCAGTCAATGATGAATCAACTTGTTGTAGGACAAACTCTTTAATCGCTGTAAAGGTTGTTTGACGATAAACAGTTACGAGTGGATCAATCTCTTGTTTGTTTTGGTTTACTACTTGCTCCAATTCCAATGCTGTTTGATGATCGATTTCTTCTGCAACTGCACGGATGACTTCTTTTTCAGTAATCAATTTGTTTAGCTTTTCTTTTTCAGTTACTGTTAAATAATCCCTCAAACAGCTAGAAATTTTCCCTTTAAAAGATAAGTCTGTTTTTTTAAGACAAACATCTACATAAGCTTTTAATTCAAGTTTTGATAAGTTATCCTTCTGTAAGAATAATGGAAGAAACGGGTCGTTTTTTAGGTAAGCGTAAAACTCTTTCCTTTCTTCCAAGCTTAAATTTGGTTTCATTACTGTTTGAATCGCTGCTTCTCTTTGCATATTTGTATCTAAATTTTCAGCTAGTTCTTTTATAAATTGCTGTAATCGAGTGTTGCCCGAAACAGAACCAATATTAGCCTGTCCTATATGTATTTCTTTCCCCTCACCCATTTGATAATTATAAACGCCATGTCTTACTAATTCTTTCAGTTGGGTGTCATTTGCAATCTGCTTTTCTTTCCTTTCCTTTTGTAGAACTTTTTTCGATTGCTTAGTTTGCTGTGGCTTTATGAACTTTTGATGATAATTTTCTATTATATATTCGGCTCTTTCTTGACTTTCCTTATCAAAAGATTTCGGAATACCTTTCGCTTTCTCATTATTGTCAGTTGATAGCAGATACCTAATTACATCTACACAAAACGGTAGGTCTCGCTTTCCCAGTTCATAAATTTGTTGAGATAATTCCGCATCTTTTCCAAAGTATTCTCTTGCAAGTTGATGTGCTGAATTTTTAAAATGAGCAACGACGGTTGGCATCGCCTTTGCAAAATCTTTCAACGGAACTGCTGGAGCAATGTTTTGATAGTATGTAAGTAGTTCTTTGACTTTAGGGTCTTTTTCTGCGATCGCTAAAATTTCTTCATCCGTTTTCAGTTGACTTGCTTCCACCTCTTGGCTAAATCGTTCTAATTTTTTCTCTATTCTCTTCTTTACAGCGATAAATAAAGGATCAATTTCAGCTACAAATTGCCATTCAGGCAATAAAATGAATTGTTTAATTATTTTGATATACTTCGATTGTTTCTTGTCATTCAGATCTAACACGAACAGCCAGTTGCTTCTATTTTCTTCAATAAATGGTACCCTCAGATGTTTCAATTTATTAAACGTTCTAACTGATTGTGGTATAGAATAAACTTGGTTCCTCAGATGAGCATAATGTCTGACGTACCTGAATATATCTTTCAAATTACTATCTATAAATGTATATGAATCATTACTATCAAAACGAGAAATTAAAGTAATGAAATCTTTTAATTCTTCCTTGACAGTTTTTTGTTCATCGTTTTTTTTGCTTTCTATTCCTTCGGTAGATTTCTGATCTAAAACCATCGTCTTAGCTAGAAAAGACAGGTTTTGCTTCCTCAATTCTTCTATGTCTTGGAGACTGACTTTCGTTCGATGGTTCTCCCCATTTTTTTGTTGATAATGACGTTGCAGTCCAATAAAAAAAGCAACTTCAGAGGTTAGTTCGTCAGACTTGCTTAATTCATAAAGTGCAATGCGTTTTTTAAATTCTAAATGTTTTTCAGCATCTAAAAATAATTGTGCTTGTTTATTAATAAATTGATGATGCTCATTAGACTTCACATTTTCATACATCTCCGTAAAGACACCGATTGATATTCCTGCGTTAGTTCTTAATCTTTCATATACACTTGGATCTATTTTGTTAGCTATTGATAAAAGTTGTTTTTTTTCTAAAACCAAATCCTCGACATCGATTTGACTTGGAGTTACGACAGCTTTTTTTAAATTTCTTATTGTTTCTAAATCACTGGGTATTTCTTTAAATTCAAGATAGGCTAGACAATAAATAATCAGTTCATTTTTGGATAATACTTCATGGTCAACAAAATACCGTAGTGTTTCATCTTTAAAGTCCACTGTCGGTAAAGTGACGTCTATTTTTCTACTTTCCTCTTGGAGTTGGATGTTTATATCAAATTCCAGATAATTACTTTCAGTCAAATATTTTTTAGCTTGCTCTTTAATCACTTCTCGAGCCAATATCGAGTCACTCTTTTTATATATCGCTAGAAAATAATCATCTGTTCCCTTTTTTTTACCTTTTTGGATTGCTTCAAGTTCTAATATAATGTCGCTTTCTAAGTATTTCCCCAACAGTAACAATTGTTTTTTTTCTAAAGATTGCGTTATCACTTCATTTTTTTCTTTATCCGTTAAATCTTTAGTTAAGTGTTCTTCAATAATTACTTGGATATCATTCGGAAATTTTTGTGCATCTATATACGCCAAGTAAAAAGCTCGAATGTCATTAGCAGATAAGTCTTCCCTCTCAATAAATCGTCTGAATACTTTTTCTTTAAAATCTACATTCGGTTGTGTAACCGATTTTCTTCTAAATTCTTCTTGAAAATAGGTATAAATTTCAAATTCAACATACTTACTTTCAGTTAAGTGTTTTTTGGCTTGTTCCGTGATAATTTCTTGAACCTTTTTCGAATTGGTTTTTTCATATAACTCTAAGAAATAAGCGTACGTCACCTTTTTTTTGCCTTGTTGGATTGCTTCAAATTCATATACAGTCTCTATATCTATTTCTTTTGCCAACAGCAACAATTGTCTTTTCTCAGGAGCAAGCTCTATCACTTGTCTGTATTCACCAGAAAATAGCTCGTTCAATAAAAGGTATTTCAAAGTATCTTTTAGAGACTTTGGTAATGTCGTCTCTTCAAGATAAGCCAAATAATACGCTCGTTCCTCGTAAGCCGTTCTGCTTTTCCCATCTAGAAGCAGATGGAAATTTTCTTGTAAAGAATTGTTTTTATTCCATTTTTTCTGAATATGTTGTTGTCTTATCCTGAACATAAAATCCAAATAATCAAATTTAGTTAAATACTGTTTTGCATACCCATCAATGATATCTCTTTTCTCTTCAATCGTTGTCTGTAAGTAGATATGTGTGAATAGCTCTGTTGATGCTTTTCTAAATCCTTTTCGGACTTCTTTCAATGCTAATAAGTAGTATGGTTCTACCTCGTTTGTCAGGGATAATTCAACTTGTTCCTGTTCGTTTTCAATTGGAAAACGACTATAGTCAGGATCTGTGGCAGGATTTTTCTTAAGATAGGGGTTAACGATTATCTCCATAAACGTATCAAACTCGGGTTGTTCATGGGAAAAAACCTGAGGTTCCACCATTTTTTTGAGTAAATCATTTTTCAATTGTGTCGAGGATAATTTCCGTTTTAAAATCAAACTGGCTCTGACTACATCATACATTTTACGTCTTTTATCTGTACTACTGGAAGGAGACACCAAATCAATAAATAGTTGTTCGATATTGTTCATTGATTTGGCTATTTTCTCATTCTCGAATGGATATAGATAATGATAAACTTCTATGGATTCACTTAGTTCGTTATCATTTAATGAATAATTAGCATAAAATTGCTCTTTAAACTTTTTTTCCTTTTTATCTTTGATATCGTTTATCAACTCTTGAAACAGCACACAAACTTTCGCCTTTTCTTCTAAAGAAAATAATCTTTTCTTATGGAACACCTCCATAAGTTTTTGTCGTGTTGTAAGATTGCCTTCAGAGATTGCCTGGGTGACTTCTTGCCAATCTAAAAAAATTTTTTTCTGATCTCCTACCAATCGTTCTGATATACTTGTTTTTAAAATTTCTTTTTTCTCCTCCGTATCCTTTCGAGGTAGTACATCTTGTTCATCTAATAATTTATTCAATAAATAAATACTAGCCGCCAATAAGTTGGGATTACTGTCTAGGTTAATTGTGATCCACTCTTCATTTTCTTTACAAGTTACTTTACTTCCTTTAATCTGCATATAGTCTTTCTTATAAGAGTCTCTTCCCATTTGTTTTGCTCCTTTTATTCAGAATTTGCCCTCATTATGTTTTTATCTATCTAATTTTCTATCAATCAATAGATTGACTGACTTTTTCTTCAAGTCAGATGGCAATCAGGAAGAATACTGAACTCAAGAAAGATGATTACCGAATTCATCGATTATAACTAAGTTTTTCTGATAATTGTCTATCGTTAGGCATGCTCCTCTCATTTGTGCTTTCACCTCTGTTTATTGACGTGCCGTGTGTTCTTTCTGATACCAATGGTGAATTAGTAGAGCAATTTCCTGCTTTTTCCATTATTTGTTGCATGCTAACTTGCGTTCTTTGATTGCCCTTCACTGATTGATCATTTTGCGTGATAAAATCAAATGAGATCATAGTACTTTTTTTTTGCCCAGGAATGTTTTTCTGCAATTCTTGTAATTCTTTCGGAAGTATCTTTGATATACCTTGTTTTTTCATTACTTCTTTATAGCCCACTAATACTGATTCTGCCTTCTTTCTTAGGGGATAACCATACATTTCTCTATCTCTTGGGTCTAAACTTACCGATATCCCCGCATAATCGACAAGCATCACACGCATATTTTCTGCACAATAATTGTCATCATTATAAAATAATTTGTAAATGGATTTCTCAACTTGGATTCTTTCTTGTTCTGTTTCATAATATTCTTTTAAAAATGGAGAAAATGGGGTATTTTCATACCATTCATTGATTAGCTTACGTAATTCAATAGGGTAAGAAAGATTAATAGTGGGTAATTTTTTTAACAATACCTTTTTCAATGTAGGTGATTCCTCTAAGATATTTTTGACTTGTAGACCTTTTCCTCCATACTTTTGAATTCTGCAATGAGTAAAATTTTCAACAAATTGATCTTCTATAGTCCTTTTTTTATCGTTTGGGTTAATCATACGCACAGATTGTTCAATTTCTTCGATTAAGTTTTCTTTTGCCTCATCTAAAGACTTCTTCATTGATGGGCTTTCCACTTGATTCAATTGTTTCTCATATTTTATCTTTAAAAGTTCGTTTATTTTTTCAATAGTTGTGTTAAATGTTACTCCCATTCCACTTAAAGGATATATTTCTTTTTGTTCATTTAAATCCCCTATCCTTATGCCTTCTATAAAGTTATCAAAAAATATATCTTTCCAATTTTCTATTTGCTCATCTGAACAAGTTATGCTTACTTGTCTCAATTTTTCTTTTATTAATTCATTTTCAGAATTTCCCTGATGGTTGTTCCAATCAATCTTTCCAATTTCTTTGATTATTTCAGGAAGATAATACTTGATCCCTTTCTCTTCTAGATTGGCTTTTATTTCAGTAATTAATGGCAATCGTTTTAAGTTAGTTGCTTCTATCCTCTCTGCAACTTCTGGACTGATTGCAGAAACTAACGAAAACATGTCTTCCTTGTTTGACCGAGAATTTTCTCCCTCTGCTGTAGTAAGAGATACTTGTTTGCTAAGGTCTTTCAGCTTATGGTTAGAGTTAATTTTATTATAAAATTGCATACGATCTGCTTCATTAAAAGAAGAATCAATCAGTGATGTAATTGATTCTTTTATTAATAGGAATGGCGTATCATTATAAATGGATACTAGCCAATTTATCTCACCTACTTCTTCTTTCTTTAATACCTTTTCAAATTTCACTGCTGTTTCATAATCCCGTTGTTCTGCTAAGACACGTACTATCTCTTTTTGACTAACCATTTCTTTCAACTGACGTTGTTCCTTGTCTGTTAAAAAAACATCTAGTTTCTGATCCACTTGTTCTTTAAATGGCAAATCACTTTTATGTAGGCAAGCACTAACACATGCTTTTAATTCAATTTTCGATAGGTTTTCTTGCTTAAGAAACTGTTGAAGATACGTATCCTGCTTCATAAAAGCATAAAACTTTTGTCTTTCTTCCACACTTAAATAGGGTTGCATGATCGTTTGAATTGCCGCTTCTCTTTCTGTTGCTGTATTTAAATCATGTACTAATTCTTTAATAAAATATTGTAATTGAACATTAGCGGGTCTCCTATTTTCAGGCGAACTGGTTTCAGGAGCAATCATTCGTTCCACCAGATAATTCGTCAGCTCATCTGACTGTAATTGTTGAGTCAAATACACACCAGCTCGAACTAATTCTTGATTCTCCATATTGTTCGCACATTCTTTTTGATCTTGTTTTTTTTGCACGATATGCTGATATTTTTTTAATGCTAGTTCCATTTCTTTATGAGCAATCTCTCTTCCAGCGGAATTTTTTGATTTTTTATAGCTCTTTTTTTTCTTAAGAAATTCTTGATAGGCAACTTCTTTGAGACTTTCTTCTTTAGTTGTATTGGTTTTGTCTTTTTCTCTCTCAAGCCTTGGTTTCGTTGCAAAAGCTGTAAACTGCTTAGTCATCTCTAGATCATGGTATTTATTGTGAAACGCAACAATTGCCTTAGCTGTTTCAGTCGGTCTTACTTCTTGATTTAAAATGACAAAAGGATTCCAATCAAACGGCTGACTTGATTGCTCTATGATTGATATTGAGATTGGCCTTTCAACATTTCCAACTACTTCATTAGCTACTTTATTAACTACTTTTTTGCCAGTCAATTCGCTACGCAAGGACGGAAGTGGGTATAGGTCATGATAGCTTTCTACTATCTTCTCCATTTTATTTTGTATTAAAATATTTGGATGTATTGGTAAAGGGTTAGGTTGCTTATTAGTGTATTGTGCGCTCAAGTACTGAATCATTTTTGCACAATATAATGGATCCAGTTTCCCTAGCATGAAAATTTGCTTTGCTAATTTTTTTCCTGGACTTTGATATGTTTCCTCAATTTGATGCGCTAAATTGGCAAAATAGGTAGACACCATTGGAATCGTCTGAGCATAATTTTTTAAAGGATAAGAAGGCAGCATATTTTGGCAACAAACGAGTAAATCTTTAAGGCCCGGTTCGTTTTCTACAAGTTCTAAAATCCTTTTATTCGTTAATGACACGTCACCTTTATCCTCATAATCCTTTTGAATCAACGTATCTAAATATGGAATATACTCATGTACCTTCTTTTCAAACTGAACGAGCAATGTATTTAGTAAATTATTATAGTGTAAGTTGGAATCTGACAGAACCTCCGCAATTTGTTCTTTTTCTGACTTTAGTCCCTTATCAAGATTTTTGAATATTCTTCTTAGTATTTGATTTCTACTTACCTCTTTAAATGTTACACCCATTGCTTTAAATTCACTTTTTAATTGATGATTGATTTCTATCGCTGTTTTATCATAGGACACAATAGCTTCTCTTAGTTTTAGATCTTGATAATCACACTTATTGTTCGTTAATATTTTTACAACAACTGGCTGAAGTAAATTGGCTGGCGCGATCTCATCTAGTTGTTCTTTAATTTTTTGGAGTTTAATAATTCTACGATCATTGTCAACGTGAAATTTAGCATAACCCCAAATTAAGCTAAATCCATCAGAATCATGAAACTTAACTTTATTTAAAAATCCTTTCAATTCTTCAACTTTTAAAGAAGTCTTGATCTCTTTTTTTTCTAAATCGTTTAAATGCGAGATGGAGCGGTCGATTGCTTGATCTTTTAAACGTTGTTCCCAATGTGGAAATCTCACTTGGACTTTGACCAAAGAATCGATTAGTTGTTCCTTGTTTAATCGCCTAAGTTCAAGAGGATCTAAAAGATTAGCATTGACTTGTTGCAGCCCGTTTTTCACTTGCAGCTCTTCAATGACTGGAAGACTCATTGCTTTTTCGAATGCTCGTTTACGTTGGTTATAGACTGCAGATGCTTTTAAATCAGGCCCACCTTCTTTGATTATTTCTTTTAGTTTGACTTTTTTAGTAAACTCTAAATGTTCTTTTCGATTTAAATGTAAAGATGCCTGTTCTTTTATCCATTGTTGGGTATAGGAAGATACGTTGTTATATAAATCTGTAAAGAAATCAATTGTTGCTGCTTTGTTTTCTTTTTTTATTTTTAAGAATTCCAATGTACGTTCTGGGCCTATTTCTTCAGACAAGTGGATAAGTCTTTGTTGTTCTGAAATGAGTTCTGACAATTTCAGATTTTCGTCTACAGTTAAAACTTTTTTCAAAGCGTGTATCAAACTTTTTTTGATATCCATTGGTATCACTTGTTCTTCTATACAGGCTAAGTAATACGCTCTAATTTCAAGTGGTGATTGCGTTTTCTGGTCAAGAAACACCCGAATTTTATCTTCGCTAAACTTAATATTCGCTAGCTTTAATCCTTTTTCTCTCAATGCATCTTGCATCTGACTTTTCACTGCAAATTCAGCATGGTTAGCAGGACTTAAATATATTTTTGCTTGTGTTTTGATGTATTCTTGGTTAGTCGTTGAAAAGGATTTTTCATAAATATCTGTGAAAAAACCAAGCCTTCCTTCTTGTTTTCCTTGCTGTATTTCTTCAAGCTGGAATACGTTTTTTAAATCTAGCTCTTTTGACAATTGGATAAGAACTCTTTTTTGAGGAACTAAGGCTTGCACTTCATTTCTTTCTTCACTTGCTAAGTTTTTCTCAAAATATTGTTGTAAACTCTTTTTCCAACTATTCATTTGGCTAAATGGTTCGTATTTCATTTCTAGATAAGCTATCTCATAAGCTCTAATTTCGTTAGGAGATAAATTTTCGCGACTAAGAAATGGATTAAGAAAATCTGTTTCTTCCCATTCCTGTAAATTTTTTTTACTCTCTCCCTCTCGTATCACGTGACCTATTTCAAATCTCACATAGTTTTCTTCACTTAAATGTTTTTTAGCTTGCTCTTTGATGAATTGGCGACAAGTTACCGAAAAAGCTTTTTGATCCATCTCTTTGAACAATTGAGATAGGACTACTTGGTCGCTTTCCTTGCTATTGTCAAGCTTAGTTGCAAGTTCTGGACCTACTTCTTTTCCTAATTGTAAATATAATCTTTTTTCTGAAACTAGATTCTTCACTTTCAATATTTCTTCTGGTTTCAACTCTTTCAAAAAAGGTTTTCTCAAATTTTTTTTGATGTTGCTCTCCATTTGTTGCTCTTCTAAATAGGCTAGACAATAGGCTCTAATTTCGTTAGAAGATAAATCTTGACTATTAATAATCGAATCAAAAAAATTGTTTTTTTCTCTCTCCTGTAACCCTTTTTTTCTCTCTATATTTCGTATCATTTGAGCTACTTCAAATCGAGTATAATTCGTTGCACTCAAACATTTTTTAGCTTGCTCTTTGATGAATTGGCGACAAGTCACTGAAAAAACCTTTTGATCCATTTCATTGAACAATTTCAGTCGTTCTACTTGATTATCTTGATTGCTTCTTTCATATCTGACTGCAAGTTCTGGTCCTACTTCCTTCCCCAATTGTAGACATAATCTTTTTTCAGAAACTAGATTCTCCACTACTTTAATCTCTTCTGGTGTTAAATCTTTCAAAAAAGGTTTTCTCCAAAGTTTTTTGATATTGCTTTCCAGTTGTCGCTCTTCTAAATAGGCTAAACAATAAGCTTTCACTGCATAAGGAGATAAATCTTTCCGTTTAAGCATAGATTTAAGTACACTTAAAGAAGTGGATTCTTGTTTTATTATATGATTTTTTTGTTCACTATTATGTACTATAAATTCAAATTCTAAATAGCCTACTTTGCTTAAATATTTCTTCGCTTCTCTAGAAATTGCTGTTCTATTCAATGCACCATTCTTTTCATAAATAACTGTAAAAAGATCCCCCGTTGCTTTTTGCTTTCCTCGCTGTACTTCTTCACTTAAATATTTTTCTCTAGTCATTGTTGTTCTATTTAATGCACCATACTTTTTATAAATAGCTGTAAAAAAATCTACTGTTGCTTTTTGCTTTCCTCGCTGTATTTCTTCAAGGGCTAATAAATCATGCGGTCCTACCTCTTCTATCATCTGAATATTTTGTTTTTTTAAAAGCTTGACTTCTTCAAGTTTCTTTTTTTCTTTTTTTAATAAATTTTTCTCCAAAGTTTTTTTTATTTTATTTTTGGTTTTCGGTAATAAGTTACTTTCATCGATATAAATTTCATAAATTGCTATTTTTTCCAGATGAGACATGTCAGGCAAACGGAGTAAATTGGGAAATATTTTATTATAAAAAACAGAAGAAACAGACTGTGCTTCTTCTACAGATACCTTAATTTTCTTGTTCAAAACATTGATTGTTTGAGATAATTCATAATAGACTTTATCCAAACCATTATTTTTTTGCATGCGTGGAATCGCATGGTTTTTAATGAATGAATCCCATTTTTCTTCAAGAACAGGTTGATTACCGGATTTTTTTATTTCAGTAAATATTTTTGTTTTTAGTTTCTCTGACTCTATCCCTCGCTCCAGAACCATAACTGCTCTCACTAAATCATTAAACCAATTAGGACTATTTTCACCTTTATTTACCACTGGTTTGATCAACAAATCACTGACCTGCGCTTCTAGTCTTTTAGTTGATTCTGCTGTTTTTTCATTAGAAATCTTATGATAAAAACTATAGATATCGATTGTTTTCTTTCGTGATTGCTGATCTAATGACTGAACATCTTTAAACTGATCTTCAAAAGCTTGGTCCGCTTCATTAGTTATTTTTTTTAACAGCTTATGAAAAGTAACGTAAGTTTTCGCCATTCCCTCTAAAGATCTGTACTGTAACAATTCATTTTTATGAAGAGTATTTATCCATTCTCTAACTATTGCTTGTTCGTTCACAGTTAAACGCGGCATAACATATCTTTCAAAGTTAACTTGGTGTTGTTCCCAATCCCTTGGAACAAATGCCGGCTTATTCATGAATAAAAGATTATATAAATAAATACTATCTGACATCAAACTCGGGTTATTTTTTAAATTGATAGATTCATAGCCATTTTTTCCATAGTCCACTCGATCTGCTTTAAAATATACATTAAATAAACCTTCGTTTTTTTCCATTCGATCTCCTTTTCTTTATCGTCCGTTTTTGTAAATTGCAACAAATTTTAATCACTCGTATCCTTGTTCTTACTAGTATGGATAACTGTGTCGGTTCACACTGCTTTTTAGTATTGTTTCCTACCATTTTTTATGTAATAAACCAATGAAATTGAGACAAAAAGTTTTTATTCTCAAGAAATAAGCCGATAAGCTGAAATTTCTGAAGATTGGTAAAAATAATAAAATCGTTTATTGCGATTATGACCTTTGTACTTCACAACTTTTTGTCCCAGTTTCATTCGTTTTTATTCTAAAAACTATTTACAAAAATTTTTAGGCTTCAAACCCATTTTTCATGGCTACGGTTTTAAACCAATGGCCCGACTTTTTAATCGTCCGTTTACCGTCTTTGTTTAGATCGACAGCAATCAGTCCATAACGGTTTTTATAAGCGTTCGTCCAAGACCAGTTATCCATGCAAGTCCACATGTGGTAACCCACACAATTCGTTCCTTCTTGGATTGCCTGATGCACATATTTCAGATGGTCTGTGACAAAAGTGATCCGATAATCATCTTCAATCACGCCTTCCGAGTTAACGAAACGTTCTTCCCCTTCTACACCCATACCATTTTCAGAGATATAACATTTGATATTGCTATAGTTCTCTCTCGTATTCGTCAAGATATCATAGATCCCTTTTTCATAAATTTCCCAACCACGATAGATATTCATTTTTTTATTAGGCATATCATAATAATCAAAATAATCTTCTGGCATTGGTCCATTCTGATGATCAATCGGTGTTTCTTTTGCCTTGATTCTCCGAGGTTGATAATAATTGATTCCTAATAGATCAATCGTATTTTCTTTGATAATCGTTAAATCATCGGGCCCCATCTCTGGCATTATCGCTAATTCTTTCACAATAGCAACCAACTCTGATGGAAACTCTCCTTTTACTGCAGGATCAAGAAAAGAACGATTGAAAAAAGCATCAGCGATTCTAGCAGCCTTGACATCCTCAGGGTTTGTTTCGTCTCGCGGGTAGCTAGGAGTTAAATTCAAAATGATTCCAATTTCTCCTTTTTGTCCCATCTTATGATAGGCTTCAATTGCTTTGGCACTTGCCAAATTTTCGTGGAAACCAACTTGAATAGCCTCTTTTAGATTGATATGGTTAGGATAATGAAACTGATAGAGATAACCGCCTTCTACTGGAACAATCGGTTCATTATGGGTAAACCATTTCTTTACTAAATCCCCAAATAACTCAAAACAGGTTTTTGCATAGGCCACATAGGCGTCAACCGTATCACGAGACAACCAGCCACCTGTTTGTTGTAATTCTAAAGGCATATCAAAATGATATAAATTGACAAATGGTTCA
Source organism: Enterococcus sp. C65 (assembly GCF_040887165.1). Classification (NCBI taxonomy): domain Bacteria; kingdom Bacillati; phylum Bacillota; class Bacilli; order Lactobacillales; family Enterococcaceae; genus Enterococcus; species Enterococcus sp. C65. Next base: position 22,102 of record NZ_JBFOFG010000003.1, on the reverse strand, counting down.
ATTCCCTGCTCCAGTAATTCTGTAAAATATGAACGGTAAAATGATACAGCCTGTTGATTCACTTCTCCTTTTCCTTTAGGGAATAGACGACTCCATTGAATGGATGTTCGGAAAGTATTATGACCTGTCTCTTTCATCAATTGAACGTCTTCTCGATATTTCGTGTAAACTTGAGAGGTTTTCTCAGGACCAACTTGATTGAAAAATTTTTCTGGCTCTAGATCATACCAATAGTCCCAAATGTTTTCTCCTTTCCCATCTCCTTTGATTCTGCCTTCTGTTTGTGGTCCACTTGCGGCGGTTCCCCACCAAAAATTCTTTGGAAAATCGTAGTGTTTCATTTCATAATCCCTCAATTCTTTTAGTAATTACCGTAATCATAAACAATCACTGAAAATAAATCAATACTTTTGATAAAAATGACTAGACATTTAAACAGACAGACGTTATACTACGTTTGTAATCGATTGCAAAATAAATTTGAGGTGAAAAAAATGAATGGTTTTATGGATAAACTTTCTCAAAAAATTATGCCCTTAGCCAATCTTTTAGGGCAAAACCGTTACTTAACTGTGTTACGGGATGCATTTATGTTGTCATTTCCGCTAACAATGTTTGGATCAATTGTGGTCGTTGTGAATAATCTACCGTTCCTCAGTGATGGTACCAAAGGCACGTTAAGCACCCTTTTTGGCAATGGTCAAAATGCGACGATGAGTATCATGTCCGTTTTTGTTACATTTGGTATCGGCTATTATTTATCAAAATCATATGATGTAGAAGGTATTTTTGGTGGCGCTGTTTCATTCGCAAGCTTTTTGATTCTCACACCTTTTGTGATGACAACAGCTGGTGGTGAAGAAGTTTCGGGTGTCCTATCACTTGATCGTCTAGGTGCTAAAGGAATGTTCATTGGAATGATTGCTGCCTTTTTAGCTGCGGAAATCTACTGTCGAATCACCAAACGTGGTTGGCAAATTAAAATGCCTGATGGCGTACCACCTGCAGTAACGAAATCTTTTGCTGCTTTGATTCCAGCTGTAGTCACATTGACTGTTTTCTTGATCATCAACGCTGTCATGACTGGCGTATTCAATGCGAACCTTCATGACTTAGTCTATGAAGTTATCCAAAAACCTCTAACTGGTTTAGGTAGTAGTTTACCTGCCACGTTGATTGCCTTATTCTTTGTTCAATTTTTGTGGTTCTTTGGTCTTCACGGTCAAATTATTGTTAATTCTGTTATGGACCCTATCTGGAATACATTGATGCTTGATAATTTAGAAGCTTATCAGCATGGGAAAGAACTACCACATATCATCACAAAACCATTTATGGAAACCTTTACCGTTGGTATCGGTGGCTCTGGAATGACGTTAGCAGTAGTATTATTGATGGCTTTTGTCTTGAAGAAAAAACAATACCGTGATGTTGGTCGTTTAGCGCTAGCACCTGGAATCTTCAATGTCAATGAACCTGCAATTTTTGGTCTACCAATCGTATTGAACGCAACCATTTTGATTCCTTGGGTCGTTGCTCCTTTGGTCGTGACAACGTTCAACTACTTGATGATGGCAGCTGGCATCGTTCCTCCGCCTACAGGTGTTTCAGTTCCGTGGACTGTGCCGATCATTGCTAGTGGTGTTTTAGCTACCAATTCATGGCTAGGCGGTCTCTTACAAGTAGTCGATTTTGTGATCGTCGCTTTTATTTGGTACCCATTCTTAAAAGTATTAGATAAACAACCTGATTTAGACGTTGTGTAAAGCCTTATCTACTCACCTGTGAAGCAAATCATCTTCTTTCTAATAGAGATTAAGCAAATTTTATAATCTAGCATGAACAGTCAAAACATGGAATGATGTGAATTGATTTGTTCATGCTTGTTTCATTGAAATGAGTGATTCAACAACTAAACTTCGTTATTTCTTTCTTGTCGAACGAAATAACTTTCGTTATACTCAATACGAGGTGAATAACGTGCCAAAATATGAAGAAATCGCAAATGTTTTAAGGGAAAGAATCCGTTCAAAAGAATATCCACCAAACAGCTTTTTGCCTAATCAGATCACTTTAGTCGAAGAATTTGGCGCAAGTCGAATGACCATCAAAAAAGCCATCAATATTCTGGCTATGGAAGGATTAGTTTATTCGCAAAGAGGGGCTGGAACCAAAATTTTAGATCATCCTTTTATCGAGAAAGATACCTCCCCTGCCAATGAGTATGAGGGACTCAGCCATCAAATGAAGCGTCGTCATCGTTCACTGACGAGTCAAATCATTCAATTTGATGTCGAGTTTCCGAACCCATTTATTCAAGAAAAATTAATGATTGGTGCCGAACAACCTGTTTATAATATTCACCGTTTACGAATTTTAGACAACGAACCTTATATTTTGGAACATACATTTATGCCTGTACATTTAGTTCCAGGGCTAAAAAAAGAACATCTGCTTTCTTCTATCTATGATTACTTGCACCAAGATCTAAATCTTCATTTTGCAGGCGCCTATCGAGCAATTTCAGCAGATAAAAGTACGCACTTTGATCAGGAATACTTGAATTGTTCGGAAATAGATCCTGTTTTGGATGTGCAACAAGTCGTTTATCTAAAAGATGGTCAGCCCATCGAATATTCATCTAGTAGAAATCGGTTTGATGTCCGCAACTATTCCTTACTTGATGTCCGTTCAAACTAAAAAAATCCGTTTCAAAAATAGGAAACTATTGTGAAACGGATTTTTTGATGTTTACAAAAGAGCGGAGTCAAACAGAATAATTGCCAGAAACGTTCCCACTCACTATACTGTAATTAACACAACGCTTACTTTTTGTAAGTGCAAAGGAGGAACTCTCATGGATACTCAAATCAAAGGCATCCACCATGTTACCGCTATGACTTCAAGTCCCACTAAAATTTATCGTTTTTTTACGGATATTTTAGGAATGCGCTTAGTAAAAAAAACGATCAACCAAGATGATATCGAAACGTATCACCTTTATTTTACAGATGAATACGGCTCCCCTGGAACTGACATGACTTTTTTCGCTTTTCCTAATCAACCTCAAGGAAGTAAAGGAACGGATACGATTTCTAGAGTGTCCTTTCGAGTACCAACTGATGAAGCATTGACTTATTGGTTCAAACGCTTTGAAGAAAAGAATGTTCTTCACTCTGCGATCAAGGAACGTTTTTCAAAAAAATATCTGGAGTTTGAAGACTTTGATCATCAATTCTATCAATTGATTTCTGATGAAAACAATACAGGTGTTGCTGGTGGTACTCCTTGGAAGAACAGCAATATTCCATCAGAATATGCAATTACAGGCTTGGGACCAGTTTTTGTCCGAGTGAGTCAAATGGAACCATTACAGTTACTATTAGAACAGACTTTAGAGTTTAAACTTACTGATCAAACAGGAGCTTTTTCGCTCTTTGAAGTCGGTCAAGGCGGTAATGGAGCAAGCATCATTGTTGAACAGCGAGCAGATTTACCAAAAGCAATCGAAGGATTCGGCAATATCCATCACCTTGCCTTGCGTGTCGCTGATGAAGAAGCCTTACGTCACTGGATACATGTGATCAATCAGATAAACGTACCAAGTTCAGGGTTTGTGGATCGCTTCTACTTCCAATCAGAATACTTCTTAGCTGCCACCCACGTTCTCTTTGAATTAGCAACAGATGGACCTGGTTTTTTTGGAGATGAATCAGCAGATACAGCTGGCGAAAAACTATCACTCCCACCACAACTCGAAAGTAAAAGAGAAGAAATCGAAGCGTACATTCGTCCCTTCGATACTCAGGATGCCAACCAACAACGAGAATGATCTTCTTTCTATCCAGACATTCGATTCCAAGAAGCATATCTTTCAAGAAAAAGAGGTCAAATCATGGAATATTTTTTTCAAGCGGGAAAACAAACAAGTAGAAATTTACTCCTTCTTCATGGTACAGGTGGCGATGAATATTCTTTACTTGAAACCGTCCAGTTCCTTGAACCGGATGCTACGATTCTTTCATTTCGTGGTTCAATCAAAGAAGACGGAATGAATCGCTTCTTTCGACGGAATGGATTGAATCAATTCGATTACCAGAGTTTAGCAGAAGAAACAGCGCTTCTGTATCATAAAATCTCAGCAGTTAGCCAAAAAGAAAACATCTCGTTACATGACTGGGTGATCGTAGGCTATTCCAATGGAGCGAATATCGCTGCTCACTTGCTATTATCGAGAAATACTGAGCTGCGAAAAGGAATCCTTTTTCATCCAATGTCTTTAAACGTCAATTATCCAGCAAAAATAATGACTGATACTCAGATCTGGCTTTCTTACAGCAAGACCGATCCAATCGTCTCCTCTGTAGCGATTACGAATCTGATCAAAGATTTTGAAATGCAAAAAGCTCACCTCACATTCCAAGAAACGTTTACTGGTCATCAATTAACAAAGGCTGAATTAATTGCCGCAAAAAGTTGGCTTTCTTCGCTTTCGGTTAACTAATATTGGACCAAGGTTGTGATGCATCGGATTATTTTTTCAAAGTCTCTTTTTCAAAGACTCTATAATGAGGTACGCTCCAAAGGTTGTACGTGAAAACGACAATTTTTGGAGCGTATTTTTTTGTTTCGACCTCTACTCACGAAACAGAAAAATGAATGTAAGTGCTAGATCCAACTATCCATTTTTCTCAAATCATCTCTTTTAACTTTCATTTTGGAAAATCCTTCTTGGCTCCCCCTCATTATAAACGCATCATATTAAAGATAAATAGAAATATTCCTCATTTGAAAAAACTGTAGAATATGGATTTCTATTATAAAAATTAGAAAAAAATGAGTTTTTGATTAGCTAGATTTCCGAAAAATTGCTATAGTTTAATTAATCAGAGTTGCAATCATTTTAGCGTTCGCCAATTTTTTGTCGAGTTAATATGGTTCACTCATTAGGGAGGGGGCACGATGCTTCACAAAAAAAGAAAACAGATTCAACAAGTAATCTTTCTGTTATTGACACTTCTGTCAGTGCTTGCACAAACAAATGTTGTTCAAGCAGTTTCGTTAAATTTATTTGGTACGACTACCGCAACTAATAACAGTCAAACCAGTCCAAATGCGCCTTTTTTAAACCGAGTAAATGTCCCTGTCACTTTTCTCATTGAAGGAAAAAATGGCATCAGCGCTGGGGTTATCACAACTGGCGATAAATATGCCATTTTAGAAGCACCGACTGAAATGGTCGGGTATATCCAACCTAATGGGAATGCGACTGTTCAAACTACTGTTACTGTGCCACTTAGTCAGTCCCCTTTACAATTGATTTTGCCGACCATAACCTCTGTGATTTCGTTGATCGTCAACTCACCTTTAGTTTCCACACAAAATAAAACAGCGGTTAATCAGGCATTGTCAGAATTACGTTCGGAAACTTTTGGTGCCCAGAATCTTACTCTAGCTATCGTCCCACGGTCGAGCACTCAGTATGGCGTAGCGATTAGTCAAGGGCTATTACCCATCCTGACAACGACATTAAAAAATCGGATTCAAAATTTATTAACGATCGTCCAAGCTTTACCGCTGATTGGGACTGTTTTAGGAACATTATTGTCCCCCTTTGTCACAGCTTTGTCTCAATTTATTACGAGTTTAAATTCACCAACTTCTGATAATAGTAAAAATTTGGTTGCTGCTTCGATTTTAGGTAATACGAGTGTTTCGCTACCATTTCTTTTATCTTCGCCCAAATTGACCCAAGATCTAACAGCTAATTTTAAGGGCGGTTTTATTCAAACAGATCAGTCGACGATTCAGTTAGGAACTACTACTGGTACAACACCTGTTTATTTTTCAGCTGGAGCACTCACCTGGCAGAGCACAAGCTTGCCGACTCACTTGAACTTTGGTCAGCACTTGATCCAGACCCAACAGGATGAGCACTTAGTAGCCACCAATAACAATCAAGTAACTACCGGGTCAATTTCGATTACTGATACACGGACAGTTGTAAAAAATTGGCAAATAAAAGTCCAACAACTTAGTCCTTGGCAAAACGGAACCAATCAATTAACGTCCCAATTACAAATCTCAACAGCAGATTTAACAACTACCTTTCCTATCACTGGGATCACAAGTACTGCTAATCAAATGGTCCCTCTATCTATAGGCACGCAACAAACATTACTCAAATTAAATGGTGTAACTGATCCTGGTCAAGTCCAATTAGCAATCAATCAGTTTTCATTAGCGGTTCCCAAAGAAAGTCTGAAAACAAAGGGAACCTACCAAACAATGGTGGAATGGCTCTTATCGGATACACCGTAATTTATTTAGGAGGAAGAAGAAATGAAAAAGAAAACGTTATCTTTTTTTGTCTTGGGGATCAGCTTGTTTTCAAGTTCTCTCGTTTTTGCTGATTCACAAACCCAAGGAGAAGTGGCCTATGTGGAAGGCGCACTTGAATTTGACTATGCTGGCGGTATACCAACTAATTTAGACTTTGGGGATCATCCCCTGCAAACTGCAGCTGCTGAAAACTGGATTGCTACTGCTACAGGTGAACAAACCGGCTCTACACCTACTACTGGAACCGTAGCAGTTCGAGACAACCGAGGAAATCCTGCAGCTACATGGACAGTCAAGTTATCTCAAACTGACCAGTTCAAAACAGCGGATGATGTTGAGCTATCAGGTGCACAGCTCAATTTATCTTTTGGCGCACTTACAAATAACTTAGGGTTAGCCCCTACCAGTGCCTATGAAAACGATGAATTAGCGATCCAAGTATTCAATCAAGATGCTACGATTTTAGATGCAACCGCAGGTCAAAACTCGGGCGATACTGCACTAGCGATTAATCAATTCAGCTTATCTGTTCCAGCGAATACAAATAAAGTAGCCGAACAATATACTACTACATTAAATTGGACTTTCTCATCCAGTCCAACCAACTAAGAAAGGAGGAATGATCGTGAAAAAGTGGTTTTGGATACTACCCTTCTTCTTTCTACTGATGGGAAATCTTACCGTCTACGGCGAATCCTTACAAAGTTTTGATGCACAAATGCAAGGCAATGAATCAACACCATCAACAAACGACAATTATTTTGATCTACAACTAAAACCTGGACAGGAATCGACTTTGAATGTCTTAGTCACGAATCTAAAAGAAACTGAGATCACGATCATTCCGTCCTTTAATCGTGCAAAGACTAATCAACTAGGTGTTGTTGAATATTCTGGTAGAAATCAAGATCGTCCTAATAATTTGCCCATTGATATCGAGAAAATTGTTTCTGTTGATAAGCAAAAGTTTACTCTTGCGGGACATGAACAAAAAAAGATTCCTTTAACCATCAAAATGCCAGAAAAAGATTTTGATGGAGTAATTGCGGGTGGGCTCTACCTCCAAGAAGAACCAAAAAAAGATATACAAGGAAATATTCAACATGTTTTTTCTCGGGAGATTGCTGTCTTACTTAAAACACAACTAAACAAAATCCAACCGAACTTAGAACTAAAAAAAGCAGCACCTACCCAAATCAACCAGAGAAATGCCATCAAAGCAACTTTGGAAAATACTAATGCTACTTATCTATCTAGTGCTCGTATACACTATGAGATCAAAAAAGAACAACAACAAACCCCAGTACTAACTGGGACCCAGCCCATTTCGTTCGCCCCTAACAGCGGCACGGACTATTTGATTTTTTTAGAAGGAAAAGAATTCGAACCAGGAACCTATCAGCTAATGACGAATGTCAAAAACAAGGAAATCAATTGGCAGCAAAAGATAAATTTTACTATTTCGCAAAAAACAGCTGCAACTTATAATGAACAAAATATATCTACTACAAAGGATGAGCCGCAAAACAATTGGCTCCTTTGGCTAGCTGGAGGTATTATTTTCGCTCTCGTCCTCATTATTGTCTTTTTACTGTATATTGTAAAAAAGAAAAAACGATAACTGTTATCAAACAAAAACTAACTCTACCTAAATTTTCACGAGGCAGAGTTAGTTTTTATTTCTGGTATAGTTTTTATCGAAGGATATACCACCAACCTCATTTGTTCTTTTTCACGAACAACAGTGATTCCATCTATTTATTTCTAACTAACAGCTTCTTATTGTGATTCTCCAAATCGAATGGTATCTCCAATCGCAAACTCTGGAAAGATTTGAGGCTCTACAACGATTGCTCCTGGCAAAACTTCGTTTTCTCCTGTGCGGAAATAAATGGAGATATGGCCAAGGGTTTCAAAGTTATGATTGGCTTCACTGCCAACTTCTTTGATTTGATATTCTTGGTTGCCGATGGTCAGTATATCCCCTGTTTTGATGACATTTTTAGCCGTTTCATGATTGTTATGAACCACACAGATGTCTTTTAATTCAGGTGGTACCTGTTGTCCGAAAAGAATCATTAAGTACTCTGCCGCAAATTCTTCCACTAAAGAACCAACCTCAACAATCTTTGTTGTGTGCATGGTTTTCTCCTCCTTCTATGATAACGTCGTATCTTGTAAATGACGTAACTGCCAAACAGTGGTACTGGCATCTAGTTCAACGTCATCTTCAGTTAAGAAAGAACCCGCCCGTATAAAACGTTTTGCTACTACTTCTCCAGAGATCAGTCCGATCGGGATATGTCCCTCTCGCTTCATTTCTTCGTGGGTCTCAAGTACTCCTCGGACACAAAAACCACCGATTCCATCTAAATGATCCCCAGGTTGAATATCTTTTTTCGCTACCGCAACGGTTTCTGAAATTGGGGCGCCTAATGGAACAATGGCATGATCTTGTTGTAAGACAGCTTTTGCAATCGTAATTGGTGTTTCTAAACTTGCTAAATGATACGGGCGATATAAGATATGATGATCCCGTTCCCCTTTCTTCATCAAGTAATTCATTTCTTCAGCTACTTCGCTATTTTGCCCCTTAACGATAACAAAGACGCCTGGCGCTAAACCATCCACATATTCCACTACACCAAATTGAGATAAGACCCCACCATTTTCTTTTAAATCTAACGAAGTAATGACAGAATCTAGATCCCCTTTCAAACCATGCATACCTACCTTGTCAGGGATATAGCCAATCGCATTTGATAAAAGATTCATTTCAGCCATTGTTTTTGTTCCATCTTGGAAAGCAGCTAGCATATGAGGAGCCATTTGTTTTTTCTGAGCTTCTTTTTCAGCAGTTGCCGGATTTGCGGAAATATTCAATTGATTATTCTTCCCTTTTCCCGCAACTAAGACTTCCATCCCCATAGACGAAGCAAATTCAAATAATTCGGTGGTTGCTGCAGGTTCATCGCCATCTGATCCAGTATAGATCAACCCTGCTGAATCATAGAGTTTATGCATCAAAGGTCCAATAGTGATATCGATTTCAACATTTAATAAGACAAGATGTTTTTTTGCTAATAACGCTTCAAGCGCAATTTTTGCTCCTGCTTCAGGTACACCAGTAGCATCTACGATTACTTCATTCCAATCAGAGTGAATAATTTCTTTAGCATCTGTTGAAATAAGGACATCATTTTTAACTTTTGCCGAAGCTAGATACGCTTCTTTCGCTTTTTGTGCATAATCAAGGGACAAGTCGCTGATCCCTGTTACGATCATCCCTGGAATTGACGCTATTTGTGCAATCATTCCCCTGCCCATTTGTCCTGCACCAATTACACCCACTTTGATTGGATTTCCTGTTTTTTCTCTTAATTGTAATTCACCATATAAAGTCATCTTATGTATTTCCTCCACTCATTCAATTTTTTATGTTTTTTTATAAATATTCTCTAAAGATTCGGTTCACTAATATTTTAGGCGAATTGGCAAAATTACCAATTGTCGAGCCCGCAATATGAGGAGTGATCGTGAGATTATCTAATGTTAGATAAGGATGGTCTGCGGGTAATGGTTCCTGTTCAAAAACATCCACTGCCGCTCCCGTAATCTCTTTGTTTCTTAATGCTTGAATCAAATCTTGTTCATTGACTAATCCAGCACGGGCACTATTGATGAAAACAGCAGAAGGTTTCATTTTCTTGAAATGCGACTCATTGATCATATGTTTTGTTTGAGGAGTCAATCGATAATGCATCGAAAAGATATCTGCTTTTTCCACAAGTTCCTCTAAGCTAACTTGAGTATCAGGGGACGTACCATCAAAATAATCATCAAAGAAAAGAATGTTACATCCAAAAGGTCGCAACAAATGAGCAACTCGTTGGCCAATTTCGCCATAACCAATTAAACCAATCGTTGACTCTTTTAATTCAGGTGCTAATAGCCCATTAGGATAGTACTTTTGCCACTGATGCTCTCTTAATTTTTGATTTCCTCGTGCGATATTTCGAATTTCTGTCAAAATCAAACCAACAGTAAATTCCGACACACTAGTCTTACTTCTGCCAGGAGTATTATAAACAGCAATGCCTTTTTCTTCGGCATAGTTAACAGCGACATTTTCTGTACCTGCTCGCAGTACGCCAACTAATTCCAAATTTTCCGCCCGTTCGATCACTTTTTTACCAATCGGTGCAAATTGAGTAATGATCCACTGATACTCTTCAATATTTTCTAAGAGATACTCTGGTAATTCGACTGCATCACACCCATGTTTTTCAATCTTGATATTATCTTTTTGCAGACTATCTAAATCAGAATGCCGCCATTCTTTGATGTCTACAGAAATTCCTTTTGTAGCTAAATCTTTTAAGCCTTCTTCCATCATTTCTCGATTGATAAATAAATCTGCGATTGCTAAACATTTGATCATTCTTTATTCCCCTCCTCATTTAATACAACTGATACCCGGTAGCTTCCTGGGGTACTAGCGATCTCGAATGCTTTTTGAATATCCATTAATGGAATTTTGGTTTCGATCAATTTTGATACATCGACACGCCCTTCATTTAGGAGTGTAGCTGCGTCATAAAAATCTTCTAATGTGGAAGCATACGTACCGATCACTTCGAGACGCATATAATGAATCGTATTTGGCTGGATAGCCATTTCAGGCGCTGGATAACCCGCAGCATAAATCGAGATTTTCCCATCTTTTTCTTTCACCATCTCAAGGGATTGATTCATCGCCAAAGTTGATCCAACTGCGACAATAACGCTGTCAGCCCCTCTCCCATTTGTGAGTTCTTTGACTTTTTGGACTGGATCGGTTTGACTTGCATCAATCGCTTCAAACCCTAATTCCTTGATCAGAGCTAACTTTTTAGGCATGACCTCAGAAATAATGACCCTTGCGCCCATTGCTCGTGCTGTTAGTCCATTAAGAAGTCCCATTGTTCCTCCACCGATGATCACGATCGTTTCTTTCCCAGGCACTATTCGTAATTTTTTCATATTTTGAACGACGGAGGATAAGGGTTCGACAAAAGCAGCTTCTGAGGCAGATAAAGTTGGTCTCATCTTGACGAAGCTCTTGGCTTTACGAACAAAATAATTCGCAAATCCAAAAATCCCATAAAATTCTTTTGAATAATTCTTTCCAAATTGCCGTTTGTTTTCACAATTCGTAATTTCACCAAATTTACACTCATCACAGTAACCACAATAATCATAAAGTACACTGACTCGATCGCCGATCTGGTAGGTATCGCCGACAGCTTTGCCTTTTGCTATGACAATTCCTGAACATTCATGTCCGCCAGCCATAGGATAGCCTTGATGCTCTCTAAGTCCTAACCATTGTTGATAGTCAGTTGTACAAATGTTACAAGCTTCTTGTTTTACTAACAATTCATCTTCTGCCAATTCAGGCATCGGCATTTCCTTGATCTTTGCATTCTTCTTCTCAGCTAAATAGCCAAACGTTATGTTTTTAGGTTGCATTTTCCCACTCCTATTCTATAATCCAATTGAAAAGGCATACGCAATGATAACTGCGATCGGACCAGTTAAAATTCGCGAAAACAACACAGCTGGCACACCATTAGAAATCGTTTCTGGTTTTGCTTCTCCCAAAGTCATTCCTACGGGTGCAAAATCACAGCCAACTTGTGAATTGATAGCAAACAGTGCTGGTAGAGCGTAATGTGGCGGGATTGTACCATTAGCGATCTCTGTTCCGATCAATAAACCAATCACCGAAGCAATCACCGCCCCTGGTGCTAATAAAGGAGATAAAAACGGCAAACTAGTAATAGCACCTAATAGAACTAAGCCAAGTAAGCTACCGCCTAAAGGTGACAAAAACTTCGCAATAATATCCCCAATTCCTGTATAGTTGATAATACCAATCAAAGTTGCAACAAAAGCCATAAATGGAATAATATTTGTTAGCACGGTATCGATCGTTTCACGCCCTGCTTGATACATGATATTGATAAAGCTCCCCGCACCACGTCCGATGGTATCGATCAAGCCAAAAACCCCACCTTTTTTATTGCTATGATTTTTCTTTTCAGTGGTTTCTTTTGTTATTTCTGTAGTTGTTTCCGGTTTATTTGTGTTGATATTTGATGTTTTTTCATTCTTATCTTCTTTATTATGTACTTGTGCAGCTTCGCTCTCACTAATAATTTCTATGTTTGTAATCGTTGTTCCTGAAACAAAAATATCTTCTGTCATAAATTTCGCCAACGGCCCAGAAGGCGCTTGCAATTTTACGTTGATTGTTGGGATCTTCATTCTTGGATACGTTCCACAGCGTGCTGTTCCGCCACAATCAATGACTGCACACAAGGTTTCTTCTTTTTCCACTGGATTTTTAAATGCATCAACCGCTGTTACCCCAGCTAATTCCGCAATCTTTTCAGCGACGGGATGAATACCCCCACCGGTTACGCTGATAACGTACTTTTTACGTTCATCATTTAACGGAATGGTTAATGGTCCTCCCCAGCCACCATTTCCTTTATGGATAATTAGTTTTTTCGCTTCCATCTCTACCTCCATTCTCAGTTTCGTCTATGCTTCTGTTGTTTTTTTTGCTTCTCTTTGTGTTAAGAAACGAGCAATTTTTTCTGTAATGATTCCTCGTACTAAGATAATCATAAAAGCAGCTAATAAATACCTTAGACCTAATTCACTTTGATTTCCCACTTTACCAAAGCCAGCTGCCACACCAAGATAAACAAATAGTTCAGCTGAATTTGCATGAGGAAATAATCCCACGATGGGATGAAGCATTGAAACCGTTGCATCATAGTAAGCTGCCTTGTGTTCTTCTTTTAAAAATCGTCCAAATGTATAACACATTGGATTTGTTAAAAAGAAACACGCTAAAAACGGAATCAATGTATAGCGTAATAACGTGAATTTCGTACATCGTTGCATGAATCCAAATACTCTTTTTTCTCCGATAATTTTTATTAGAGCGTTTACAAAAAGAATCAAAGAAATCAACAGCGGAACGATCGTCGTTAAAAATCCAACAAAAGTATCTGCTCCAGCTTGAAACATTCCCATAAAGCCATCTGACAACTTCACCAGAAAATTCAAATCCCATTCCTCCTTTTAAGATCAAATTGCGCGCTTTTATCAAAAGACAATTCATTTGTCATATGATACCACACCAAGAATATATCATTTGACAAAATTAATGTCAATTGATTTTTTCGAAAAAATAAAGTACACTAAAAATGGAAATGTTTTTTATTAAATGTATGACAGTTATGATTACCCGATCGACTTGATCTATTTAAGTGAAGTGAATAACTGGAGTTAAACGATCAATTGGAGGAAAAAATGAGTAAGTCTGAAGAAAGAAACATGGTGAAAGTAGCAACTTTATATTATAAAGAAGGTCTGACACAAGCACAGATTGCTAAGAAAATGGGAGTCTCTCGTTCACTCATTTCTAAATGGTTAATTGATGCTCGAAAAGCAGGTTTCATTGAATTTTTTATTAATAGTGAAAATATCTATGCCATTGAATTAGAAACCGAACTAGAGAAAAAATTTGCCTTATCTTTTGTTAAAGTGGTGGACACAACGAATCTATCTTATCCAGAAATCGAGAAAATGGTTGGACAAATTGCATCAATTTCTTTAAAAGATAAGATTGCAGCTACGAAAACAATCGGGATTTCATGGGGAAAGTCAATCAAAAGCTTAGTTACTCAATTTCCATTTGAGAATTATCCTGATACAACATTCATTCCATTAATCGGCGGCATGGGATATGATCATTTTGATATCCACTCCAATCAACTTTGCCATGAATTTGCTCGAAAGACGCGTGGTTCTTCAAAATATCTTTACACTCCAGCACTGGTTTCTAATGAGATAATCCGTCAAGAATTTGAAGGTAATATCTACATTGATAAAATTCTATCTGAAGCCAAAAAAGTCGAATTAGCACTTGTCGGTATCTCCTCCCCTGATCATTTCAACACGATGGAAGAAATCGGGTATACTAATAAAAAAGAAATGGCACAATTAAGAGGGATTGGTGCAGTTGGGGACATCAACTCCCGTTTTTATGATAAAGATGGTCAAGAAGTAAATCATCCAATCAATAAGCATGTGGTTGGTTTAAGTCTTGAAGAGCTTAAAGCGATTCCTGAAACCATCGCTATTGCTTATGATGATGCGAAATGGCAAGGAATCTATTATGCTTGTAAAAATCAACTGATTGACTCCATCATTACTACCGACACCATTGCGGATCACTTGATCCATATGGATATTTAGCAATGACAAAAACGGAAGTTACGTAAGAGCAATTCCGTTTCTCACCTGTTTCCTTTATCTGCTCTTGAATCTCCTAACTATTTCCGCTATGATTAAAAAGTAATAAAATATGATTTTGTTTGCAGGGGGACGCTGTTGCGTTGAGAAGGTAAAACCTGACCCTTTGAACCTGTTTGGTTGATACCAGCGTAGGGAGCAAATGTCCTTTTTGTTGATGCGAAATCAAAACAAACAAGACATTCTTCTTTCTAGGGGAATGTCTTTTTCTATTTTAAGGAGGATTACAGATGAAAAAAGTGCTTAGTATTGCAGGATCAGATTGTAGTGGTGGCGCGGGTATACAAGCCGATTTAAAGACTTTTTCTGCTCATCGAGTGTATGGAATGTCGGTTATCACCTCAGTCGTAGCTGAAAATACGGTTCGTGTATTGACCTACCAAGATATTTCCCCTCAAATCATCAAAGATCAAATGGATGCGGTTTTTGAAGACATTTTTCCCGATGCCGTAAAAATTGGGATGCTTTCTAGCCAAGAAACAATGCTTGCAGTGACTGAAAGTTTAAAAAAATGGCAACCACAAAATATTGTTTTAGACCCAGTGATGTACGCTAAAAACGGCAATGCGTTGATGGAGCCAACTGCGATTGATACACTGATTCAGACGGTTCTTCCCTTAGCTAACTTGATTACACCTAATATCCCAGAAGCAGAAAAAATTGCTCAATGTACGATCTCATCAATAGCAGATATGGAACAAGTCGGACGAACCATCTACGAAAATAGCGGAACAGCTGTTTTAATCAAAGGTGGGCATAAATCTGGCGAAGCTACTGATGTGCTCTTTGATGGAAATAAATTCTATCACTTTACTGCAGAACGAATCGAAACCAAAAATACTCATGGGACAGGGTGTACGTTATCTTCTGCTATTGCTTCTGAATTAGCTCTAGGAAAATCTTTAGAGCAGGCTGTCTGTGAAGCAAAGAAATACGTTACACTTGCAATCCAACATTCGTTGGCGATCGGTCAAGGACATGGTCCTACGAATCATTTCTACTCGCTTTACCAAAATACCGTTGAAGAGGAGTAATTTTATGTCATCATTCGAAACGATTATCCAACAGATTCGTGCATGCAATCCGTTGGTTCACCATCTGACGAACTATGTAACAGTCAATGATTGTGCCAATATTACTTTAGCTATTGGTGGTTCTCCGATAATGGCTGATGCGATTCAAGAAGTAGCAGAAATAACAGCTAAAACGGATGCACTCGTTCTCAATATAGGAACCTTGAATGAACAAACCGTTGATTCGATGATTCTTGCTGGCAAAGAAGCGAACAAGCATGGAATTCCGGTCATATTCGATCCAGTCGGTGTGGGTATTTCTCAATTTCGTATGGATGTGACTAAAAAGTTATTAAACAGTATCCATTTTACAGTCATTCGTGGAAATTATTCAGAAATCCTTTGTCTAGCAGGTATTCAAACTTCAGCTAAAGGAGTAGACACTTCGCTTGTGAATCAAAAAAAAGAAACTGAAGTCATCAATATTGCACGAACACTAGCTTCTTCTTTTCACTGTATCATCGTCATAACCGGCGCAATCGATATCGTTTCAGATGGTGTTCGAACGATGCAGGTAAAAAATGGTTGTGCTGCAATGCGCCATGTTACTGGTACTGGTTGTATGTTAGATTCTCTAATTGCTACTTTTTGTGGTGGTTATTCCGATGATTTTTTTGAAGCAGCCGTAAGTAGCGTGATTGCAATGGGTGTTGCTGGTGAATTAGCTTTTGAAAAGGCAAAAACCAAAGGAACAGGTAGTTTACGCACCCATTTAATAGATGAAATAAGTAAACTAACGGATCAAACCTTATCAGAACGAGGTGACTATATTGCATTCGATGATTGATTACCGGCTCTACCTAGTAACAGATCCACTCTTGTTCACTACCAATACACTGCTAGAAGCTGTCTCACAAGCACTTGAAGGAGGCGTTACTGCTGTTCAACTCCGAGAAAAACAGTTAGATTCTAGAAAGTTTTACGAAGAAGCCATACAGATAAAGCGATTAACCAAAAGATATAACGTTCCCTTGATCATCAATGACCGCCTTGATATTGCTCTGGCATGTGATGCAGACGGTCTCCATATAGGTCAAAATGACTTACCTATAAATATAGCTCGTAAGCATCTTGGACCAGATAAACTAATCGGTGTTTCAGTACAAACGGTTGAAGAAGCCATCGAAGCAGAAAAAAATGGTGCGGATTATCTAGGAGTCGGTGCAATGTTTCCTACAGATACCAAACCAGATGCAATACATGTCACAACTGAAGAATTAGAAAAAATCTGTGCGCAAATCTCGCTTCCAATCATTGTGATCGGTGGAATCAATCAGCAAACAATCCCAGCTTTTCACTCACTTCCCATTCAAGGTTTTGCTGTCGTATCTGCTATTTTGTCAAAAAAAGATATCAAAAAAGCCAGTCAGGAACTTTTAGGATTGATTGATCAGACGATTGGGAGGTAAATCAATGTCATTTTCAAAAAATTTAAAAATCGAAGCTTATGACAGCTGGGAAAAAGGATTTAATCATCCATTTATTCAAGAATTAGGAAAAGGTATTCTTGCTAAAAAGACATTTCAATTTTATTTACTACAAGATTACTTGTATTTATTTGAATATGCTAAAGTATTCGCATTAGCTGCCACCAAATCAGACAATGAACATCAATTATTTCATTTTGTTGAAGCACAATACAGTATTCTAGCAACAGAACTTGACTTACATCGCCAATATATGTTGGATTATGCTATTGAAAAAGAAGAATTTAACACCGTACAACCTTCTTTTTACAATCGCTCTTATACAACAAATATGCTAGCGATCGGCCATAGTGGAGGTGTCGCTGAAATCATCGCAGCTATCCTTCCATGTGCTTGGACCTATTACGATTATGCGAGTCGTTTAAAAAAACGATATCAATCTAGTTTAGAAAAGAACCCCTATCGCTCCTGGATTGATTTATATGCAGATCCTAGTTTTGAAAAATCATTTGAGTGGATGTTTGACCTGTTGGATGAATTAGTCGAAATGAAAAGTGCGAAGGACCAACAAAAAATAAAACAAATTTTTATATCAAGTTTGGAATTTGAGTATCTTTTTTGGGAAATGTCTTATCATGAAGAAATGAATCTGATTCCATTATCAGAATAAATTGTATAGTGATCTCAGTAGACAACTTCTTCTGCTTTCATTTAAAGCAGATCTAGTAAAACATGTTAAGTCTAGGACACTCACCTTTTAATCTCTATACCAGACGAACACTCAACCATTGTAGGACGGATAGAGTATTCTATCGGTCCTGATTTTTTTATAAAAAACTACCACACTACCGCTAAGATGAAGTTATTCACCCCATCAATCTGAAAGAACTTATTTGATCACGCCAAACTACTAAGTAAAATTGTGTATGTCTTTTACTGCTTTGAGAATAACCGTTTGTCTAGTCCTCATCGGTGATTGCACTCATTCGACATAAAAAATAGTAATCTCTCTATAAAATTAACTGACGAAAATATAATCATAAAAAAGCACAAATTCTTTATTGAACCAAATAGAAATTTCCCATAAACTCACATTCCTAAGTCACACATTGCGTCTTTTAACCAAGGATGTAAAACGAAAATATCCGTTAAAGCCCACTCAATATAGGTTTTACACCCTTGATCTAAAGAGATGTCTAAAGCTTTGTTCAATTGTTTTAAATAAGGAGCACTATGGTCTCTATCCCATTTAATCTTATCTGCAATGAAAACAACTTTATCTAAACTAGAAGCATTTTTTTTAAGCGTTGTATGACATTCAATAGCTGATAATATTTCTCTATCCTTGATATTGAATAGTTCTTTTGCTATACATACTGATTGTTTTTGGTGGAGAATCATAGGTAGTTTCTCTTCTTCTTTTAGAACTTCCTCCCCTAAACTCTTTTGTAGTTCTATCCTTTCATCATCAGGAATGACTACGCTAATATCATGTAACAAACCAGCAAGATAGGCTTTATCTTTTGGTACGTTAAACTTTTCTGCAAGTTCTTTCGCCTTGTTGGCTACTTCATACGAGTGAAAGACGGTTTTATCTTTCCCATAATAATTCAAAAATTCTCTGACTTGTATTTCAATATTTTTAGAACTAAAGGGTATCTTATACTCAATAATATTCTTCATTTTAACTCACCTTCCAATGAATACCTTTACATTATTATATATTAATAAGGTCAAAAATAAAGTTCGACAATCATTCCATCCTCTGATAGTTTTGCTCCTTTAAGCTTTCATCTATCAGCTCAGATGATTTTAGGAAAAAAGCTAAAAGAAAAATGAAGATAGACTGATTTGCAGTATGAAAAATTGATGTTTGCTCCTTTTTAGCTTTTCGATTCCCCTGGATCAGGGTACAACGAATAAAATCATCAAATCAATCTAAGTGCGTTTTGATTTCTTACTGTCTGACTTATTCCTATCAGATAACAAACCATAAGTGGCATAAGCAGGAATTACTATAGCTAAGAACATTTTAACGAGAAACTTAAAAACTTTCATATGATTCACCATCCTTTATATGTTACTCATACTTTATCATACTACCTATTAATAACCCAGCTATCACAGGCGATCGTTTATCCTTAGAGACTAACTACTTCTTACTTCTCCCTCATTATTTCATGAGGTTGTGAAAAGAATGTCTTGACCTGAGCGCTCACCAAGTAAAAACTGCGACGAGTAATCGCAGGAGCATTAAGGATGAAAATCTCGAAATAGCTCCTCATGTTTTGAGATTTTTTGACTTATCGCCGAAGGTCAGCTCTTTGAACACCGTGAATCAGAGGTCGTGAAAACATCGGGTAGCTCTGATGACAATAAGAAAGAATTTTTTGAAACAGCTCCTCATGTTTTGAAAAATTCAGGCTTATTTCAAGGAGCTGATGTTTGAACACCGTTTATTCGTTTTTAGAGATACTAGAATACTATCTGTCCTGGTAATACTATTTTAACCAAATAAAAAGAACAGAAAGAAATTTTCTTCTTTCTGTCCAAATGATTCTAAGATTTCTCTTTACCAACATCATTTGACAAAGAGATCAAAAAGAAAACCCCTAATGTAAGATCCATTAGAAGTTCTATGATACCCGAAGGCTGGGGTTTAGCTAGAACCCTGATTATTTTAATTAGATGATTACCCATCTCGTATTTTCTTAGTTCAGTTTAACTAGATGATTTATTTCAAAACAAGATTGCTGACTTAAATCCTAATTCAGCATAATCAAACAAATATGCTGCATCAATTCATCTCACATTTTAATTTTGTAAAAAATTGATATTTGTTTCACAATTTTATTGTAAAACAAAACAATGCTTATTGGAACAAACACCCCTAACATCAAGCGGAATAATCCATTTATAGGTGTTATTTCGCCATGCCTCATATTAAAAATTTGAATAGGTATCATATGAAACAAGAATATATTCTTACTATAGGAGTTTAAATTTTCAAAACTTTTGATTTTACTTTTAGAAATAACCAGCAGTCCATACAAACTAAAAATAAAAGGGATTGTGAAATACATAAAATTCTTATCGATTCCTTGATTATAAAATGTGATTATCCCTTCGACTCCTCCTAAAAAACACGCAGCGACTAGTCCATATATTAATAACTTTCGATGCTTTTCTAAATTATGTACATTATCAGCCAAAACAAATCCTATGGAAATAAAGAGTGGACTAAAGAATAACCCATTTCTTGTAGTAAAAAAAATATTAAAGTATTTTTCCATAACTGATATGACCATTGGATTTGATATAAATAAGGAATACGTTTCAAGGGAACCAACAGAAAAAAATAAAAAGCAAACCAGAAAAATCCATTTATATCTAAATCTTTGAAACATATATTTAACTATAGCTAATGAACTTATCAAAGCAGGAAAATACCATAAGTGATAGAAGCTTCCAGTATATAGGAAACTAACTACCAATGCCAATAATATTGACCATAAATTCCACTGAATATCAACTGTATCTTGTAACAGTTGAACACCAAACGGAATGTACAGCAAAAACACTATAGTATATAGACGTACTATTCTTCTTAGCCACATCTTCGAATAGCCTTCCCTCTTACTATTTATCCGAAAGAAATATGCATTATTTACAAAAAGGAATGGAACAGCAATACGACAAACCATACTTTTTAGAAAAAAATGCACTATCGGGTGATTAGTAATGGTTCCACAATGAATAACAACAACACAAATTGTTGCAATAAACTGAGCAATAAATAGTTTTTGATTCTTATTATCCATAATCCCTCCAACAAGCAAATTTGACTTTAATAGGCTAGAAATAAAAATAGAATATGTACAAAAAAAAATTGGAGATAATTAACTCTAACATCTATATTTTCTCTTTCCTCTTTAATTTCTTAAATCCACAATACTATATTAATTATAGTATTGATTAATGTAAAAAACATTAGACTAAAGTCCAATTCATTTAATTCATAATTGTATAGAGTGGGAGCAATTTTAAACTATTGAGGTATTCAAAAAAACAATAGATAGATCCCTATTTTTTTAATTAGATGATTACCATTATTGTATTTTCTTTACTCAGTTTGATTAGATGAATCATTTCAAACACAGATGAGTGGGTAAAAACGACTTTCACTATACCTAGAAGCCAGAAAAATCATAGGCTATCTAACGTTTGAATCCCTGTAGAACCCTCACCCATGATAATGACTATTTTCTGCTCTTTGCAGTAGCGATAGCAACTCATAAAAATCATCAGATAGAAAAACGTTTTCTTCATCTTCATTACCTCTATTCATTTTAGCTTCTTATACGGCAGTAGGTACGGTTCTTTTCATGATGTGGAATGATTTTCTGTATAGAGAGTAGGACAATAGTCCGCTTCAAAAAGAAAATGGCTCTATAACAAAAAAATCTGAGACAGAATGAACCTCATTCTGTCTCAGATTTTTTTTAACACCACGCATCAGTTCTTATTGACAAAGAGCCGAAATTTTCTTCTTTCTGTCCAAATGATTCTAAGATTTCTCTTTATCAACATCATTTAACAAAGAGACCAAAAAGAAAACCCCTAATGTAAGACACATTAGGGGTTCATTATGATACCGGCGGCCGGGGTCGAACCGGCACGCCCTTAACGGGCACTGGATTTTGAGTCCAGCGCGTCTGCCAATTCCGCCACGCCGGCGTAAAAAAACTGGGGTAGCTGGATTCGAACCAACGCATGAGGGAGTCAAAGTCCCTTGCCTTACCGCTTGGCTATACCCCAATAAGAAAGGGCGAATGATGGGAATCGAACCCACGAATGCCGGAGCCACAATCCGGTGCGTTAACCACT